>NZ_CEEDOX010000008.1:0-143211 GCF_979256535.1 Methylobacterium sp. AC690 | reverse complement strand
GGGCAGAGTCGACTGGCCAATCCTGGATACCAGTCGCCCGAGCACATCGACTGTCACGCCTCCGGGCGTGTGGGCCTCCCGAACTACAGCGCACGCCTCCATGGGGATAGGTGTATCGCACTCGTCGAAACCACTTCCTGACCGGCTCGACCAGCCAATTCGCGGACGGGATACCCTAGCAAGCTACGATTGTTCGACTGCTCTCGTGTGTCAGAAGCGGCGATGCCGAGTAACCTCGGTATCGATTGACCGAGCCCTGATTTCTGGCACCGTTCGCAACCATCGCCAACGTATTCCGCAGCAGAGTAGGCAAGCTCGACTGTTCGGAAACATCCTTGATGTGGAGGGTGGTTGCGCGAGGGGGCCGCCTTGCAAGAGGGTCGAGGCCTACGCAGCCTTGCCACGCCCCTTGGCCTTCGGCTGTGGCTCCTCGCTGCGATCGCCGAGCCGGCCGAGACCGATGGATTTTGCCAGGGCCGAACGCTGGGCGGCGTAATCCGAAGCGACCATCGGGTAGTCGGCCGGCAGGCCGTAGCGCTGACGATAGCTGTGTGGATCGAGGCCATGGCCGGTCAGGTGACGCTTCAGCGTCTTGTACGTCTTGCCATCAAGGAAGCTGACAAGACCGCCCGGCGTCACGGACTTGCGGATCTGCGTGGGCGTCGGCTTCTCGTGGATCTCCTCCGGAGCGGGCTCGGCCGCTCCGCTGGCAAGCCGTGTGAGCGCAGCGTGGATGCCCTGGATCAAGCTCGGCAGTTCAGAGGTCGGAACGGAATTGTTCGAGACATACGCGGCGACGATGTCACTCGCGAGAGCAACGAAATCGACGGCTTGGTTGTCTGTGCTGTCTGACATGCTAACATCTGGGTGTGGAGAGCCAAGACAAAGGCATCGTATATGTCAGCGTATTGTTCAAGGCAAATTTGTTTGTCTATGAATTTTCCGCGCATGATAGGCGTCATCACTTCTTAGATAGCGCTTCGATTTACGAAAGGGCCATGGCGTCGGACATCTTGGGTCAGATGCTCTGATACGGCCCTTTGAAAAAGTCACCTATCGCCTTACGACGAAAGAGAGTTCGCCAGCGACGGCGTTGATGCTCAGCGCGATCGTGGTTCATGTGGCAGCGCTGGCAGAAGGCGGCGAGGTTCTCGGGCCCGTTGTTGGCGGTATCATGATCGCGGTGGCCAGTGGCCAGGACTACCCTCGTGGTCCGCACCCGTCCGAGGACATCATCGGCTCCGATCGCCAGACAGATGAAGCGTCCGGCTCCATCACGCCAAGAGGCTTCCTCCCCATCCCACCAACGACCGTCCCCGAGGTGGAAGACGCGCTGCCCATGCGGACGGGCGCAAACCTCGCACCGCCCCTTGGCCCGCTCGAAGCGGATCACAGCCGAGAGCTGCGGCCAGTCGATCGGATAGAAGAAACGGTGCTCGCGCCGGATCGGCATCCGGGTCAGTCCTGCCGTGCTGCCGCAGCCGCGGCGGCCTGGCTGCGGGTGCGTGCCTGGGGGAAGTAGCTGTAGAAGGTGTCCCGGCTGACCCCGAGCCGCTTGGCGATGGCCGCGATCGAGATGGTGCCCGAGTGCAGCAGGGCGCGGCCAACCTCGATGTCAGCCTCGCTAAGCTTCTTGGGCCGTCCGCCTTTGCGTCCTCGCGCCAGGGCCGCTTTCAGCCCCTCCATGGTGCGCTCGCGGTTCAGATCCAGGAAGTACTCGGCCATGGCACCGTGCATCTGCAGGGCAAAGCGCCCATGCGCCGTGTCGCTGTCGAACTGCTCGGTCAGCGAGCGGAAGTGGACCTCGTTCTTCCGCAAGCTGTCGATGGTGCGCATCATCTCGACGAGGGAGCGACCGAGCCGATCGAGTTTCCACACGACGAGCACGTCGCTCGGCCGCAGGTAGGCCAGCGCCGCCTCGAACTCGGGGCGCTTGGTCCCGGCCTTGCCGGACTTCTTCTCCTCGAACAGGCGTTCGCATCCAGCCTTGGTCAGCGCATCCCGCTGCAGGTCGAGGTTCTGGTCGAGGGTGGAGACGCGGGCATATCCGACAAGCATGTCGGGATACTGAATCAGGTGCGTTTAATCCGCAATAGAAATCCGGTCATATTTTCCCGACGAGAAGAAGGCGGTTTTCGGCTGTTCGAACCGGGTCGGTCTACGATGCCAGGAAAACGATCGGATATCCGACATATCGTTCAGGTTGCTATCGACCCTACTCAGACCTTCGAGCCGTCGAGCTATAACGACCCGAACTGACGCAAAGCGGTTCATCAATTGTGAACTTAACGCTGTTGCGATAGCCTTAGTTTACGGAAGGGTCTGAGGCGGTTCGAACCGCTCGATGAACCGGAATTCGTCCCACAAATCGATAGCATGCCCATCTACGAGGGCCTTTGCCTTCGCTCTGGCTTCCTCATCGTCGGATGCCGTAATGGGGATCTGGGTCGCGACATGACCGTCCGTGTCCAGTAGGATGGCGCAATACTGAGGGAAGCGACGACGCTCGATCGGGGGAGGCTCAGTCATCGGATCAGCCATGTGCCGGTATACGTCACGGCGGCCGAGTAGATGGGATGCCCATCCTCGTCCGTCACCAGCACTGAAAAGGCTTGATGCTCGCCGTCCTTGGGCACCTCGTACGCTGCAATCTCGGGCAGAACCGTCTTTGCGTGCTGAGCCGCCTCCCCAGGACCCGCGAATTCCATACCCTCGTCGTCGCGAAGTGTTTGGCCGTCATGGATGTCGAAGAAGTAGCGAGGCATAGGACTCTCCGCGCGCAGCAGGCGGGAGCACACGAGGTCTCACAGGCGCGGAAGGCCGAGGGTATGGCCGCGATGCGCTACACCATACGCCCTGTACTCGACTAAAAGTTTAACAAATGGGTGTGGGATCTTATCCCTGGGGGAACGTCTGATACCCTACATAGCGGGGTAAGGTGGAGCCTTCGGATGCAGGTGCAGGTAGTTCGGGTTGAAGCCTGCATAGCTTTGGATGGCCGCGACGTTGGGTAGGGTGACACGCCGCTCTTTGAACACAACCAGCTTCAGACCTCGCAACTCCTGCAGCACCCGGTTGACGTGTACGTTCGAGAGCCCAGTGGCGTCGCCGAGGTCTGCTTGGGTCAAGGGGAAGTGGTAGCTGTTCTCGGTCGCTAGGCCGACCACTTGGAGGCGGATCAGGAACTCGCAGAACAGGTGCGCGACCTGCTTGTCGGCCGAACGACGGCCCATGCACACCAGCCATTCCCGGAGGATCGCCTCATCGACCAAGCCAGCCCACTGCAGGGCGCGGCTTAAGATCGGATAGTTCCCACTGAGTTCATTCATGACTGAGCGCGGAATACGCACCACATCGCAGGAACTGATCGCTCCGATGCAGTGATCCATCGTCCCAAGGATGGACACGTTTAGGTCGCAGAAATCTCCCGGGATCAGGAAGGCAACGATCGACCGCCCGCCGTCTGGAAGCACCTTGTAGCGGCAGGCGAAGCCTTTCTGGATCAGGTGGACGTGATCGGGCACGTCTCCCTCCAAGATAAGTGCAGTCCGAGCTTGGACATCGCGAAGGCGCTCACTCGCTCCCGTCAGGGCCTTTTCTTCGGCTCCTGAGAGTACGAAACGGCGTCCAAGCTTCTGAATGAACGGATTGAGCATGTGCCCTCCTGGGCCATGCCCTCCGGTCGGTGTGACGACCTAAGCGACTGCAAGGCCAAAGGCTTCAGTTACCTCAAATATCTCCGCTTGTGTGGCAAATCGTATGGAGTTGATCGAAGGTCATAGCCGTTGAGAAACGAGAAACCTCATGGATGGCGTGGTTTATGCCACCCGCCCGACACCGTGACCTTTGCGCTGTATACGGTATCTCCGGACGCGTTACGGACCGTTGCTGTGAGCACCTGCTGATCGCTTTTCGGCACAGCATCTTTGGCGATCTCGGAGAGGACTTTTAGAACCTCAGTCCGAGCAGCCTTTTTGTCGGGATAGTCGATGCCGTCTTCATCCCTAAGCTGGGAACGACCATCGTCAAAGTCGAGATAAAGCTTTGTCATTACTGCCGCCATGAAATCCGCAAATCGCACAAGATAAACGTGTAGTTGATCGCAAGATTTCTGTCGCTAACAAAGATTAAACTCTGGCTCAACTGTAGGATATCCGACAAATGCAAGAGAGCTTCAAGACGGATTACACTCGCTTCAGCCGTAATCCAGACGTTCGGCGAACTTCCGCTTGCCACCCGACTCGGACGTTGCCGTATGCAACCATCCATGTCAGCAAAACGATCGTTTTCCTGACCTGCACAAATTGCTTCGACCACTCTACGTCAATCAGTACAGTGGAAGCAAAACTCACTTCCGTCATCTAAAACATGCGCAAGATCAAAGCCGCAGTTCTTGCATTCGCTTTTCGTTATCTTGAACGTCTGTCGGCATAAAAAACAATGAGCTTCATTTAATCCTGGCAAAACCTCTATAGTGTCTGCCGAAAAATTTCGGTTATCAAAGCGGGCTTCCCTGATGCAATCGGTGCATTCGAGCAGCCGGGATTTTTTCTGAAACCCCAACAAGCGGCGCCACATTTGCTCCGGCACGTATTCGCTAATCTCAGAAATATTTGCAAGAACGGCCGTTCTAGATGTGAAATCGCTATCAAATAAATCATCTAGCCGGATTTCTGAGAGGTATTGAAATCCTCAAGCCAATTTCTTTCTGGAAACATCTCTACATATTGTTGCGTGAGAATTTTTAGTGGTTCGATGACTTCTATCCTCTCTTTTTGTTTTCCTAAGTGCTGGTAACTATTCCGGCCGCGACGGATTTTTTCGATTTTTTGCTTGAAGTTTTCAGAAAGCTGTTTATCGCATATCGCCGAAACAACACGAAGCAAATCGCTAGCATCAATCGTTTTTAGATCTGTAAAATCTGTGTTGCTTTTTGCCCATTGTCTAATATCCGATCCCAAAAGCAGTAAATAAGGGCTTATTTCGCAAATAAAGGTTTTTAATGCTAGTTCCTGGCTGTGTTGTATTAGCGACATAACCGCATGTATATCGGGTTGAAGTGCGGCTTCATATTTAGCGAAATTGTCTTCACTTTGTTGTTTGGTCAGATGATCAAGCTCATCACCGGGGCTGGCGACAAGTTTTCCATTGTCCAAAGTAACGTTTATGTATCCCCATAAATTAACTCCCTCTAATAGCTTAGATGCTTCCTTCCATGCAATGAAATAAGTCCGGATCGCAACTTCGCGAAGTTCCTGTGCGGTTGGAACGTTAGAGATCATTACAATGTCTTAGCGATGCTAATGGCTGACCGATTTCAGTCATCGCAGGCAGTTTGCTCTATGAGCAGGAAGCGTCAACTCGCATCGAGCGGCAACGTAGACAAAACGACCGTTTCGCCTACGCGACCGCCGCGTTCGATTTGTCGGACGCCGCAAGTTCGGCCGCTAGGCCATCGAGCGGCAGGCGAGTATAGGCCCGAGCGGCAACGACGGCCCTCATGTCGTCAAGGTCGGCCTTGCTAACGTTTGTGAAGTCGCGCCCCTCCTCGATCAGGTCGACGTACAAGGTCCCGCGCGGCATTGCTCGAAGGTTCTCAGAGCAAACCGCGTACCTCAAGCGTGGGTGGCGCGGGCTTACTTCAGCGTGCTCGCGGAGCATTATGTCGGCGCACCGCCTCGACCCGCACACAACTAGGATCGGCGATTGTGTATCTCTGACGGGGGTTTCGTTGCCGCTCATGGGTTCCTCGTGTGTCTGGAAAACGACGGTTATTCGTCCGGCTCGTCTAGGTTGCCGTCCGAGCCCTAGCGGCCTGCCGGCGCCGTGTTCGCTTGTTGCCGGTCGCACAGAAACTGCTCGCCGGCGGTGCTGGCGCACGTCCGGCCGGGCCGGGATGGAATTGCAGTTTCTCGCCGGGGAACAGGTGCGCGATCCGGCCGGGGCTCTCTATGCCGTCGAGCCGGAATTGCAGTTCCGGCACCGGCCATAGGCCGAGGTCGGGCCAGCCGATTGACACGTCTCGCGCCGCAATCTCGACGTCGTCAATATGAAGCGTCGCCGCCTCAAGCACATATACGGGCATAGTTTTGGCTCTCTGTGCTTCGTCGGGAAAGTGTTTCTGGCTTCGATCAAACGACCGTTTGCGCGACTACTAGATTTTGTGCGGCGGACTAGGTTGAGGGCGTCGAAAGAGCCCTTATCCGCCTGTCCGCGGCCTTCATGTCTTCAAGGATGGCGCCCCATGTCCTCCGGGGTGGCGGATCGTCGAAGTCGACGCGCTTGCCGTTGACCTTCAAAACGCTAATCGCGCCGCAGTCCGATACCGTGCGTCCGCAAAGCCAATCCCCCTCCCATCCCGTAAAGGTGAAGGTGCCTCGCCCGCCGCATATCTTGCGGCTGATCCGGTCGCCCGGCTTGATCACGACCCGTGCGCGGGCGGTCGCTCTCGCAAGGCGCTCTTGGTAGACCCGACGCTCGGGCGTGTCTGGCCTGCTCGGCCGGCGCACCGGCTCCCACGGGTCGCCGCCGCTTTCGGGAGACGTGTCGACCTCGCCGCCTGTCGGTTGCTGGATCATCGCGCCGCGGCCCATGCTGCACGATCGCCGGCAGCTTCCTCGGGGGTGTCCTCCTCAAGCTTCTGCGCCCCCGTGGAATAAGGGCGGATCGCCTTGGAAAGACGATTGTATTCGGCCAGGAGGCGCTTCTCCTCGCGTTTGGTCTCCGCCTCATAGGAGGCTTCGCGAACGTGCTCCATCTGTCGCAGAATGCGCGAGAATTCCGATCGCTTCACCGCCCGCCCTCCTCGCGAAGGCCGGCGTAGACCTCAAGGAACCACGCCTTTGCCTGCTCGGGGCTGAGGATCGGCAGCGGCCACGCCGCCGGCTCTTTGCCGCCGGCATAGGATCGCCCCTCGCGGTCGGGCATGAGCTGATGCTGTTCGGTCGCCAGCATTTGCACGTCGGCGTCTTTGATGTCGGGGTGCAGATCGGCCGGCACGCCGAATCGCTCGAAAATCACCGCCTCGATCCGCTTTTCGAGGGCGCGATATTCCGGCAGGAGGAGCTTGAGGGGCTTCGACACGTCGCCAAGCATAGCCTCGGCCGCGTCATGTAGCAGCCCGGCGAGCCGGTGCGGCGGTGCAACGATCTCCGTGACGTGAACGCTATGCTGCGCCACGGAATAGAACCGCGAGCACTGGCCGGTAAACCGGCAGATCATCGCCAAGCCGTGCGCGATGTCCTCGATCGTGAAATTACAGTCTTCCGGCGCTAGGAAATCAAAGTAGTTTCCGCTCTGTAGTAGGATTGTCGGCCCCTTGCGCAGTCGCACGGTAGGGCTCTGCACTTGTGCGTTCGCGTTCATCTGATCCTCGAAAGCAAAGGGTATGCGGTGCAGCGCGTCCGCAGGGGCATGCCCTCACGGACGCATTGAAGGTGCCCACGATACTGTCCGTAAAGGCCGCTGCAAAACAGCGGACGTACGAATGAACGGACGACGCTTCAGCGGACGGGTTCGGACGTCAGGGCGGAGACGTTGGGCAGACCCGGGGGCAACCCTGCAACAACAGGAGCCATAATCGCACTTACGCGAACGGCTCTGCATTGGTTCGACCGTGCTGCGTTAAGTTTGCGCGGGACAGCAACTGCCAATTGGCATTTAATTATTACACTAGATTAAAATTACAAAACTTAGGAGCTCTCGATGGAAAATATATCGATCGAATCAACATTTGTCAGTTGCGCTTCTATCTCTACCATGATCCATCCTCATCGTATCCGAAACGGCCGTGCAAGGCAGGGCGGTGCAGTTTATGCCTACCTACAATGTCTTTACACGTAGGCGGCAGTCGGCTTTGCGCTGTGCCATCGCACAGGAAAGCCCCGTGCCGAGCTTTATACAGAACGAAATATGGGAATTTAGCGGAACTGTCAGGCCGTTAGAGCCAGTTCCAGCCGGTTTTCAGAGGAAAGCGGCGCAGGAAGCCACGCAAAGCATGGGCTATTACCTGTTTCATTCGCTGGTATCGGTCTAGTTCCTATTCAGGATGCCCACCTTCAAGTTGGCACAGCTGTAATCCTTACACACTTAGTCCATTTTCTTGCCTACGCACTTCCATCGCGCGGCACCTTCTGAAACTAAAACTGTTCCGCTTCAATGGCGATCTCCCTCGTTGGGCCCTCCTCCAGCTAAATCCTCGGAAGGTTCGACTGGCCAATTTTTCTTTGGTGCAGGCTGGGGTGCTACCCTGGGGAGCCTCACAGGCGAAAGAAGGCTTTTTCTTCTAGCAATGCTAGGCTTAGCAATAGGCCTAGGGAGATCTGCAAGGCCAATATGCCCAGGCTCGCCTCTTGGACCTTGAGGTCCCGTCTCTCCAGCGGGACCAGTCTCCCCACGTGGTCCTTCTACACCCACCGGTCCTTCCAATCCTTCAAAGCCGGGCAGTCCATTAGGGCCGGACGGCCCCATTTCCCCCATGATCCCCATCTCGCCTTGGGGGCCACGCGCACCCCTGGGACCTATCGGTCCCATCGGTCCAGCTGGACCGATTAGGCTTGGCGCTTGGATGCCTTGTTGACCACATTCTCCGACTACAACTTCCCTCACCTGCCTCAAGGTCCGCAGTGATATGATGCAGGAAGCAGGATGGTAGACGATCAAAAACTCAAACCTTCCTTTCCCGTCTGTCCGATGAGCGAACCTATCGTCTAAGACAATCTCAGAATTCTCCTCGTCAACAGATCCTAAAACCCATAACTCTCCGGCTGTTATTTTTGCAGCATCCACTTTGATCAGGGCGAAAGCGGGTATTGCGCCCATAAGAAATTTTATAGATGCAGCAACGTATGTAATATATTTTTTACCCACAGCCTATCCCCAAATTAAAACCCGATTTCGAACGCATATGAAATATAGTAATAATGAATTATTCGATATAAATATTCGATGATTCAATTATGACATATATTTAGTTTGATACGTTTGAATATAGTTAGGAACGTATATTTACGACGACAGAAAGGCAGGATCAGGCGGCGCGCAGGGGAGCCGTCAGCATCGTACCGGCGGCCTGGCGCAGGTCGCGCCGCGGCGGCTTCGCGCCGAGGGCGGCCAGAGCGTCGGGCGAGCCGACGATGACCCGGCGCTCGCCGCGGCGCAGACGGGCCGGGTCGCGGGCGATCGTGATCGGCTTGCCCGAGGCCAGGATCATGCCCTCCAGCAGGTCGCCGAGGCGGGTGGGTACGCCCGTGCACAAATTGACCACTCCGGAAGCGGCCGGATTGGCGGCGAGTTGGGCGAGGGCCCAGGCCACGTCGTCGACGAGGAGCATGTCGCGGCAGACCTCGATGTCGCCGGTGACGAGGGTTCCGCCGCCCGGTCCGATCGCGTCGATCTGCCGGGCGAAATCGCCCAGCGCGAGATGGCCGGGCAATCCCCGGCCGATCGGGTTGAAGATCCGCGCCACGAGCACGCGGATCCCGGTCTCGGCCGCAAAGGTGAGGGCGGCCCGGGTCTGGGCGAGCTTGCTCCGGCCGTAGGCCGTGAGTGGTGCACAGGGCGCATCCTCTCGCACCGGTACCCCATCGACGACGGCGTCGCCGTACTCGGCGGCGCTTCCCGCCACGATGACGGTCGGCCGCAGCTCGGTGCGGCGCAGGGCAGCGAAGAGCGCCTGGGCTAGGCCGAGATTGACCGCCTGCAATCCCTCCGGCGTCCCCTGCGTCGCGCCCGCGAGGTGGAACACCGTGGTGGGTCGGAAATGGTCCAGGGCCTTTCCCCAGGTCGCGACGCTCCAGTGCCCGGGCGCCACGGTCCAGTGCTCGGCCCGGACATCCCGCCGGGTGCCGACCGTCGCGACGGGCAGCCCCCGCCCGTCGAGGTGGGCGGCGAGGGCCCGGCCAATGAAGCCTCCCGCGCCGCTGATCAGGATGCCGCCGCCCGGCTGATGCGACGACATCGCGTCACGAGGCCAGGAACAGGCTGCGATCCGAGACGAACATCTGCTGGGCGAGGGCGAAGTCGTCGGGACGCCCGATGTCGAGCCAGACGCAATCCTCGTGGAAGCAGGCCACGTCGCCGCCGGCCGCCTTCACCTTGGCGATGAGGTTGGGCATGTCGAGGTAGGTATTGGGTACGAGGTGCTGGCGGACCGCCTCCCGCGACAGGGCGTAGACCCCCATGCTGACGAAGTGCGTGCTCTTCGGCTTCTCGCGATAGGCCGTCATGCGGCTGCGCTCGTCGATCTCGATCAGGCCGAAATCGATCTTCACCTCGCGCTCGAACACGCCGATCGAGATGTCGGCCCCGGCCTCCCGATGGGCAGCCATCATGTTCTTGAGGCTGAGGGTCGTGAGAAGGTCGCCGTTGGTGACGAAGAAGGCCTCGTCGAGGTCGTCCAGCATGGCGCCGAGGGCGCCGGCGGTGCCGAGGGGCTGGTCCTCGAGTCGGTAACGGATGTTGAGGCCGAGGCGCTCGCCGTCCCGGAAGAAGGCCTCGAGCAGGTGACTGAGATGATTCACCGCCAGGATCACGTCGGTGATGCCCGCGCATTTCATCTGTCGCAGCAGCAGCTCCAGGACCGGCATGTCGTTGAGCGGCATCAGGGGCTTGGGAAACAGCGCCGAATAGGGATGGAGCCGCGTCCCCTTGCCACCGGCCATTACTACCGCATGTTTGATCGCCGGGGTCGACGTGACCTGCGGCATCAGGTGCTCGGATGACGCATCGTAGAGATGCAACGCATGCGCAGTTTCCGAAGATCTCAGATGATGATCCGTCCGGTCTGGAACGACTTCAAGCATTGCAATCCCCTATTTGAATGAATTTAAATCAGAACCATTTGTAATAATAATCGAGATAATATTAGTCATTTTTTTAAGATTTATGGCAATCGCGATGGGGGGATTAGCGATAGCGCCTAACGGCAGCACGCTCTAATCTGATTGAGTTAGCATCAATGATATTTAGGGCTATACCATCATATGATCAGCCATATTCTTTAGTGATAGCTCCGATCGCAGGTTATCTGTTGCGCCAATCGGTGCGCTCGGCAGCCTCCGCCCGCAGGCCTTTGGCAAGAAGGAGATCGAACAGGATGATCCGACCGATTTCCTGCGTGCCCGGCATCAGCGCGTCGGCCCGGCACAGTGCGGCCAACGCCGCCGCGCGCTCCCCGGCCCAGGACAGGAGAATGCTGAGGCGCTCGACGTTCAAGGGCCGCAGCAGCGTTTCGTCGACGATGTTATCGGGATTTCGCGCTCCTGAGCCCGGTTCAGATCGAGGAGCACCCACAGGCGCGGCCGGGTCGAGGCCAGAGCCACCAGAGCCACCAAGGTGCGGGTGGCGGCCGGACGGAAAACTACCGCTGAGACAGCATCGCTATCTAACTAAAATTTACTCGTCAAAATTTGAGGTGATCCATTTTATCGAAGAGAAAAATATATTTGTGAATTTATCAAACGCTAATATTCATAAATTCTGAATTTAGCTCTTTGTAAAACTGTATTAATTCCGTTACGCCTGGATTCTCCGGATTGGTGGTCTGCGGTTCTGAGGCTCCACTCCGATAGATAATTGTCACATGTCACGGATGGGGCTTCAGCTATGCCGGTTGTGGACATCAAATCCGACATCCTAATTGGGAAGATTGAACAACCGACCCTCGTCATCATCGACCCCCGGGTCCTGTTTCGGGAGAGCTTGATCTCCCAGATCCAGAGAAGTGCCGACGCGCCCCAGGTCCTGGGCTTCTGCACCGTCGGACTTTGGCAGAAGACCGCCAAGGACCGGGCCCCGGCCTCCGTCGTCGTGATCGCCGCAACCCATCGCAGCATCGCGCAGATGGAGAGTGAGCTGGAGACCCTCGCCAGCGTCAGTCCCGGCGTTCCGGTCGTCCTCCTATCGGAACTTGAGGATTACCATCAGGTCACGGAAGCGATGCGACGGGGACTCAGTGGATTCATCCCCATGACGAGTTCCGTAAAGGTGGCCCAGAGCGCCATCGCCCTGGTGCTGGCCGGCGGCTGCTTCGTCCCGGCCGGGATCGTCTGCACGCCCCCAGCCCCACCGGCCGCCGAGGCGCGCGGACGCGGGTCGGTCCGGCTGACGGAGCGCGAGGCAGCTGTCCTCGGCGTCCTGCAGATCGGCACGCCGAACAAGGTGATCGCCTACAAACTCAATATGTGCACCAACACCGTGAAGGTGCATGTGCGCAACATCATGAAGAAGCTCCAGGCCAAGAACCGGACCGAGCTCGCCTACCTCGTCAACACCCAGGGCGTAATGTCCTGGGCCCCCCATCTGGGCGGCGCCTGGTTCCATGCACGACCTGATGTCGGTCCTGCGCGAGCCAGGGCCACATCGTTTCGCATCACATCTGAATTAGGATTATCGGAAGCTTTACTTGATCTATCTTGATTTATGTCGCAACAGTCAATCTAATCAGTATAGTGAAAATGATAATACATTAATCGCAATATTATTCTCTGTAGCATCAAAACCTACCGCGGCGAGCGAACGGAGAGTATGCTGTGACGGCTGCGGCGGTGGGTGAGCGGGGCGCCTCGGATCAGGATCTGCGTGCGCGCATTCACGCGGTGTTCGATCAGGACCGGATCGTCGGCCTCTACGAGGCGCTCTGCGACTCCGTCGACCCGGCCGCTCTCGACCCACCAGCCTCCGGACGGTCCGAATCCCTACGGGATACCGGACCGGCGGGGGAGATCGGGAGGATACCATGGCCGGCCTAGGCTTCGCCCTGGAGCGCATGACGCAGGGGCGCTCCCTGACCAGCACCGCCGGAGCCTACGTCTACGCGGCCCTGCTGGTGGCGGGCCCGTGGATCTTCACGGTCCTGGCGATCGGCGGCATCGATCTCGCCGCCTGTCCCGCCGACGACTGCCCCGGACTTCCGCTCTTCCGCTCGATCATCATCTACAACGCCCTGATCTCGGCGATTCTCACCGGTCCGATCGCCTTCGTCGGCACGCGTTTCGTCTCGGATCAGGTCTGGCTGAAGCGCGACACGAGCGTCACCTACGCGTTCGTGGTCGCGCAGGGCCTCTTCGCCGCCGTGGCCCTCCTCGTTGCCGGCCCGCTCTACCTGTTCGCCGCGGACCTGCCCGGCCCGGATACGGTGGCCGGCTTGCAGAACCTGCTGCTGATGGGCGCGGCCTGGCTGCTCATCCCCTTCATGGGCGCGATCCGAAGCCATGTCATCGTCGCCGTGGCCTTCGGTGCCGGTGCGGCCGTCATGGTGGCGCTCATCGCGATCGCCCCGAGCAGCGAGCCGCTGCGGCTCCTCACGGCCTTCAACATCGGGCTGACGATCATCGACCTCGTCCTGGCGCGGCGCCTGCTGCAGGATTACGGGATGGCGCTCGTGCCCGATGCCGCGCTGGCGCGGACCCTGCGGACGCATTGGGATCTGCCGCTGATCGGACTCACCTGCGCCCTCGGCCTCTGGGTCGACAAGCTGATCATGTGGGTCGCCGCGCCCGTCGGCGTCTCCACGGTGGGCGGCGCCTTCCGGACCATGCCGAACTACGACACGCCGATGTTCTGGGCGCAGCTCGCGTCGATCCCCATCCTGGCGGTGTTCTTCGTCCACGTGGAGACAAACTTCTTCCGCCTGAGCCGGGCCTTCTACGGCAGCCTCGCCCACGGGGTCAGCCGCCGCGACCTCGCGCGGATGCAGGCCCGCCTGTCACGCTTCGTGATGGCCAAGCTGTTCGGGTTGTTCATCGCCCTCGCGGCCGTCGCCCTCATCGCCATCCTGGTCTCCTACGTGGCGATCGAGCCCCTCGGCTTGCGGGCGAGCCAGATGGGCATCCTGCGGGCGGCCCTGGTCGGGATGGTGTTCCAGACCAGCGCCTCCTTCTGCTTCATCTTCCTGCTCTACTTCGACCTGCGCCGCCACGCCCTCGCGGTCTCGGCGACGTATTGCATCCTGAACGGAACGCTGACCGCCGCCCTCCTGCCCCTCGGATTTCCGTTCTTCGGCTACGGCAACCTGTTCGCCTCGGCCCTCACGTTCCTCCTCGCGGTGATGCTCCTCGCGCACGAGCTGCCCTGGCTGCATTTCCATGCCTTCGTCACCAACAACACCTCCCTGCGGTCGGCCGAGGCACGGGCCCGGCCGGTTCGCCGCTACTTCCGCCTCAGAAGGTCGAGCGATGCGTGATCCCGCCGACGGTCGCGACAATGCCGGGCGCCCCAGTCGCGTGCGCCCCGGTATCCTGCGCCCCAGCATCCTGCGCCGAAGCGTCCTGCGGCTCCTCGCCGGCCTGGGGGCCGCCGGCCTCCTCCTCGACCGGCCAGCGCGCGCGCGAGACCGGCTCCGCTACCCCCATCTGGCCTGGACGCTGTTCTACGGCGAAGACCTGGAGCCGGCCGCGTTCGAGGGCTTCGACCTCGTCGTGCTCGATCCGGGCTTCAAGGGCCCCCTGACGCCGATGCGAGATCGCGGGACCGAGGTGCTGGGCTATCTCAGCCTCGGCGAAATCAAGCGCACGAATCCCCTGTTCGCCCGGATCGACGACCCGAATCTCTTCATCGGAGACAACCCGAACTGGCCCGACACCGTGCTGTGCGACGTGCGCCGGCCCGCCTGGCGGACCCTGATCCTGGACGTCGCGGTTCCAGCCCTGCTGGAGCGCGGGTTCTCCGGGCTGTTCTTCGACACCCTCGATACGCCGCCCCATCTCGAGCAAACCGACCCGGAGCGCTATGCCGGCATGCGCCTGGCCGCCATCGACCTCGTCCGAACCATCCGCCGACGCCATCCCGACCGGATGCTGCTGATGAACCGCGGCTACGCCCTGCTGCCCGAACTCATCGGGCAGGTCGACGGGGTCGTCGCCGAGAGCCTGCTGACGACCTACGACGCCCCGGCGAACGGCTACCGCTGGACCGAGCCCAGCGAGCTCGACCCGCACCGGCAGGCCCTGCGCCCCCTCGCCGAGGCGGAGCCGCCGGTGCCGATCCTCAGCCTGGATTACTGGGACCCTGAGGACAGCGCGACCATCGCCAAGATCTACACCCGTGAGCGCGCCCTCGGCCACCGCCCTTACGTCGCTCAGATCCTGCTCGACCGAGTCCTGCGCGAGCCGCTGGCGAGCGCGCAGCAGTGACACTCCCACCCTACTTATCTAATTAAATCGATCAAACGAACCGTCGGAAAGCTAGGAGCGCTGATACACAGTGCTGCGGCGTGGAGCCAGCAGAGATAAGTGGACCTTCATTAATTCGTCGGTCCCTCAGGTCGCGCTGGCCCTGTGAGGATCAATTCCATTCCGTTGATCGCATTACGAAGTGACGCAAAGGCCTCCACTGTGCCGCGTAGATGGGCGACAACGACCCGCCTCGCAGTCACGCCCCCTTGTCCGTCTTCGTCTTGGATGACCGCAGTAAGTGCGACGTGGCCTACTGCCCCGTGCATACCGAAGACCGGCGCCTCATCCAGGAAGATGATCGGAGCACTTGTTGCGTTCTCTAGGGGGATTTGTAGTCTTTTGGCTTCGTCGCTCATTTTCGAAGCTCCTTATTTCAGTGGATCATACCTCCGATGTGGCGCGCTCGGGTACGCAATCCGAGTCGCATTTCGCCAACTCAGCTTAATTCATGTTCAAGCTCGGGTTGAGAATGATCCCTTTTGATATTAGTTCGTTTTAGAAAGCTCCCGTCGAAGCTCTTGCACAAACATCTGGGCATGTCCTGGAACGACAGATCGAACGTTTTTATGGAAGGTGTCCTCACCTTCTCTCGAGGGAATTTTTGGTATCGGGATTTCGCTCATAGCATCTTGCAATTCCAGTAGGGCACTCTCTTTCATCGAGATAGGTAGCGACCGGATATGGCTGCTTGCAAGTTGGATCATTGCGGTCCGCATAGTTTCCATTTGTGCAGTCAAATTGACCATGAGAGCGTACGAGGCCTCGTCCATATTAGCTCCATCAATTTATTTGAGATTTTCTAGTAGCGCATTTTACTACGTGACGCTTGCCTTTTGATCGGCGTGGCGGCATTCGCTCTGCCATGCACGCTTCGGCATCTCGGCCGAGCAGCTTTGGGCGCTGTGGAGGGAGCCTGTAGGGCTGTCCTACCTCACCTTCATCGAAGCGTCAGGGTGCCAGCTTCTTCGGATCTCTGGCTATCGCCCGTGCTTGCCAGCCTTCGACTGCGCATATGTACCTACGGAAGCAAGATCGCGAGTGCCGCTTCCGTGATGACTTGTGCATTCAAAGTAAGTAGCACCGCTCCCAGTCTGATCTGTGAATAGCAAACGGGTCTTGACCGCCGATAGCGAATTAGACCAATTGTTTGCTGGTCAAATTACCACCGAAACTGGAAGCCGCGCGATAGGGATGGGCAGGGTTCGCAAAAAGTCACAGCAGACGGAGTTAAGCTCGCGTACCAAGCCGAGGGGTAGCGACAAATTTTGCTTCACGGCCACGAGTCGATAAGGGCCATTACGCGCAACGCTTCGAGAACCGCTCCAGCGATTGCACGGGCCTCAGAGTTTCCGTCCTTCGTTTCCGGGAGAACGGCCAAGGAATAACTCCCGTCCGTCTCGTAGTGAGTGAGCTTCACGTTCAGCATGCGGTACGAGCCCGGATGACTCATGCCGTAGAGCGCCACACCGTAGGGACCGACCTTTCCGTAACTTTTCAGCAGATCACATGGGTTGAGGGCCAATACTGCTGGGCTTACCCCTACCTTCGGCGCAAAATTTGGTCGCACGACATCGCCCATGAGGTGTATCCCGCGCCTAGATCTTCGGCACATGGTGCACTCTAATTGACGTTCGCACCAGCTAATTCCAAAAGGATGGCTTCGGGCGCAAACCAAATGTTTTCGTCGGCTTCAATACCCGACCAAGATGGTTTTCATGCCATACGGAAACCATTGAGGATCATATCCAGCATTCCGCCTGATTGTTTTGCGGACTCGTAGTGAGAAAGCCTCGCTGCTGACCATAAAGCGGACATCCTCACTACGACTGAAGATCGTCAAAGACTGATGCTCGTCATCTACGATCATGTCGTATGCGTTATAGATAGAGGTCAAAAATCTCAAACCCTCGGCCGAGTAGGGCTGCCTGAAATTAGCGTCTAGAATATTCGTAGCATTGAGGAATTTTTGGAAGTTTTTCTGAATTGATAATTGCAGAAGGATTAGTTGTTTGCTGCCGGACCTTTCTACGGGCGGCGAGATATCGGCGGGACGCACCTGAGCGTCGAGCAGAACCTCGCCATATCCATCAGGTCTCACGGCAACGACGCACACGGTCGACATGGCTGGCTTCCGCCGGTCGCTTTGTGAACCGGACGATCTTATAGCACGGTATCGCCGCTGGGACCTGTGTCCGGCACTGTCCTGCGGGCTACGAGGGCATGGGCCGCACTTATCGGCAGAGAAACAAGAGGAGTTGTGGGGGCGGTAAGGTGTCCTCTTGGATGCTGCGTGGCCCGTTGCCCGCGTTGGCAAACGAGCGCTCACTTTGAGCGTGATTTAGGTCCGCCAAAGCCTTGCTGGAACAGCTTCGTGAATGCCTCCTGCATTTGCTCAGGGTTCTGGGGGACGAGTGACATCCAGCTTTTCATCACTGTCTCGGGTGAGAAGCGGTCCATCTCAGACAGCATACGCTTCTCCATCTCAGCCATGACAGCAGTCTGCATAGGCTGAAGGTCTGGAAGGCCCATGAATGTGCGCGCCTCCTCAGGGGTGCAATCGATGTTCACTGTGACCTTCATCGCGGCCTCCCTAACCCGTTTAGTATGCTGGTCAAGAAGCTATTTTCCCTTGAGCATGTTCCCATAGGCTCAAATTTCATCCGTGATGAGAGTAAAGATGTAAAGTAACGGACTACGCCCGGTGACTGAGGATAACTCGGTGCCCTCAAAGCCGACCGCGCTGCTGAACGGCTAGGCTGGCTACAACTTTGACAGGCGAGGCGCGAGCTTGTCTGCTTCAAGCGATGTCCGGACGTTTCGTAGGCCTCCGGCGAACTTCCCCCTGCCACACCATGCAGCTACATTTGTCAGTAAAACGTTCGTTTTCCCGACAAAGCATGCCGTCTGCTTCCGACCCAATCCAGCCGTACGAGCAGTCGTCGGGGCTTCCCAAAAGCGGCCATTCGTCCGCCGGCAGTCAATTTCTGCCTGGGGTGGGGAGTGGTAGTTTGCTCAACGCCCGAAAGCGGTCGTTTGCATAGGGTCGTCTTACGGGGCTCCGGGCTGCGATTGTGATGGGCTGGGAGAGAAGTAGATCACGACACAGGTGCGCCGGATCAGGACGCGATCATTTCCCGGATGCGCGCGGCCATCGCCTCGACCGCGAACGGCTTGGTCAGAACCGCCATGCCGTGAGCGAGGTGTCCGTTGCCGAGCACCGAGTTCTCCGCGTAGCCGGTGATGAACAGCACTTTGAGGTCTGGTCGCGACACACGGGCCGCGTCGGCCATCTGCCGTCCATTCATGCCGCCGGGCAGGCCCACGTCCGTGACCAGTAGATCGATGCGCACGTCCGATTGCAGGACCTTCAGCCCGGCCGCGCTGTCGCCTGCCTCGATCGCGGTGTAGCCGAGGTCCTCCAGGATGTCGGTGACCAGCATGCGCACGGTCGGCTCGTCGTCCACGATCAGCACCGTCTCGCCTTGCTCGGCGCGCGGGAGGGCCAGCGCCTTCTCCGTCGCTTCGTCCACTTCTCCCTCGCCGAAGTGGCGCGGCAGGTAGATGCACACGGTCGTGCCCTCGCCGACCTCCGAGTAGACGCGCACCTGCCCGTCGGACTGCTGTGCGAACCCGTAGATCATCGACAGACCAAGCCCGGTGCCCTCGCCGATCGGCTTGGTGGTGAAGAACGGCTCGAACACGCGGGCGATCACCTCCGGCGGCATCCCGGTGCCGGTGTCAGTCACACACATCGAAAGGTACTGGCCTTCCGGGATAGCGTGCTTCTGCGCTGCCGGTCGGTCCAGCCACTTGTTGGCGGTCTCGACGGTGATGCGGCCTCCGTCCGGCATCGCGTCCCGGGCGTTGATGCACAGGTTCAGTAGTACGTTCTCAAGCTGCGACGGGTCCACTAGCGCGGGCCACAGGCTGGCGGCGCCGACCGTCTCCAGATGGATGGTCGGGCCGATCGTGCGCTGGATCAGATCCTCCATGCCGTTGATCAGCCGGTTCACATTGGTCGGCTTGGGGTCGAGCGTCTGGCGGCGGGAGAACGCGAGCAGGCGGTGGGTTAGCGCGGCGGCGCGCTTCGAGGCGCCCTGCGCGGCTACCATGTAGCGTTCGACATCGTTGAACCGTCCCTGGCTCATGCGGTTCTGCATCATCTCCAGCGAGCCGGAGATACCCGCCAAGAGATTGTTGAAGTCGTGCGCCAGCCCGCCCGTGAGCTGGCCGACCGCCTCCATCTTCTGGGACTGGCGCAAGGCCTCCTCGGCGGCCGCTAAGGCGTCGGCACGCTCACGCTCGACGGTGAAGTCCCGGCCTACGGCGTTGATGACCCCGGCGTCGGGACGGGTTGACCAGCTGATCCAGCGATAGCTGCCGTCCCTGTGGCGGTAGCGGTTGTCGAAGCGCGCGAACCCGTGTCCCTCTGACGACGACTGCGCCCCCCTGACCGTGTGCTCCAAGTCGTCGGGGTGAATGAAGTCGAAGATCGTCCTGCCGAGAAGTTCCCGCTCTGACCAGCCGAGCACGTCGGCCCAGGCCGGGTTGACGGCGATGATGCCACCGTCGAAGCCGCAGCGGAGCATGATGTCGGAGGAGAGCTGCCATAGCTGGTTGCGGTCCGCCGTGCGCTCGGCCACCTGCCGCTCCAGTGAGGCCGCCATAGCTCGCAGATCTTCCTCCGCTCTTCGGCGCTCGACCGCCGATCGCGTCCGGTCTGCCACTTCGCGGATGAATGCGAGTTCCTCGGTCGTCCACAGTCGCGGTGTCGTACTGAGGACGAAGAACACGGCGACCATGCGGCCGCGTTCCATGACCGGGATGTTGACGAAGGCCCGTCCGCCAGCCCCTTCCAGAGCGGCGGCAGTTTCTACGGTTCGTGGGTCCAACCGAACATCGGAAATGACAACGTCGCGACCGAGTTGCAAATCCGGGCTGTAGTGCCCAAAATCCTGCATCCGATAGCGGCCCGCGATGCCGGGGATACCCGGGGCGGACCAATTCCGCTCGATGACGAAGCCATCCATATCGGCATCCATCGTGCCGTATCCGGCGCTGGTGACGTCCAGAGCGCGGCCGACCACCTCAGAAGCGATGAACGTCATCGCGGCAATGCCAGTGGCCTCGTGGAGCTGATCGTTCAGTTCCAGCAGCACGTCACGTTTCATCGCTATCCTGGAAAAGAGCGGCTTCCTCACAACCGTCTTCCATAGGACAAGTTCGAGCGAAGCTAAACGGCGCAGAAAGATTGGACAGGCCGGAAGCGGACACTCTCAAGGTCGCAGAAGGGTCGTGAGCGGGCGGGGATCGCGACGTCCGCTCTGATGCCTCTCCCGATAAAAGCAGACCGGCAGAAAACCATTCAAACAAGACATTCGTCCTATTTGCTATGTTGTCGGGTATCCGATCGTTTTTCCGACACTCTTGCGCTATGTGTTTCACGCAGCCTTGAGCGTTTCACCGCCGCTCGTCATATGCGCCGTGGATCAACTTCTCGATTTGCTCTAACCCCCGCGCGCGTGCGGTTGATTCGGAGTTCGCCGCGCGATCCGATCGTTGAATAAGCTTATTGTTTTGCCGAATAGCCCATTGCCAACTTCCTTTGGCGTGTGGGTTCGGCTGAACTTCTAAAACGTAAGGGTAAGTGGCGCTCGGCTCGCTCATCGCTCGAATATGTGAGTGCGCTTGGCAGACTTCATCGGCTCCTATGTGCTCCAGAATGCCCCAGGACGACCGCCAGCCGGTACGGCGAGGCTTTCCGCTATAATCACGCCCAAGCCTGCCAGCACCTCGCTAATGCCAATTAATTCGTCGGTCCCTCAGGTCGCGCTGGTCCTGTGAGGATCAATTCCATTCCGTTGATCGCATTACGAAGTGACGCAAAGGCCTCCACTGTGCCGCGTAGATGGGCGACAACGACCCGCCTCGCAGTCACGCCTCCTTGTCCGTCTTCGTCTTGGATGACCGCAGTAAGTGCGACGTGGCCTACTGCCCCGTGCATACCGAAGACCGGCGCCTCATCCAGGAAGATGATCGGAGCACTTGTTGCGTTCTCTAGGGGGATTTGTAGTCTTTTGACTTCGTCGCTCATTTTTAAAGCTCCTTATTTCAGTGGATCATACCTCCGATGTGGCGCGCTCGGGTACGCAATCCGAGTCGCAGGTCGCCAACTCAGCTTAATTCATGATTAAGGTTGGGCTGAGAATGATTCCTTCCGATATTAGTTCGTCTTAGAAAGCTCCCGCCGAAGCTCTTGCACAAACAACTGAGCATGCCCTGGAACGACAGATCGAACGTTTTTATGGAAGGTGTCCTCACCTTCCAGTGAGGGACTTTTTGGCATCGGTATTTCACTCATAGCATCTTGCAATTCCACCAAGGCGCTCTCTTTCATCGAGATAGGTAGCGACCGGATATGGTTGCTTGCAAGTTGAATCATTGCGGTCCGCATAGTTTCCATTTGCGCAGTCAAATTGACCATGAGAGCGTACGAGGCCTCGTCCATATTAGCTCCATCAATTTATTTGAGATTTTCTCGTAGCGCATTTTACTACGTGACGCTTGCCCTTTGATCGGCGTGGCGCCATTCGCTCTGCCATGCACGCTTCGGCATCTCGGCTGAGCGGCATTGGGCGCTGTGGAGGGAGCCTGTAGGGCTGTCCTCCCTCACCTTCATCGAAGCGTCAGGGTGCCAGCTTCTTCGGATCTCTGGCTATCGCCTGTACTTGCCAGCCTTCGACTGCGCATACGTACCTACGGAAGCAAGATCACGAGTACCGCTTCCGTGATGGCTTGTGCATTCGAGGTAAGTAGCACCGCTCCCAGTCTGACCTGTGAACCGCAGACGGGTCTAGAACGCCGATAGCGAATTAGACCAATTGCTTGCTGATGAGATTGCCACCGAAACTGGAAGCCGCGTGACAACTTAGCGAACTATCGGCGACAGTCCGACGTCAGGAATTGTCCCAGCCACACTGTTTCGCCAGAGCCGCCTGCCAGCCAGGCGGCGGCTCGACGCCGAGCGCCACCATTCCTACACTCGTCAGATCCAGAACGCGGCTGCGGTGTTCAGGAGGCACCTCAGCGATGGAGGCGTATCCCAGCGAATGCTTCGCTATCCCCTCCGCGGTTTGCAGCCAAACCGCTGGCAGAGACGGAAGGCCGCCACTATCGACCGGAGGATTTGTCATAGCTCGCACCTGACGCGGAGACCTCCCAATCTGACTGGCCGCTTGATCGGCATGGGAACAGGCTCACGCATCATCCTTCGAGGGGATGACCTCGCTCTGTACCGCGGTGCACGATGTTCCGCCAACAGCCGCCGCATTGTTCGATTAATATCGGAGCAGGATCGCCTGGCATTGGTGTGTCAGGCGCGCTCGGCGTCTGCCATCTCGGTGATGCGTCTGTGCAGGGCGTCATAGAACTGTGCTCGAAGGCCGGCCGGTTCGCGCTGCACCATCCATTCGCTTCGCGCCTCGCCTGCTAGCTCCACAAGGAAGCGGTGTCGGCCTGAGCGAGTTGGCCAATCTCCTGCTGTTCGAGTGGCCTCCTCGGCGATGCGATGGACCAGAGTGGGGATGCTGACCCATCCGGGCGACCCCGCGTGATCTGCGTGTTCACGCAGATCAGCTAGAAAGCCGCGTGCGGCGACTCTGGTAGAACCCAGGGTATCATCTAGTGAATTTTGCATCGGCGTCCCCTCACTTTCGTTCGTCACGGCTCTCGAACCCGAGGAACGAGCCCAGATGGAGAGAACGGTCTGGGATCTAAACTACCAGGTATCGCGCTGAGCTATTGGCCGGCGGTCGCAGCTGAGGTGGGTCCAAGGGGCGCCTGTATGAGCAGGGTCAGTTTGCCGGGCGCCCAACATGGTGCGCAAGGGCAGTCTTCCATCCAGGCGACGGCAAAGTGCTTCGCATCTGCATGCGTGCGGTGACGCTCGTTAGCACCATTTGCCAGTGCTCCGGGCTTAATGCAGGCAACGCGTGTTCATACCCAAGATTGCGAGATGAACCGGCTGCTGAATGAGCCCACTCCTCCAGTACGTAGGCATCGAAAAATTCTTTGAAGTTGCCTGGTGCCTGTACCATCACGCTTCTCCGATCCCGAGCTAGATGTGATGGTTATTGTCTTGCGTAATTTGCATGTTGGAGAGAGATAGGTGCTGCTTTAATAACTGTCGCAACCTGATATTGGAGTTTTCGCCATCAGCAGGATTGGTAAGATACGCTGCACAGCTCGCGATTGCGTCGTCGGTGTGTTGGTCGACCATCGCGCGGTCTGCAGTATCCATCCCGTCGAGATCATCAAAGCCCAACTCAGCCGCAATTAACTCAGAGATTTCTAGACGTTTGGCATCGAGGGGGGTCATTGACCTACTCCAACCAATAGCGCCGATGCCGTAATGCTACTCCTGCAGGACTTCGATAGCGAGGAAAACTTTTGAGAACAATCTGTTCTCGTGGGTCAGTTCATTCGCGCCCGGCGCTGATCGCTTTCTAGCCTTGATAGGCGACGTCCAACCTCCAGCAGCAGCATGGCGCTCATCTAATGGAGAAGCGTTCCAGGCAGGTCTTGGAGGGCTTTATGCGCTGCAAGACAATGCTCGGCGGCGCGTTTCAGCGGGTGGACAGATTGAGCGGAAGCAGCCTCATCCAGCCGGTTCTGAGTGATGTCGATCAGGACACCGCTTCCTCGTATCGGGCGGCCGGCATGATCGAGAGTGATAAGACCGCGCGCTAGAACGTAGCGTGTCGCTCTATCGGCAGTGACCACTCGGTAATGGATGAGACGCTTCGGATTGACGAGGGGATCGTGCCTAGGGAACGATGAAGTGGCTTCGACCTTAGTGCCCCGCTCGATTTTCTCCCAGTACTATCTTCATTCCGCAAGGTGTCCACTGACCATTGTACGGAGCGTTGCGCCTTATCGTGTTCCTAACCCGCTTTGAAAGGCTTTCGCTTCCAACCCCGAAGGCGATGCACATTGGATTGCTGAAGACTGTCATTGATTGATCCTCATCAACAAGCCCGTCATAGGCCTTGTAGAGGCCTCCCAAGAAGTCGAGGCTGTCAAGCGTGAGGGGACCTTTGAATACACTGGCAATGTCATCAGCAACCACTACAAAGCGCTGAAATCGGTTCCGGATGTACGCTTGCAGTATTAGAAGCTGCCGTCCGCTGGACATATCGGCAGGTTCGGTGATCCCTGGCGGCCTAGGATGCGCAGGAACCAAGATCTCAGCGAAACCGCTGGCCTGTACGGCTATAATGCAGACTGACGTCATGAATAATTTTTCGCCCGGTCGCTATACGAACCGGGATTTCTTCTAGCACGATATTAGGATCATTTCTGAAATACTTTAATGACTGCTGAGACCCCGTTTCATAACGGGCTGAACAGCTTAGCTGTTGGGTGAGCGGCGGGCATCGTGGGGGTTGGGAGAGTGTCTGACCCTCACCCAGGAACCCCAATGTGGACGCCCGCTGCCCGCGCCGAGCTTGCGTGCGAGAGCCTGCCCTACGCAACCAGCCTCAATGATGCCGAGTGGGCGGTGCTTGCGCCGTTTCTACCGGCGCCGTCCAGCACAGGCCGCCCGTGGCGCCGGCCACTGCGCGCAGTCATTGATGGCATCTTGTACGTGCTGCGGACACCCTGACAGTAAACTCGTCCATGATCGTCTCTTCCGCTCACCGCCTACGGATTTCCCCACGATGCCACGTTGTCACGTGACAACTGGCTATTCTCCACGGTTTAGTGCATCGAAGTCCCGGCCGTGGGCACGCAACACGAGGCGAAGCCCTTCGAGGTAGAGGTCGTGTGGCTTGCAGTCCTGAGCCGCCGCGATCTCACGCAGCGCCTTGAAGACCTTCGGGTGGGCGTAGACGGACGCATGCGGCTTCTCGAAACGCACCCGCCGCTTATAGCCATCCCGCTCCTCTTCAGAGGTATCATGAGCAACAGCCCGGCCAGCCACCACGTTGTCAGGACCCACGTTCCAACGTTTCCACGCTGTCACGTGGCAACGTGACAGCGTTGTTTGTAGGTGGTCCTTTTGCTGCGATCTGGGCTAGCTGGTCGTTAATCGAGGGGCGGGGCTTCTTAGACATGCGTCGCTCCGATCTGCGCCTTCACCCATTGCCAGAGGGGCCTGATGGGGTGGACGGCCCCCGCTACGGCATCGCTGTGCCAGGATGAGGTCCGTTGGATCTCATCGACAGGAGCCGTCCATGGCACAGGTTAGCACCATCGGCCTCGATCTGGCGAAGAACGTCTTCCAAGTCCACGGCATCGATGCGCAGGGCAAGGTCCTCGTGCGGCGGTCGTTGCGCCGGGCTGAGGTCCTAGCCTTCTTCGCTAAACTCTCTCCCTGCTTGGTCGGCATGGAAGCCTGCGCGACCGCGCATCACTGGGGGCGCGAGCTGACGAAGTTCGGCCATACCGTCAAGCTGATGCCGCCAGCTTACGTGAAGGCCTACGTGAAGCGCGGCAAGACCGATGCGGCTGATGCGGAGGCGATCGCTGAAGCCGTCCAACGCCCGACCATGCGCTTCGTCGCCGTCAAGACGCGGGATCAGCAGGCGGTGCTGATGCTGCACAAGGTGCGCGATCTGCTCGTCCGGCAGCGGACCATGCTGATCAATGCCCTGCGCGGTCACCTGGCTGAGTTCGGCATCGTGGCAGCCCAGGGTGCTGCCGGCGTGACGAGCGCCATCGCGCAGTTCAGGACCGAGCAGGCCGACCTGCCAGAGTTGGCCCGATCCGCGATCCGGCGCCTCATCGGTCAGATCGAAGCGGTCGCCGAGGAAGTCAAAAAGGCCGAGACCGAGATCGTGGCTTGGTGCCGCAACGACGCTGCGAGCCGCCGCCTGCTGACGATCCCAGGCATTGGGCCGATCACCGCGAGTGCCATCGCGGCGGCCGTGCCCGACCCCGGCCTGTTCCGCTCCGGCCGGCAGTTTGCGGCTTGGCTCGGTCTAACGCCACAACCGCATA
Source organism: Methylobacterium sp. AC690 (assembly GCF_979256535.1). Lineage (NCBI taxonomy): Bacteria > Pseudomonadati > Pseudomonadota > Alphaproteobacteria > Hyphomicrobiales > Methylobacteriaceae > Methylobacterium > Methylobacterium sp. AC690. The sequence goes on along the minus strand of NZ_CEEDOX010000008.1, from coordinate 117,037 downwards.
GCAGCGGCGGCAAAGAGCGGCTCGGACGCATCAGCAAGCAGGGTGACGGCATGATCCGCCGGCTGCTCGTGGTGGGGGCCACGGCGGTGATTCGGGTGGCACGCCAGGACAATCCCGGCCGAGCCTGGGCTAAGCGGCTTTTGGAGCGCAAGCCCGCCCGGGTCGTGTCGGTGGCTCTGGCCAACAAGACCGCCCGGATCGCCTGGGCGGTGATGATGCGCGGCGAAGTCTACAGAGCGCCCGCCGTCTGATGAGATCCCGTCTGCCGGCTGTCTCGCCGGCTGCGGGGGTGCCGAGTGCTGAGAGGTGATGACGAACCGGTCGAGCCGGGATTGAGGAGAGCCCGCCTTGCGACAAGCGCATCATAGCGCGTGGGCCTGATAGGGACCTCAATCGCGGACTTCATCAGGGCCAGCGGTCATCAGCGCCGCGTCAACAGGCCGGACACATGACTGCACCCCGACCGGGCGGCACCACTTTCCACTTGCACCGCAGGGGCCGTCCACACATGTCGCAAACGCGATCGCGTCGGCGTTTACCCCGCGTTGACTATACGGCCTGCATGGCGCCTCCGTTTTCGGAGGCCCCCTATGATCCTGTCCGCCATCGCCGCCAAGCTCAAGCAGCGCGCCAAGGGCGACTTCAAGGGTCGGCACTACGAGGCCGCCCTGATCGTGCAAGCGGTTTCTTGGTACTTGCGCTACCCGCTTAGCTACCGCGACATCGAGGAGCTGTTCCTGGAGCGCGGCCTGGAGGTGGACCACTCCACCCTGAACCGGTGGGTGCTCGCCTACGCACCGTTGATCGAGAAGCGGCTACGCCAGTTCCGCAAGCCGCACTGCGGGTCGCTCCGGATCGACGAGACATACATCAAGGTGCGGGGTGAGTGGCGCTACCTCTACCGCGCCATCGATAAGAACGGGAACCCCGTCGACTTCTTGCTGACCGCCCGGCGAGACCTCGACGCGGCCAAGCGGTTCTTCCGTAAGATGTTGGCGGATCAGCCGCTTCTCGCCCCTGACCGGATCGGCACAGATGGCGCCAGCACCTACCCGCCGACCATCGCTGAGAGCCGCAAGGTGGGCCTGCTGCCCCGCATCCCACTCCACTACGTCACGAAGCACCTACAGCAGGGCATCGAAAGCGACCACTTCCGGGTGAAGCAGCCGATGCCGCGGGTGGGCGGCTTCCGCTCGTTCAACACAGCGCGCCGCACGATCTGCGGCTTCGAGGCCATGCTCTGGCTGCGCAAGGGCTTTGGCTTTGCCGGCGCGTGGACCGTCCGCGAGCAGAACCAGTTGCTCGGGTTCTGCTTCGGACTTTCGACGGTTAACAAAACCTGAAAACGCGGCAGATCCGGCCTCTGCCGCGGCTTAAGGCAAGGTTTGCGACAAGTCCGTCGGCAGTTCTTCTCCGAGGAGAAGATCCGCGTGGTGCTGGAAGGCTTGCGTGGCGAGGACAGCATCGCCGAATTGTGCCGACGCGAGGGGATCGCCGCCTCGATGTACTACGGCTGGTCCAAGGAGTTCCTGGAGGCGGGCAAGAAGCGCCTGTCGGGGGACACGGCTCGTGCGGCCGGATCAGCTATCGCAGCGAGGACGCTGTGCTGAAAGCCGAAGGGCGCACGAGGGCTGTATGACCCTTCCATCGTTCGCGCCATGCTGTGGGTGAGGGTGGGTTCGCACGCTGAAACAAAAACCCGCCATGACCGTAGCCAGGCGGGTAAATGTCTTTCCTGTAGAAACGCCAGCTGGATAAACCGATCTGAAGCGGTCCCTATTTAATTGCTGCCGCCGCTCCCACCACCAGCGCTGCCGTTCGGAACAGCCTGCTCAGGCTTGTTCGCATTGCCGCCTGCAGCCGAGTCGGAGGTTGCCGTGTCGGCACCCGTGGCGCCCCGCGAAACGACAATGTCTCGATCGTTGCCAGTGCTGTTCGGCTCCTGGGTGACGATAGCAGTGCCGGGCTGGCGCAGCGGACCAGTTTGCGCATAGGCAGGAGCAGTGGCGAACAGGGCGACGCTGGCGAGAACAAGGTATTTCACAGGGCACTTTCGTTTAGGCCGACATAAATCGCTGTCGTCCATGTAGGCTGTGACAAGTCATGCCCGCGCCCATAGTTGCCCCAGTCCTGTGTCACACCCCAGGGCAATTGCTCGTTCCCTGTGTCGGTTACGTTTGGTTAACTATCTCCTGACCAGCCTGCGTTTTACCGGAAGGCAGGTGCCGTCGTGATCTCGGATCGTCCGATCTACCATGAGACCGAAGCCTGTCCTGTCTCGCTCGATCTGCTAGGGCGTGTCTATCGCGCCGACGCGGACAAGATGCTGCTCCTTATCGCTGACATTCCCGAGAACATACGGGCTCGCTTGGCAGCCTACCTCTACGGTCGCAGTCACACGCATGAGCTGGGTCTACAGGTAGGAGCCACTTGTACGATGGCCGCTCTGTCGGGAGCGGAAGGGCCTCTCGGTGAGGCCATCTACGCGCAATCGCGTCAGACCTACGCCCGGCCAGATCATGGCAAGGCCCGATCCCCCTTCAAGCGGCGGATCAGCCTCTCTGGTTCCCAGATGAAAGCCGATCTCCACACCTGACATTGTGAGAGCTGTATATTCGGCTCCCCCACGAGAGAGCTGCGCTCTGCTACTTCGCAGTCTGCCAGATCGCAGTGACCGCCCGAAGGGCTGTGTCACCGGCTGCTTCCGAGGCTCCTTCAGAGCCAAAAGAGCGCACTGACCGCTGCACCACCTCCTTGTCTCTCCAGATCGCCCAGTCGAACCGACCAGGCTCCGTTGCAGACGGTGTGACCCGCAGGGAATGGGGATTGGGAGTGAAGATGATCATGGAGATCATATGGGCCTGTACGCAGGCATTTCCCAACGCTTATCCTGGGTGAACCTGACCAGTTTGAGCCATCACGCGCCCCCCATTAATGGGTGGGAGCCCGGCAGTAACGCACAGGGACCCGCAAGCTTGGATCAGCGCTTCTTAGGCTGCCTTCTCCTTTGCGAGCCGAAGGGCCTTGAGGCGCACCGTCTTGTCCTCGGTGGCTTGCCGAGCAGCGTCATAAGCTGCTCGTGCTTCCCCTCCCTTACGCGCCTGCTCCACTAGCTCGGCGGCCACTGTCTCTGCTCGTTCTTGTTTCTTAGCAGCCCTTATCTCGGCCCGCTCCCGGAGACCGTAGTCAGCGGTGGTCATGCTGGCGACCGCACGAAGCAGTCGTCGAACTCAGCCGGTCCATAGGACCGGCCAGTGATGTCGCTGATGCTGACACCGTCAAATCCCTCGGCTTCTAGATCGCGCGCCTTCTGCAACGCTTTGTCGAGAGACGAGCGCTGGAACGACACGTCGCTGTCGTTCTGCCGGCCGGTGACGATCAACTTCATCTGGGCTCCGTCTCTGATGAAGGACATCCCCTCGGGCGCCGATACGATGGCAGCCGGCCAAAGGGGGTGTTCACATCCCTAACACAAGTTTAACCCAACCTTGGCGGTATAATCCGCAGACAGGCAATTTTAGCTCGCAACACCTCTATTTCGGCTTGGGGCGCCCCTGCATCGAAGCACGCAAGACCGAGCTACCTCTTCTTGGCTGCCTTCTTGACCACCTTCTTGGCGGCCTCCTTGTCAGCCTGCTCCTTGGCGAGCCGAAGGGCCTTGAGGCGCACCGTCTTGTCCTCGGTGGCCTGCTGGGTCGCGTCGTAATCCGCTCGTGCCTCGCCTCCTTCGCGGGCCTTCTCCTGCAATCTGTCGGCCCTCGCCGAGGGTGACGGGCTGCTGACGATCGAGGAGCGCCGCCACGAGGGCCGGAAGAACAGTCCCAACCTTCTCCGCATCATCAGCCGCGAGTGGCAGGCGTGGATGCGCCGTGGTGCCGGCCAGAAGCGAAACGGTTTCGCATTGTCTTCCGAGGGAAGGGCACAGCCGAAGGCCATAGGGTGCAAAGCGATGCATCCAACGGATAAGGGCATAACTCTGGGTACGAATTTGCCGGCAAAACCCTCCAAGAAGCTGCCGGAACGGCAGAGTTTTGCCCATCGGTAGGGCGATCTCCGACATCCCTCAGATAGGCAGGACCGGCGCAGCCATGCGTGGTACTGCTTTTGATTGTCGTCGGTGAGTGGTTCGCGCTGTGCGCCCCCCTACTGGATGGCAAGCACAGGCGGGCATGCGATGCGTGACGAGCCGAAGATCATCCCACAGGTAGGCAGAAGCCCACCGGAGCACTCGGCGCTCCTGGGCATCCGGGCCGCAACGATCATGATCGCCGTTTGGGCGGTGCTGATCCTGGTCGCATTGCTGTGGCTCGGTGCTTTGGTCGCGAAGCACCTCCCCTAGGTTGGAGCGAGTCGGCGGCGCAGAAGCCCGCGAACAAGCCGGAAGGGCAGGAGCGCCACCTTCAGCAAAGCGCCCGTTACCAAAACCACGAAGACCGATACGATGGCTGCTAAGACGTTGATCAAGCGCGTTGCTCCCTCCACCAGGCTGAAGCGTTAGGGGCGTTCATCCCTTCGCCACTGCCGGCATAGGATCGGCTACGAACGGGGCGGGACTAAGGGGTCGGCTTCCAATTCGGACCGCTACAAACGCGGCATGATGAAGCCATAGGGCGCTCCTCGGCTCCGCAAGGCACTTACGCCTCGGATCAACTCGACCGCGAACGAGGTTGGCGGGTTTTGGAGGGCATCACCCATGTCCGAGCACCCGAGATCCCAGTCCGATCCGATCAACCAAGGTGCCCACGCCCGTGCCCATGGTCGCAAGCGTGAATGCTGTCCCTACCCCGCCGGCTCCGAAGAACGTGAGGCTTGGCTGGAGGGCTTTACCGGTATGCCGCGCGACCGTCCCAGAGATCTGCCCCTGAGTTGAGCCTGAACTGGCACGTTCCTGCCTTGTCGAACGTTGGCGGCGGGAAGGGATGTTCATGGCCCAGAGCTGTTCATCCGCAGCGAAAGATGTTTGCAAGGTGCTCGGAACGAGCGTTTAGGCGGCTGCTGGCTGAGGCGTCCTCCTCATGGGGTGATACCTTCGCGAAAGCACCAGCGGCCCCCCGAATGCTCCGTAGCGATCAAGCGCCATTCGGTAGGCTGTGCTTCTGGATGGGAATAGCCTGACGCACGATAGGCGGAGAGATGACGATGGCGAGCGATCTGGCTGAACTGCGGGCCGAGGTGTCGGCCCTGCGCGCGTTGGTGCTGACCATGGCCCCCATGGTGTTCGGTCAGGAAGGGATCTCGGCCGAAAATGTTGAGGCGCTAGGCGCCGCCTTCGCCAACCAGATCCAAGGCATTAATATCGAAGGCGCCGATCCCGACGTCCTGCAGCGCATGCGCGATCTGAAAGCGGGCGCCGTGGCTGACCTGTTCAGCGACGCAGCAGACCAGGTTCGTGCCGGAGGTGATGAAGAGCCAGATTTCGGCGGCTGAGCGAACGTCCCTCTGCATTGCGCCGTGTGCGTCACCGCGTCATTCTGCATGAGCGTCCGTTGATGCGGAGCAGGCTATCCAGAGCTAGGGCCAGCCATCCATTCATCGTATCAGAGGACTGTCTGCCATGGCCCGCCTTGCCTTGTCCGTTGCCTTGCTCGCCTTCGCGGGTTCGTTCGCGACGCCGGCGTCAGCCTTGTCGACCAAGGACTGCTCCGTGAAGTACCAGGCCGCCAAGTAGGGCGGGACCCTGAACGGACAGAAATGGAATGACTTCCGGAAGGCTGAGTGCGGTGCGCCGGCAGACACTCCGGCGAGCCCAACGGCCAACCCGTTCTCACCCACCGCAGCCCCGGCACCGACTCCGACCACTCCATCGACGCGGGCCGCCCCAGCACCCACTTCGAGGGCTACAGCGACAGCTAAGGGAGCTGAGGCGATTAAGAAGCTACTCCACGGCGGCGAAGACCGCCGTTGAAGCTCTGAGTGCTCCTGGATGCGTCGGATGCATACATACAGTATGCCAAGAAAACGATCGGATATCAGACAGGCAATTTGATAAGACTAATGTCTTGGCGGGGTGATTTTTCTATCCGGCAGTCCGTTGTATCATTGGTTCAGCCGGCTCCGCAGGTTGAGGATACGGCTACTATTGCGCCGCCGAGGCGCCGTTAGCCCTTACACCCGACACGAAGAAGTCCCATCTTGAAGGGGGCGGGGCCGCCCCAGAGCCTGACCCGTGCGAGGGGTTGGACCTGTGTCGAGTGGAAGGCACCGCCTTCCCACCGCGTCCAGCGGAAGGACCAACCACCATGTCCCACCAGTTCAAGCTCGGTCAGCGCGTCCGTCAGTCCCGCGCCAGCGAGGCATCGGATCGCAACGCGCGGGGCGACACCTACGAGGTGATCCGCCTGATGCCCGAGGATCGCGGCGGAAATCCCTGCTACCGCATCAAGTCGGCGTCCGGCGAGCGCGCCGTGTCCCAAGCCGAACTCGTCCTCGCCTAGTCGGAGCGGAAGGCCCCGGAAGGGTCTGATCCTTCCGGGAAGGCAGACCGACATTCACGAGTGCCGCGCCCGTAGGCGCACAGGAGACCGACATGGCCCAAGAGAGCAAGCGCGGAAACCGCGAGAGCAAGAAGCCGAAAAAGGAAACCACAAAGACGAACGCGTCAGCCCCCTCCACCAAGGACGTCGTCGGCAACGCCGTGAAGGCAGCCAACAAGCGCTAGTCGGTCGTCGTGTTGGAAGCGGCTTTTATTGTTTCTGCCCTCAGCGATTTAGCCAATCGCGCAAGGAATATGTGTGAGCCATTTCGAAAAAGACCCTTTATCTGGTCGCCTTCAAACCGCGGAGACGGCACGTCAAGAAACCTTAGCTCGTTTTCGTGCGCGACCTGCAACTGATGACCCGGCAGTTGTCGCTAGACAATCTGCGCGTGAAGCTATCTCGGAAGCCCGTGAGATCCGGGCAGCAGATCGTGAGGCTTTGCGCCTTTCGACAGAGGCTGACCGCGTGCGGGAGGCCGCTGCCGCGCAAGAGCGCGCTGCCGTTGAGATAGCTCGTCAAGCAATCGAAAAAACCGAGCGCCAAGCCGCAGAAAAGGTGGAGCAGAAGCTCGCGCGGGACACCCGCTACGCGGCTCGCAAAGCTAAAGCGAGAAGATAAGCTACTTTTCAAACAAGCTACAGGTCTTGTGTAAAACGCTGAGGCGAGCCGTCTATCTCACCAGGTGTCGCTGTATCCCTGAGCCGCTCCACATCCCGGGCTGCAGCGCATTAGCACTCTCACTCATTGAGTGCTAAGCACGTCTCGTGCAGGGCGGCTGTGAATCTTTCTGCAGCCGCCTTCCTTGCGATGATTTGACCGTACCGGTCCGACATCATCGGCAGGGAGATTGGAACTCAACCATGAACTTTCGCCCCTTGCACGACCGTGTCGTCGTCCGCCGCATTGAAGGCGAAGAGAAGACCAAGGGCGGCATCATCATCCCGGACAATGCTAAGGAGAAGCCGCAGGAGGGCGAGATCGTCGCCGTCGGCCCTGGCGCCCGTGACGAAGCCGGTCGCGTCAACCCGCTGGACGTCAAGGCGGGTGATCGCGTCCTGTTCGGCAAGTGGTCCGGCACCGAGGTCAAGCTCGACGGTCAGGACCTCCTGATCATGAAGGAATCCGACATCATGGGCGTCGTCGCCTAAGGGCCATACACCCGCGCGCGATCTGCCAACGCTGCCCCTTGAGGCGCCCGATGTGGTGTGCCTCGGGGCCAAGCTAACATTGAAGTGACTTTTCCCATGGCTGCCAAAGACGTTCGTTTTTCTGCCGATGCCCGCGAGAAGATGCTGCGCGGTGTCGAGCTTCTTGCCAGTGCCGTAAAGGTGACGCTCGGGCCTAAGGGCCGCAACGTTGTGATTGAGAAGTCTTTCGGCGCGCCGCGCATCACCAAGGATGGCGTCACCGTCGCCAAGGAGATTGAGCTCGCCGACAAGTTCGAGAACATGGGCGCCCAAATGGTGCGTGAAGTGGCCTCGAAGTCGAGCGACATCGCCGGCGACGGCACGACGACGGCAACCGTGTTGGCTGCCTCCATCGTCCGCGAGGGTGTGAAGTACGTGGCCGCCGGCATGAACCCGATGGACCTGAAGCGCGGCATCGACCTCGCTGTTGCGGCGGTCGTGAAGGATATTGGTGAGCGTGCCCGCAAGGTGGCCTCCTCCGCCGAGATCGCCCAGGTCGGCACTATCTCGGCCAATGGCGACAAGGAAATCGGCGAGATGATCGCCCACGCCATGGAGAAGGTCGGCAAGGAAGGGGTCATTACCGTCGAGGAGGCGAAGACGGCCGAGACCGAGCTCGATGTGGTCGAAGGCATGCAGTTCGATCGCGGCTACCTCTCCCCGTACTTCATCACGAATGCGGAGAAGATGCTGGCCGATCTCGAGGACCCTTACATCCTCATCCACGAGAAGAAGCTCGGTTCGCTCCAGGCGCTGCTCCCGATCCTTGAAGCCGTGGTTCAGACGGGTAAGCCGCTCGTCATCATCGCCGAGGACATCGAGGGTGAGGCGCTTGCCACGCTCGTCGTGAACAAGCTGCGCGGCGGCCTCAAAGTCGCGGCTGTCAAGGCACCAGGCTTCGGCGATCGCCGTAAGGCCATGCTTGAGGATATTGCCCTGCTGACCAAGGGTCAGATGATCGCCGAGGACCTCGGCATCAAACTGGAGAACGTCACCCTTGAGATGCTGGGTCACGCCAAACGGGTGCGTATCGATAAGGAGACCACCACGATCATCGATGGATCGGGCGACAAGGCCGACATCGAAGCACGTGTGGCGCAGATCAAAGCGCAGATCGAGGAGACTACCTCGGACTACGACCGTGAGAAGCTCCAGGAGCGTCAAGCCAAGCTCGCCGGTGGTGTTGCGGTCATCCGCGTCGGGGGCTCGACTGAGGTCGAGGTCAAGGAGAAGAAGGACCGCGTTGACGACGCGCTTCATGCGACGCGCGCTGCGGTTGAAGAAGGCATTGTGCCCGGCGGCGGCGTCGCTCTCCTTCGTGCAAAGGCCGCGGCAGAGGGGTTGAAGAACGACAACCCAGACGTTCAGGCCGGCATCAAAATCGTGCTGAAGGCACTTGAAGCTCCGATCCGCCAGATTTCGCAGAACTCAGGCGTCGAAGGCTCGATCGTGGTCGGAAAGATCCTGGCAAACTCGTCTGCGACGTATGGCTTCAACGCTCAGACGGAGGAGTACGTCGACATGCTTCAAGCTGGCATTGTCGACCCGGCCAAGGTTGTCCGAGCTGCCTTGCAAGGGGCAGCGTCGGTCGCTGGGCTTCTTATCACGACCGAGGCTATGATCTCCGAGGCCCCGCGGAAGGAGGCTCCGCAGATGCCAGGCGGCGGTATGGGTGGCGGTATGGGCGGGATGGACTTCTAAGCGTTCTCCGTTCTTTCTAGGTCCGCTTGATGGGGTTCGCGCGGTGCTGTGGTGCTGATTCATTAGTCGCTCCAGGAGGGGCGAAGCATGGGTCGTCCTTAAAGTCAGACTCTGCGTGAGCGGGTGATTATTGCGGCGGCGACCTCGCGCCGTTAGGCGGTCGCCTGCTTCTCTATCGTGTAGACCGTAAGACTGCACGCAGGCCAACAGACGGAACCTGCTCCCGGAATACTCTTTCGCATCCGAGAGACGTCCTAGCCTGAGCTGAGACCGACCCGATGGCTCTGGAGCCCGCCAGCGTCGCCCTGAACTGCCTCGTACCGACCGACCGGCTCCAGATCCTTGTCAGCTTCGCCCGCCTTGCCGGTTCAGCCTGAGAGGATCGTATGGCTTCCCCCAAGATCCCGGCCGCTACCTTGGACCGCCTCGCCAAGCTCTTGCCCCGCCTTGCCAGCGAGCATGATGGAGAGGTGGTCGCGACGGCCCATGCAATCGGCCGGACACTCACCGTAGCGGGGTTGGACTGGTACGCTCTCGCGGAGGCCATCGAAGCCTCGCCATTTAGAAGCAGCATGGCGGCTGCGCCGAAACGCTCCTCGCCGCCGTCCGCCTCCAAGGACAGTGATCCTTCCGCGCCCTGCAGCCGGCCGGGGATGCGCCTGTGGGACACACAGCGGGTCGAGCCGTGGAGCCGCGCCGCTGGCTACGCCCTCACCCTCGACTGGACAATTCCGAAGGCGTTCGGAGGTCGCTTCCTGACCAAGGCCGAGCGTGATCGCCTCAAGGCGTTAGAGGGGTTGGTACGTGTCACCAACGCCGACGCAGCCTGGATCGAAGAGGCCGTGACCCTCGCGCATAAAGCCGCTGAAACGTGGCGTGGCAGAGGGAAAGCCGCATGACCCTCGATACGAAAACGGCGAGGCTTTTGCCCCGCCGTCGGTCGTCTCAATCGTTTGAGGACTTAGCGAGCCGTGCCGCCGGAGGTCTGGCCATACTGCTGGACGAGGAAGCTCGGCTGGTTGGCGTTGCCTTCCTGGGCCGAGTCATGGCCACGCACGGTTCGGATCGATCCGGTCGTAGTGTCGTCGTAGCTGCGGCCCTCAAGGCCACCAGGCGCTGCCACGGCAGCGATGCCAGCGGGAGCAGTGTAGCTCTGGGCCAGAGCGGGCGAAGCTATCGCGCTAACGCTCAGGACGACAGCAGCAACAGCAGAAGTAATGCGAGTGTTCATGGCACAATCCACTTGGGTTTGCGCGGTCTCCGTCGAATGGCGGCTGGCCGTGACTTGTTCAGTGATCTTGATCTAGGCCCCTCTTAGCCGGAACGCCGTGCCGTTTGGCACTCATGCATCAAGCAGACATCTCGCGTGCACGACCCCGCTTTCATGATCCGTCCCCGCACGACCGGACACCTCGCCGATGTCCTCAGTAGCCGTCGTAGAACCGCTGCGGACGGTCGTACTCGTAGCCACCACGGCGTCGATAGCCCTCTCCGTAGCCGTAGGGCCGTCCCTCGTAGAACCGCCTGGGACCACCGTAGCCATAGTCCCCGTAGCCATAGCCACGGTCATTCGGCCGGCAGCGGCCCCATGGATTGGGATGGAAGCCAGGGCCGCAGCCTCCAGCTACATACTCGACCACACCGTCATTGCGGGTCTGCTCGAAGGAGTTGAACGAGAGGGAAGCTGCCTGGGCCGAACTCGCCAAGCCGAGACCGGAAGCGATCACAGCAGCTATTCCGAGCACCTTCACGCGCATCATGACCTGAACCCTGTTGGCGTCCGACCTCAGCCTTGGCTGACCGGCGAAACCAAAGGCTGAGCCCCAACTACTGAACCGATGCTGAGGGAAGCGCAGCCGTTTCGTTCAGGCAGTCCCAAGCATGTCCTTCGGAAGCCCTGCGCCGAAAACGCCTCCTTCACGGACTGGCCTCAACAATATTTCCGGCAGGTGATTTAATTTAAATATTAAATTATTTTATCGTGTCCAGCTCCTTCACTTTCGTGTACATCACGCCTGTGTTTTTGGAGATTCAAAATGTTCCGGATAATTGTTCGTCGTGAAAAAAATGCCTTAGGTTCAATACCTTGGACCGGTGATCTAGACTCAGCAAAAATTCATGCTCAGAAGTGTGTCGACGAAAAGTCCCTGGGAGTTCAGCCAACATCCGCCGAGATACTCGATGGAAATGTGCAGAAGATTGTCTACAGATATCCTCAGATACACTAGCTGCCTACAAATTTTTTGATCAGGCTAGCTGCGGCGGTCGCAGTAGAAAGTGTCTGCTTACACAAGCCTGCTTCCTAATGATCTTTGAAGGCGTTTGAGCTCGGAATGTACCCGACCATCGTGCGCGGGTTGCGGTGCTGTGACTGCTCAATAATACGGGCAAAATCCGCAAGATAAGCAGATCAGGTTGCCAATCAGAGCCGCCTTATGGTTAAGGTTCTACGTAGGAAATGCGTATTCGTACCGCGCGTCTTCTTCGGAAAGACAAGATGCTGGTCAATCATGAGCGCCGCCTTCTGACGAAAGCCGCTGAAGCGGTAGCTGGCCGGATTTCTGTCAATCGTGAACGAGATCGCTCTTGGCCGAGTGATCATAGCCGCCTCTGTGCTCTTCAGAGCGGGGGCGATGTGCGATGGCTCGGCGAGCAGGCAGGCCCGCATATCGGTGGGGTGTTTGCTACGTGGCAGATCACTGAGCAAGGATCAGCCCGCTGGAGCGGCTTACCACTCAGCCGATTACACCCTTCGATCTCTCGGCGGCCGCTTAGATCCGTCGCATGTGAATCCTGCCAGGCTGCAATCGTCCGATCGAGGACTATTTTACCAGCCAACCGAGCTTCTTCAGGGGTAGCGTAGGTGACGGTCGCAGACTCCTGAACCATCCCGCGTCGGCCAATACTCCATACGAACATGCTGCGCGGCTGCTTGGCCGGTGCGATATGGATCGTGAAGGGGTGCGCAAAGGGCTTCGTCATACCGGCAGGATAACACATCTACCGGCGAGCTAGTCCCGCCGTCGCATACAACCTTGACCGGACGGATGCTGAGTTGGGGCCTACGGACCCTACAATCGGCAAATAGGAGCACTCGCCTGGCGCGCGCGCGAGATGAGTGCTCTCATCTGGTGACATCGGTTTTCGAGCCTGCACAGGGACGACGCCCTATCCCCTCAGATCAGGTCAGAGAACACGTATTCTGACCAACTCGTAAGGTTAGCTTGGCCCGTCGGCGTAGGAAGTCGTTCGCCGCGCTGTGGCTTGGTGCCTCTCGGCCCTGGCGTCGTCTTTGTCAGACGGCTCGGTTTTTGTGGGCCACCAACGGCATCGCGCTCGAATAAAAGACACTCTCCACTCTCATCCGAGATCCAGCCCCGATCCGCCCAACCGATGAAGCGGCCGCCATAAGCGTAAACCTTGTCATCGTGGATGAAGGCGGCAGGCTTACCGTTCCAAAGGTAGATGGAATGCCCATCGTGACAGTATGCGGCTTCTCGCCCGGCTCGGTCAAAGAACTCGATCATGGCCGGTGCAGTCTCTTGGTTGTTGCGTCGGGTGTGGAGCGGATTGCCAAGGTTTTCGGCGCTAATCCCAGTCTCGACTATCAAGTGTACAAGCGCTATTCGTGACGCTTGCGATGGCGGACATGGCCTCATTGAGAGACGGATGCCGCCGTTTCACACTTTTGAGTAGGCCCAACGCGTCAGGCTGGATCTGGAAGTCGCTGGCGTCTTCAGGTTTGATAATGCTGCCAAGGTTCCGACCAAGGCGGTCTTTTAACGTCCACTTTCCGCCGGCGGATCCTTCGGGCGTGAGAACGACATCCATGGCGGACAGACTTTCAATGCAGAATGAGTAGTCTCATACCATGGATCCTGCCTTCGGCCCGACAATCGTTCGAGGGACCTTGTGCCATGACAGATCCACGATGTGGGTGAAATCCGCGCCACGCAAGGCCGCGGTCGTGATGTAGCCTACCCGCAGAGAGTGTGCCCCAAAGAAGGTCGAGGCGTCGAGGCTGGCGGCCTTCGTGTAGCGCTTGATGATGTCGGCTACAGTCTTGGTCGTGAAGCGCGACGCCCTGCTTGTGCTTGCATTGGGCTGTCCGGCGCCACCCTGAGGGCTGTGGCGGATGACGCCCACCGAGGCTCATGGCATGATCGCTACATGACCGATCCGACCATCAATACCTACCCATACACTCTTGAGGCTGAGCCGAACCCGAGGTCCGCAGGGACTTGGCAATGGGCCATCTGGAAGCATGGAAAACTGATCCAGCGATCAGATCGCGCACAGCCGTCTGAGACGAAGGCACGGGCGCAGGGTACGGAGCAGATAGCGAAGCTGCTGCACGGTGGTGATGAAGGGCGCTTCTGAAGCGAAGACACACCGGGATGCACAAGACGCATGCCACCTGAATGTCAGGGAAATAATCGTTTTCCTGGCAGGCTAGAGGCGTCCTACGTTTCCGCAGGACGCCGAATGCTCTTAGTAGAAGCCGCGCCGTCCATAGCCACGATCATGGCCATAGCCGTACCCGCGTCCCCGGCCGTAGCCAAAGTGACGTCCGCCAAACCGAGGCCCGAAGCGCGGACCTCCATAACCGCGATGACCATATCCGCCGCCGTACCCACGCCGACCGTATCCACCCCTGTAGCCATAGCCATACTGGACGTTCTCGACGGTCGAGGCCGCGTCCGGCATTGTATGAGCGCCGAGTGGTGCTGCTGAAGCCGGAGCAGCCGCGAGGAACAAGCCGGCGGCCACCAAGCCAGCGCTGAGTGTGAGTTTCTGGAACAAAGGGTCTCTCCTTGCGAACAGTCTCGGTTGAGGCAGTCGGCGTGGGATACCTACCAAGCTCGGCCTGAAGGGGTTCCAACGTTGGTCGCGGAGGCTTGTTACTGCCTCTTGCTCAAAGGCGGCTTGCGAGTTCTTGTACGCCGTTCAAAGCCAGTCCAAGAGGGCAGGGTACAGACCGGGACGCCGCGCCTCACGACCTAGGCCGTTGCAGACATCATCAAGGGGTACGCGAAGGCCGCTGGCCTCGACGCCTCGACGCCTCGACGCCTCGACCTTCGGCGCGCACTCCTTGCGGGCTGGGTACATCACGACAGCGGCCGAGCGGGGCACGGATCTCGCGCGCATCATGGACCAGAGCGGGCACCGGGACCCAAAGACAGTGGTCGGGTACATCCGCCGCGCGAACGCATTCAAGGATCACTCGGGGAGCGGGTTTCTTTATGCGGTAGCCCAAACGAAAACGGCCGGGGTTTCCCCCAGCCGCTCCCTAGTCGTTGAAGCTAGTCCGCTTAGCGGAGGAGCTGCAGGATGAGCAGGCTGGCGATCGTCGTCATGGGCGGTTCCTTGGTTGGGGATCGACAATGCGCCAGGAGATGAGTTGCCAACTGGGCTGATAGGTGCCGGCAGCCTCAAGGGCGGCGAGCTGCTGGGCCTCGTCCTAGTCGTTCTCGATGACGATGACCGTCGCCTGAGGGGCAGGCGCTTAGTGGCTCGTTGTGCGCTCCAACGCTCTGACGATCGGCGGTGCTGCGCTCCATCCCATGCCGTCGAGATGGCGCCGGCTGCGAGGCGACGCAATGCAGAGGGGATGTTCGCTCAGCCGCCGAAGTCTGGCTCCTCATCACCTCCAGCACGGACCTGGTCTGCTGCGTCGCTGAATAGGTCCGCCACAGCACCCGCTTTCAGATCGCGCATGCGCTGCAGGATCTCCGGATCAGCGCCCTCGATGTTGATGCCCTGGATCTGCTTCGCGAACGCGGCGCCCAGCGCCTCGACGTTTCGGCCGATATCCCCTCCTGACCAAACACCATGGGGGCCATGGTCAGCACCAAGGCGCGCAGGGCCGACACCTCGGCCCGCAGTTCAGCCAGATCGCTCGCCATCGTCATCTCTTCCCCCGATGCGCAATGGGCTGCCCCATCACGAGGCAGAGTCTATCCGATGCCTGCCCAACGCTGGCAACTGATGGTTCAGTGCGTGTAGTGTGATACCCCAGTTACTACCGCCGTTCTTACCGTGATGTTGCCGTGTCTACCGGAGCCTTACCATTCTCTACCGTTGTGAAAGGACTTTGGCGGAGCCAGCTGCATCGTTTGGCAAAGCGATCAGCCTTCCGAATGCCACGCATGGCTGGGCGGGTTTTGCCCGTCTGAACGGTGGAGGTTCAACTGACACCCTTGCTGCCTGCCTTGCCCCTCTCAATAGCCCCTTGCGGGGTCTCCGCTGGCCTCGTTGTTCCCGTAGTTACCAACCTTCTATCCGTTGTAGGCGCAAATCTGTCCCCTATGCCGTTCGCCCGAGGTTTGGCCTGGGAGGCGCCACGCTTCATCCAGGCCAACCACTCACGGTCGACGACGCGGATGAGGTTTGGCAGGCTCTTGGCGACCGTCCTGCGCCTCTCGCGGATCTCAACCATTCCTAGGCGTCGGGCCTGCCTGAGCGCACCTTTGGCGAGCGTGCGAGATACCCCGGCGCGGGCTGCGATCGCATCGAGACACAGGGCGCACACCTGACGGGCCTGAAACTCGTCCGCGGCGATGCGGAGCACGGCCAGCTCGCCCGTCGTGAACTGCGCTGCGAGGGCTGATGGCATGGGGCCGGACGCGGCGAGGCGTCTGCGGCGCTCGATGGCTATCTGCCGCTCAGGGGGCCGCTGGTGCTTTCGCGGAGGGATTGCCCTCACGGGGAGTGAGCCCCGGCCAGCAGCCGCCTGAACGCCTTTATCGAGCATCCTGCGTGCGTCGATCGCCTCGGACAGACGCAAGGCTTGAGCCTCGTCGATCTGCGCCGCACTAGCGGCGGTCCATAACGCACGTGTGACGTCATGATCGTGAGGACGACCGTGCGTCCTTCGGAAGCCGCCGCAGCCAGTTCGCGGTGCAAACGCCGGAAGCCTTCTGGCGATGCCTTGCGGTAAGGGCGCTGATCAAGGATGCGCTCGACGTTGGCGTGGTACTCGCGCATCGGGCGACTCCGGCGCGTGTACTTGCCCACGTAACGTCGGATTGAACCATCCGGGTAGGTGATGGCCCACTCGTAGATGCCAGGCTTGTCGAGAGTTACGCCCTGCGGGGTCTCGGCCTTGGGTTTTAGCCGGTACTCTTTCGCCATTCGCATGACCTGCCAGGGCCGGCAATGACGTATCAAAAAGACGCCTCGCTTCCGAGACGCCTGACACTACCTACCGTCCTCGAAGGAAAAAGAACCAGACCAGGATAAGAACGGGGATCGGCACGCCTAAAAGCCACAGTAAGCCACCCGTCAGCATGTATTTCTCCTTGGTACTCCGTCAGCAACCACCTGGCACAGCCAGTCGTTCCACTCGGAGCTGCAACCGTAACGCAGCCCGACTATTCTCAAACGGAAGCCGCTGATGGATCGCCCCAGTCGTGTTGCCTTGCCCTGGTATGCTGCGGAGCACTACGAGGCGCTTCGCCAGAGCCTGTCCGACGGTGGCAAGCTACCGGTGCAGTACGAGGCTTGGCGTGCTTCCACCGAACAGGTCGAGCGAGAGGTGCAGTGTAGCGGCGTCGAGGTCGTGCGCGTGCCGATTGAACCGAGCGCGTTCAGTGCATGGTGCGAAGTCGCGGGCTTACCGGCTGATGGGGCAGCTCGTGCCCGGTACGCTGCTGAGGCTCTAGAACGCTGATCCGCGCTGAGTCCTCCGCCTAGCCGAAACGAGTGAGCCCATCCGGCGCGACATCGAACGCGCTCAAAGAGCTTCACCCTGTTTCGTCCTATCTGGTCCAAGACCAGCAACCACAGCTCTGGAAGAGCAGAGGCACGCTCCGCGGTAGCGCATCCTACGATCTAAATGCGACACGTATCTTTACATCGGGAATGGAGATCTGATCAATGGCTCCACTCGCGGTGCAGTTCTCTGCAAGAGAGCCGCGGGATCATTAGGCCATAAGGATTTCACGTGCTCGATGCTCCGGAAGAAAACACCTCTCAAGAAGCCGCTCTCCAAGAAGCCACTGTCGATTACGTTGACATGACTGCCGACATCGTGTCGGCATACGTCTCCAAGAACTCCGTCCGGCCTTCCGATCTGGGCGAGTTGATCACCTCCGTACATCAAACGCTGAAGGGACTCAGCGGCCCTGCTACACCGGCAGCTGACCAGATCGAGAAGCCCACGCCTGCGCAGATCAAGAAGTCGATCACGCCGGACGCACTCATCAGCTTCGAGGACGGCAAGCCCTACAAGACGCTGCGCCGTCACCTGACCCTCCGGGGCCTTTCTCCTGAGGCCTACCGCGCCAAGCACGGCCTGCCTGCCGATTACCCGATGACCGCTGCCAGCTATTCGGCGCAGCGTTCCGAGCTGGCTCGCTCGCTGGGGCTCGGGAACTATCGGAAGGATCAGACCAAGGCTGCGGAGCCTGAGGAGGCCGCATCTGAAGCCCCGGCCGAGCCGAAGCAGAAGAAGGCTGGGCGGCCACGTAAAATTTCTTGAGGCAGCCAAAGCCGATGGGGCTGGGGTTTAGCCCCAGCCTTTAAAGGCAAGCGCTCTCGAACCCGTAATGCGCCTTCAAAACTCGACAGCTAAAGCTGGCCGGTTTCTCTGAGCGGCTATACGTCCATCTAGGGCCATGGACGCTAGCTGCATTTCAATAGCATCCAGATCTGGGACGAGAGCTTATACCACGAGACGGTAGCGCCTCAGCAATGCAAATAACATTTGTAGGCGGCATATCAGGATAAGATTTCGCTGATCCAGGCTTCTGCCTAAATGTTCCTCGCTTTGAAAATTTGTTTGCTAAGATATTTTCATTTCTAATTAACTCTCTGGCCCTGATATTGGTCCGTAAGAGGCGTAATATTGCAACAGTCAGGAGGTGCAAGATGCCTGATCGGCGGCGTGTTCAGAGACAACAGTGCGACCTCGAAGCAAGGATCTTCATTCCACGCTCTGGTAGCCCAATTTCTTGTGTGATTACGGATATTTCGTCTCACGGAAGCTTCTTACGTACGCCGAAGAACGTCTCGATCCCTGCGAATTTTGATCTCTCCATTGGCAGGAGCAGCTTACCACGTGCATGCCGCCTTGCTCGCCGAGAGGCTGATGGCTTTGGCGTCGAGTTCCTCGACCCTGTGCGTCACGAAGTCGAGGAGATCCTGACCGAAACCGCGTTCAAGGAGGAGCTACTGTTTGAGGCGCTCAGCCCAGCCTTAGACGGTGAAGTCACGATGACCCAGGTTCGGCTCCGTCGGGCCGTGAACGCGGTCATGGACCTGATCGAACGTCGCAACGCAATGGGTTGGGATCACATGGCGCCTTTGCCAGATCCGTTCGAGCAGGCGCACCAGACGCTTCGCGATGCCGGTAAGGCTTTGAGACACGCATCACCGGCAAGGCTCTCGGCACCGGCTTCGAGCAACGGACAAGGCCAGCGCTCAGCGGCTCTGTGACCGCCAAACGACACCCGACGTTTTCCCTTTGTTCCACATGCCGGAGGCCTCGCATTTAGCGGGGCACATGAGCCAGATGGAGGGAGCGCACCTGCTCCCGGTCCAGTCCCATGTTGATCGCTTCTCGCTCCGTCCTCCAGCAGCATCGTGAGGTCGCCGCCGTGATGGCGACCTATGGAATGTTCCTCGGCGGCATCCTGATGCTCGCCTGGGTTATCTCCTAAGGCACGTCAGCCCGTAGGAACGCTTCCAATCGCCAACGCTTTGCTCCCAACAATGATTAGGGAGCGAAGCCGTGAACTCAGCTGATACGCCAATGCCTGGCGCCGATCTTCAGCCCATCGAAGATGCACCGGAGCAGCCTGAGAAGAAGCCACCGGCGATACCTGAGGAAGATGATCCGGCGATCGAGGAGACTGAGGAGCAGCCGAGCTAACTCGGCTCTGTCCTGAAGCCGTCAAATGCAAAAAGCCCCGGATCGCTGAGCGACCGGGGCTTCGTTCATGGCACGAGGCTAAGTGCCTCGTGCAAAAGGCTTTCAGACGATTAGCAATCGTCGCCCGATTTGCCGACTGCCTGGTTTGCACCGGCGTTGTTCATGGCGCCTACGGTTCCCGGAACAGCGGGCTGCTGACCACCTGCAAGGTTTTTGCTCGCGGGATCTTCGTTGCCCTTCGCGGCCGTGCCAGCGCCCGGCTTCTCGCCTACACCCTGGTTGGCCCCGACATTATTCATCGCGCCGACCGTGCCGGGCGAAGCAGGCTGCTGGCCGCCTGCAAGGTTCTTGCTACCCTGATCGACAGCCGAACTCTTGTCGTTCGAGGTCTGCTGCTCAGGGGTTTTCCCCTTCGCCGCGCCGGTATTGCACGGTGCAGCAAGAGACACTCCGGCCGTGAGCGCGAGAATGGCAACGGCACTGGCAATCATCGGAAGCTTCATAAGGCGTTCCTCCGGCTTCTTATCGGGAAGAGCAATTCCCCAGTCGGAGCATCAGTTCCCATGGATAAGGATCAATCGACAATGTCAGTCGCCGGATTAATTTTCCAGAACTGTCCTTTGCGATTTGGATTATGGCTCAGTTTGGAATGACATCTGATGCTTAGTGTGCCGGAGGCGCAGCAACTTATGGCTTCGGACATGGTTTATCTCCGCACTGGCCTATTTTCCTCCCGGAAACAGGTCAGTGCCGGCGACACGAGCGTTCCTCCAGACCTGATCGTGTCGTCAGCTTTGCTCAGCGTCGAGGCAAGGCGGCGCTGTCACGAATGAGTGATCCCTGCGCCAGAAAACTGCCTCATGTGAGGGTGCAATCGCAGACCGGCTGAGCTAGGCCCGCCGCCCGGCATCAGCCGGTTGGGGGCTGCATGAATGACACGGACCAGCGCACTGCCGAGTTCCTTGCCGTCGTCATCGAGAACGCCGAGCTGCGCCAGCAGCTCGCGGAGGTTCAGGACCAGTGTGTTGAGCTTGCGGTGGATGCCGGCGAGCTGCACGCCGAGATCGAGACGCTACGCGCCCGGCTAGCCCAGTCCGAGCGGGACCGCGATGCCTGGCGCGCGAAGGCCGAACAGGCCCGGCGCACGGGATAATCGTCGAGGGTATCGCACGCCGCCCCCGGCCTCCGGGGTAGTTGTACCAAGCGCGATGCAGACGCTGGTCCCAGGACCTCGTTCACGTCGCGCAACCCACCGCCGAGGACTTTGGCGAGACCGGCGGCACGTGCGAGAGGGCAGGGGTCGCCTTTGACACCCCTGCCCGCCCTCAACCTTGCACACGATGTTCAGAGCACCGGTTCGCATAAGTGCGTTATGGAGTGGGCTTTGTGTGAACTCTGCCTATTCGCACCACCAATCCCATAAGGCGGCATAGCGCTCTGCGTCATTGACATCATCGATATGCATTATCGACGCCATTTGTTTGAATGATGATGCGTCGTCGAACATATCCCTCTCACGAACCGGGGCGGAAGCCCTGAAACGCTAAAGGGATCAACACCATGACCACCCGCTCTCTTGCTCTCGCTGTTCTGGCGTTTGCCACTCTGACCGGCACTGTGATGGCGGACGATCGCATCAACCTCACTCCGCCCCTCTACCGTGAGCAGGCCCGATCCACGGCAGCTGTGCGTCCGGCTTCTGAATTGAACACCACGCCGTCCCTGACTGCACGTACCCTTCAGGTCCGGCGCGTCGTCGCTGACGCTGATGCGAACTCGTCTCGCTAAGTGGCTCTCCTGCCACTGCAAGGTTCAGATCTCAGCATGGTCCCGGCCCAGCGCCGGGGCTTATCTTTGTACTTTTGGGGTTCCTGCCCTCCCAGCGGTGGTTGAGCATTATGGAGTGGGCATTAAATCGGCGCCTCCAGGAAGTGATCCAGTGCCAAGGCAGCTTGAAGCGTCTTCAGGTCAGGCTGAAGCGCAGCTCGCCCAAGCCTTCGACGCTACAGGCGATCTGATCGCCCGGCATAAGCCATTTGCGGTCGGCACGTGGGATCTTCTCGCCGAAGATCACGCCCTGCGGTGTGCCGGTGTAGAAGATATCTCCCGGCTTGATCGTCATGATCTTCGAGGCGAAGCTGATCAGCTGTCGGCAGTTGAAAATCATGTCGTTGGTGTTCCAGTCCAGGCGCTGGACGCCGTTGACTCGGGTCTCCAGGCGTAGGTTGTTCGGATCCTTCACGAGGTCGCTGGTGACCATGTAAGGTCCTAAGGGCGCAAAGCCATCGCTGGTCTTGCCGATCATGAACTGAGAGGTCAGCGTCTGCAGGTCGCGGGCGCTGAAATCGTTGCCGGTGGCGTTGTCCGACGTCAGCACCTGTGGGACAGAATGAGGGTCTTCCCGAACGGAGGATGGCTGGTTCATCGTAGCCCCTGAGGAGCGAAGATGAAGCAGCCATCCGGACCGGCCAAGAAGCCGGCAGAAGCGGTGATCAAGGACATCCGCCGGGCCACACGTCGGCAGTTCTCGTCCGAGGAGAAGATCCGCGTGGTGCTGGAAGGCTTGCGCGGCGAGGACAGCATCGCCGAGCTGTGCCGGCGCGAGGGGATCGCCGCCTCGATGTACTACGGCTGGTCGAAGGAATTCCTGGAGGCTGGCAAGAAGCGCCTGTCCGGCGACACGGCGCGTGCGGCAACGACGGACGAGGTGCGGGATCTGCGCCGCGAGACGGGGGCGCTCAAAGAGGTCGTGGCTGATCTCGTGCTGGAGAATCGCCTGCTCAAAAAAAGTATGAGCGGGGCTGGGGGCGACGAGGCATGAGGTACCCGGCCCCCGAGAAGCTGGAGATTATCCGGCTGGTCGAGCAATCCCACCTGCCGGTGCGTGCCACCCTGGACAAGCTCGGCATCACGCGCTCGACGTTTTACCGCTGGTACGACGCCTACCAGCGCGGCGGCCCAGAGGCATTGAAGGACCATCCTTCGCAGCCGAGCCGGGTCTGGAACCGCCTGCCTGCGGAGATCCGCGAGCAGATCGTTGCCCTGGCCTTGGAGCAGCCTGAACTCAGTCCGCGTGAGCTGGCGGTGCGCTTCACCGACGAACGGCGCTACTTCGTCTCGGAAGCGACCGTCTACCGGTTACTCAAATCTCAGGACCTGATCACCAGCCCGGCCTATATCGTCATCAAGGCCGCCGACGAGTTCCGCGATAATACCACCGCGCCCAACCAGCTTTGGCAGACGGACTTCACCTACCTGAAGGTCGTTGGCTGGGGCTGGTACTACCTGTCGACGGTCCTGGACGACTTCTCACGCTACATCGTCGCCTGGAAGCTGTGCACGACGATGCAGGCCAGCGACGTCACCGCCACGCTCGACCTGGCGCTGGGTGCGGCGGGGCTCGATCAGGCGCGGGTGATGCCGCGGCCCCGCCTGCTCTCCGACAACGGACCGAGCTACGTCGCCAGCGACCTGGCTGACTGGCTCGGCATTCGGGGCATGACCCACATCCGCGGTGCGCCATGCCATCCTCAAACGCAGGGCAAGATCGAGCGTTGGCATCAGACGCTCAAGAACCGCATCCTGCTCGAACACGCCTACTTGCCCGGCGAGTTGGAGACGCAGGTTGCCGACTTCGTCGAACACTACAACCATGCCCGAGCCCATGAGAGCCTGAGCAACCTCACGCCCGCTGACGTCTACTTCGGACGCGGCGAAGGGATCCTGGCCGAGCGGGAACGCATCAAACGCCAGACCCTCATGGAACGACGCTTGCGCCACCACGCGCAGGCCGCCTAACCTCTCACCCCAGATGGACCAGAGCCTCCGCTCCTGAACACCGCTGAATGTCCCAAATCATCTGACGACGGACAGGTCACGAGCAGGTCGATGCGCACGTCCGATTGAAGAACCTTGAGCCCCGCCGCGCTGTCGCCCGCCTCGATCGACGTGTAGCCAAGGTCTTCCAGAATGTCGGCGACCAGCATGCGCACTGTGGGCTCGTCATCCACGATCAGCACCGTCTCGCCCTGCTCGGATCGCGGCAGGTCGGACACCACCATTGAGCCGTCGTCGTCCTCAACCTCGCCGTAGTGGCGGGGCAGGTAGATGCACACCGTCGTGCCTTGTCCGATCTCCGAGTAGATGCGCACCTGCCCACCCGATTGGTGGGCGAAGCCGTAGATCATCGAGAGGCCGAGGCCGGTGCCCTCGCCAATGGGCTTGGTGGTGAAGAACGGCTCGAAGGCCCGCGCGATCACCTCCGGTGGCATGCCAACGCCCGTATCGGTTACGCACAGCGAGAGGTACTGACCCTCAGGGATGGCCTGCTTGATAGCTGCCCGCTCATCGAGCCACTTGTTGGCAGTCTCGATGGTGATGCGCCCGCCGTCTGGCATTGCGTCACGGGCGTTGATGCAGAGGTTCAGCAGTGCATTCTCAAGCTGTGAGGGATCGACCAGAGAGGGCCAGAGGCCGGATGCACCCACGACCTCGATCTGGATGTTCGGGCCGACCGTGCGCTGGATCAATTCCTGCATTCCAGTTGCAAGCCGGTTTACGTTGGTCGGCTTCGGATCAAGCGTCTGGCGGCGCGAGAACGCCAGCAGGCGGTGCGTCAGAGCCGCCGCGCGTTTGGCTGCTCCTTGCGCCGCTGTCACATAGCGGTCCACGTCCGTGAGGCGGCCCTGCTGCATCCGGGTCTGCATCAGTTCAAGCGAGCCTGAGATGCCCGCCAGCAGGTTGTTGAAGTCGTGCGCTAGACCTCCGGTGAGTTGCCCAACCGCCTCCATCTTCTGAGCTTGGCGAAGGGCTTCCTCAGTCCTGCGCAGCGTCTCGGCCTGCTCCTTCTCGGCGGTGATGTGCCGTCCGCTCGCGTAGATCAGATCAGCCTCGGGAGCGGCAACCCAGGAAATCCAGCGGAAGCCTCCGTCCTTGTGGCGGTAGCGGTTCTCAGTAACCGGGAGAATGGCCTCGCGGAGATGCACCAGGGCGGCGGTACTAATCTCTTCGTCCTCTGGGAGGATGAATTCGAATGCCGTATGGCCGATCACATCCTCAGATGTCCAGCCGAGGATTGCGGTGAAGGCTGGATTGACGGCTTCGAACACGCCCATCATCTTGTCGATGATGATGTGGATGTCCTGCGAGTTGTTCCAGAGACGGTCACGCTCCTGGGTACGCTTGGCGAGTTGCCTCGCCTGCTCGCGCTCCTCGGTGACATCACGCGCACTGCAAAAGAACAAGCCGTCCTCCGGCACAGCCACCCACGACAGATCACGGTAATCACCACCCTTGGTGCGGTAGCGGTTCTCGAAGCGTAGGACCGGCTCACCTCCGATCAGCCTTTCGAAAGCGGCCTGGGATTTGGGCAGGTCATCGGGGTGGATGAGGTCAAGGAACGAGCTTTGAGCCGTTTCTGCTTCGGACCATCCGAGTACGGTCTCCCAGGCTGGGTTCACCTGAAAGAACACCCCTTCGGCATTGGCGACGCCGAGGATGTCCGTGGTGACCTGCCATGTCCGGCTGGACCAGTTGGGCGCATCGATGGACACGTCCAACTCTCCTTGATTGCCGAGTGCCTGATCGCGGTCAGACACGCGAGCCGGCCTTCATCACTTCCGTGGCCTCTGAGCGCAGCGCAGGGATCGCGTCCGCCTCCTCCCGTGACAAGAGGCGAAGCGCAGCGCGAACGACCTCGCTGGCGCTCGCGTAACGGCCCGAATGCAGGCAGGCGCGCACGAGCGCGTCCTGCTCTGCAGTGATCGATATGGTGAGAGTTCGACGCGTGGTCATAGTGGAGCCATGCGTTGTATGAGGCATTCTTACAAGTGGCCTACCGCCCCTCCGCCTGTGCGCCATGCTTCAAGGTCACTGGCGCTAAAGCGGACCTTCCGAAGGTCTGTGAAGGGTCGAGAACAACCTGAACGATCTGTCGGAAATCCGATCGTTTTCTCAGCATCATCAACGAACCCAGTTCGAGCAGCCGAAAATCTTCCCGTTTCCATCGGGAAAATATGACCGAATTTCTATTGCGGATTAGACCCCGTTCGGCGACTGTCCAGACATGCTCGTCGGATATGCTCGCGTCTCCACCCTCGACCAGAACCTCGACATGCAGCGCGATGCGCTGACCAAGGCCGGATGCGAAAAGCTTTGCGAGGAGAAGAAGTCCGCCAAGGCCGGAACCAAGCGCTCGGCGTTCGAGATGGCCCCGCCTATCTACGTCCGACCTACGTACTCATGGCGTAGAAGCTCGACCGTCTCGGCCGGTCGCTCGTCGAAATAGTGCGCACGATCGTCGTCTCACGGGTCTAAGCAATCCACTTTTCACTCAATGACCTGGGGGTTCGATAGCGGCACCGCCCACGGCAGCTTCGCCCCACAGATGCATGCCGCTATAGCGATGCGTTTCCTACACCTCACTCTTCGTTGTTTCAAAATTAACTATGCCTGGAAAAGAGGCATCGGCATGCGTGAGAAAGCGCAGCAGAGAGCTTTCCAGGATCCCCGCATTGCACCAGATTGAACCCGGTCAGACTCTGCACGTGGCGTCCGCTTTAGCGAGCGGCCGCCACCGGTGTTAGCGCACCGAGCAGCGGCCTGACCACCGTCGTATCGTTAGGAGATACCACCATGGCTACGAGCCCCTTTAGCGGCGTTACGCCGTTTGCGAAACCGTCCCCGCAGCAGAAGTTCGATCTTGCTGCCGATCCGGACCGGTCGCCCCTCCAGACCTGAAGCCCGAGAGCCTCACGCCCGCCTCGATGCGGCCCGCGCTGACGCGGGAGCGTATCGTCGCGTGCGTACGTGATCGCGTGGCCGCCGCATCGCCCGATGCGGTGCGCCCGCAAAGCCCCCTCGCCCCTCTTCATCGACGCCTCGTGGAATGCCCGACCGGCGCGCCTTCGCACCCGGGCCCCACCGCACAACGCGCCGCTGTTCTTGCGGGCGGGTGCGTCCGCGCGTCTGCTTTCCTGGAGACGACCCTCTTGTCCTTCTTTCTCACCAACCCGTCCGCCGTGCACACCACCTGCCGCGTCGAACACCTCGACGGCGATCCTCTCGGTGTCCGCATGGTCACCAACCCCGGTTCGTCCGCCGTCGTGCTCGCCGCCCCCTGGCCCCGCCGCGACGCCCTCGTGGCCGGAGCCGGAAGCTTACGCATCGCTGCCTACATCCTTGCCGGCTCGGTCGAACTCGAGGGCACGAGTTGGGCCGTGTACAATGGCGAGACGATCAACCTCGGCCAGCGCCTGGCGTGTCACGGCCGCGATCCGTCCAAGGTCTTTGTCTCCAGTGTCTTTGTCCTGACCAGCCGCGATCCGCTGTTCGGCAAGGGGCATGTCATGGGCCTGCAATGGCTCATCGATGCGCGGATCGAGCGCACCGGGCGAGCGCACATCCTGCGCGGCGCGCGCCCGAGCCGCCCCGACCTCGATGCCGCGACCTGGACCGGCCTCGAGCGCCTGCTCGACGATGCCCGCCACGGGCTGGTGGCCCTGGGCTGCCGCCTGTTCGAGCCGATCCGGCCGGAGGCCACCGAACGGCGCGAGATCGAACGCCTCGCCGGCCCTGCCGGTGGAGACCCCACGAGCGGGCGAGACAAGGAGGCAGCTGGTTCGAGCGCGTTCACCGAGCGAATGACGGGCTTGCGCGAGGGCGCCACCCTGGCCGGGCCGATCGAGCCGCGCCGGCTCTACCTCGTGCACCGCGATGTCTGGGCTCATGCCGTGGCCATCGACGGGAATGTCACGATCCGGGCCGGCTCTGAGATCCGCCGCAGCGGATACGCGACCATGCCCCAGGGCATCCAGCTCGATCGCGAGCGGCTGTTTGCCTCCGACATCGTGGTCGAGATCCCCGACACCGATCGTTGGCGCCTGACCCGCGACATCAACGTGTCCTCGCTCTCCTCGGCGGCAAAGTTCGTCACCGGCTCCCACGTCCACGCCGCGAGCTGGAAGCCGATGCCCTGATCGCGAACGGGCTGCAGCCGAGGATCGGCTGCAGCCCGCCGTCTCCGACGCGCTCGTCTTCCTCTCTCCCCGCGCTGCGCCTTCCTCCCCCCTTCCCACCCTGCCCGTTCGCATCGCTGCGCCGCGTCGGCGCCGATGCCCTCTCGAGGTCTGCCCGCATGAGCTCCGATCCTGTCGCCCACCCGCCGGCCGCTTCGTCCGTGTGCCCCCTGCCCGGCGTGCCCCTGACCTGGTGGCGGACCCGTCTGCCCGAAGCCCTCGATCCTGCCGCGCAGAAGCGCCTGCGCGCCGAGCTCCGCGCGGCGCCCGCCCTGCCGCTCCCCGGCTGGGAGGCGGCAATCCAGGCCGATGCGACCGCCGCGATCGGTGTCGCGATCCCGGTCCTGGCGGCGGGCCTGGCCTATCCCGGCTGCCTCGACCGGGCGCTCTCGCCGGTGTTGCTCTGTGCCGTCCTCGGGGATCCGACCTGCCGTGATCTCCTCGTGCATGCCCTGGGTCGTCGCGCCCGGCGCCGCGCCGATCTCGACGCCCTGCGTCTTGCTCATCGCTGGTGCCGCAGGGGGCATGAGGGCTCCTCGTCGATCATCGTACCCGGCCGCTGAGGAGGACCGCACCATGGCATTCTCCTCGACCGCCCCCCTGCCGCGCATCGACGCCGCGGCCGCCCGGCGGCTCATCCTGGCCGCGCTCCCGCGCCGCCTGCGCTTCTGCCTGGATGGCGACCTGCGGATCTCGGCCGCGCGTGAGGCGCTGAGCAGCGAGATCACATCCCTCGTGCCCGAGGCGGCTGCCCTGGCCGCGACCTGGTGCGCCTCCGCCATAGCTGCCGGAGCCGATCCCTGGTGCGATCCGGACCTCATCGCGGCCCGGAACGCCTTGGTGTCCCTTCTCGACCGGCATGCTGCCGCGGCCGATCTTTCCGCAGCACGGGCGCTCGCCGATCTTGTTACCTTAACCTCGTGCGGCGGCGCCGACGCGGCCGCGGCGGCGCGGCTCGCCTTGCCGCTCTGGCTCGAGGCTGAAACCCTGCCGGAGCTTTCCCTCCAGCTCTCGGCGATGGCCGAGGCGCAGACGAGGATCGGTTTGGGACGAGCGGCTCGCGGCGACGCGGAGGCGGACCGCGACATCCACGAGCAGGACGCGGAAGCGGTGCTGTTCGAGGCCTGGACCGGGGCGCTCGAGGGCGCGCTCCTGGCCTTGCGTGCGGCCGCCGCGTCCGTGGTCGCCGCCGCAGCCATTCTCAGTCGCGGCGCGACCAGCGAGACGCTGACCTGCAGCCTGCTGGTGCGTGCGCTGACCTTTTTCGGGGAGCGCCTGACCCAGCCGGTGGCGGACCAGGCGGGCGAGCGGGAGCGCCGGCGTCGCCGCGAAGCCGAGGCGGCCTTGGCCAAATCCGTGGCCGAACACCGTGAGACGTCGCGGGCCCTGAGCGCCTCGCGCGAGGTCGTGCCCACCTTGTCCGAAACTGCCGCGATCCCCGCGGGCCAGGTCCTCGTTGTGGCGCACGTTCAGGAAACGGGGACCGACCGCGGTCGCAGCCTGAGCAAGGGTTACGAAGCCATCATCGGCCGCCTCGTCCCGCTCGCGCCTGTGCCGGACCTGCGGGCGCTGCGCTCTGTCTTGCAGTTCGAGTTTCCCTATGCGGTCGAGACCATCGATCGCTTGCTCACCGATCTGGTCGGCCGCTCTCACCTCCTGTTCCGTCCAACCCTGCTCGTTGGGCCGCCCGGCGCCGGCAAGAGCCGGCTGGTCGCGCGCGTGGCTCACCATCTCGGCGTCGGGCTCTGGCGGGTCGACGCGACCCACGACAGCGGGGCGGCGATTGGCGGTCTGGACCGGCGCTGGGCCACCGCCGAGCCAGCGCATCCAGCCATGGCGATCGCGCGCTTTGGTATCGCCAATCCGCTTATTCTGGTCGATGAACTCGAGAAGGCTTCGACACGCCGCGACTACGGGCGGCTCTGGGACAGCCTCCTGCCGTTGTTGGAGCCCGAAACGGCCGCCGCCTATCCGGATCCTGCGTTCCAGACGGCAGTGAACCTCAGCCATGTGAGCTGGCTCGCCACGGCCAACAGCACCAGCCTTCTGCCGGGACCGTTGCTCGACCGATTCCGTGTGATCGAGATGCCGGGCCCGACCGCCGCTGACCTCGAGGCTCTGTTGCCGTCGATCCTAGCCGGGATCGCCGCGCGCCGTGGGATCGATCCGCGTTTTCTGCCGGCGCTCGACAGCGCGGAGATCGCGATAACCCGTCGAGCTTGGCCGGGCGGCTCGATCCGCCGCCTCACCCGCATGGTAGAGACGATAGTCGCAGTGCGCGAGACAATGAACTTACAGCACTAATAATGAATTCTCTCTTCAAGTATTCATAATAATTGGAGCCGAAATTGGGGAATGAATGCTGTCAGGCTTAACGAATTATGCGCTGCGACAAAGATCCGACTCGCAATTATTTCCGTTCTGACAGCCAATATGATTATCTTTGAAGCTGAGCGATATTAACTCATGATAAACTAGTATAGTTCATAGATGACATATTAAATAATGAGCACTGCTGAACATCGCATTGCGAAGCTTATCATCGAGAGCTCCGATTTCACGGACTTTATTGAATGAATGTCAGAAATATTTGAATATTTGCGACTCATTTAGTTGAACATCACTGTGAGGACGGCGTTTCTGCGACGACTTTATGATGTCGAAGGGTTAAGCCGAGGAACACGATCGCTAGAACGCAGGACGCGAGCAGGAGGATGAAGCAGCCGTTCCAGCCGTAGCGATCCGTCGTGTAGCCCACCAGGGCACTGGCCGCCACTGAGCCGCCCAGGTAGCCGAACAGGCCAGTGAAGCCGGCGGCAGTTCCCGCTGCCTTTTTCGGGACTAGTTCCAGGGCCTGCAGGCCGATCAGCATGACGGGTCCGTAGATCAGGAAGCCGATGCAGATCAGCGCCCCGAGGTCGACACCTGGGTTTCCTTCCGGATTAAGCCAGTAGACCAAGGTCGCCACCATGACACCGACCATGAAGACGACGCCTGTCGCACCGCGGTTGCCGCGAAACAGTTTGTCAGAAAGCCAGCCACAGAGCAGCGTGCCGGGGATGCCGGCCCATTCATACAGGAAGTAGGCCCAGGAGGTTTTGTCGACGGAGAAGTGCTTGGCTTCCTTTAGGTAGGTAGGGGCCCAATCCAGCACGCCGTAGCGCAGCAGGTAGACGAAGACGTTGGCTAGCGCGATGTACCAAAGCAGGCGGTTCTGGAGCACGTGCTCGACGAAGATCTCCCGCGTGGAGAACTCGCGCTCATGGTTGGCGTCGTACCCCTCGGGGAAATCCTGCTTCCAGGTTTCCACGGACGGGAGGCCGCACGATTGCGGCGTATCGCGCATGGCCAGGAACGCGAAGACCGCCACCCCGAGCGCAACGGCCGCCGGGACATAGAAGGCCGAGTGCCAGTCATTCGTCCAGGCCAACCCGACGAGGAACAGGGGGCCGATCAGCCCGCCGCCGACATTGTGGGCCACATTCCAGACCGACACGACGCCGCCGCGTTCCTTCTGGGACCACCAATGGACCATGGTTCGGCCGCTCGGCGGCCAGCCCATGCCCTGGAACCAGCCGTTCAGGAACAACAGGATGAACATCGTAGTCACGCTCGAAGTCGCCCAGGGGGCGAAGCCGAAGAGGAGCATCACCAAAGCCGACAGCACCAAGCCGATCGGCAGGAAGTACCGTGAATTCGAACGGTCCGAGACTAGACCCATCAGAAACTTCGACAGGCCGTACGCGATGGCGACCGCGGACAGGGCCGTCCCGAGTTCGCCGCGGCTGTAGCCCTGCTCGACGAGGTACGGCATGGCCAGGGAGAAGTTCTTGCGCAGCAGGTAGTAGCCTGCATAGCCGATGAAGATTCCTGCGAAGATCTGCCAGCGCAGGCGCCTGTACGTCGGATCGATGCGATCCGCAGGCAGGAGGGGCCGGTGGGACGCAGGAGCCAGAAAACCGATCATGGAGATCTTTCGTGCTTCGGACTGGGCGACGAGGTTGCTGTAGCGAAGAGCGGTATGGATCTTGGGATCAGGCGCCTGTTACGCGGAAGCGCCGGCGGATCGGTCGGTCTCGTCCAGTCGAAGCATTCGTTCCTCCTCTTTCGTGGCATGTCTCCGGCCAAGACCGGGCTGCCCTCGTTGATCGTCCTTGGAATGTGCGCTGAGCGAGTTCTCCCGCTCAGCCGGCCGCGGCGAGCTCCCCGGCCTGGTCCCGGAGGGTCGACATCCGAGCTGCAAGACCCGCGGTGTCATCCGCTGAAAAGGCGAGGCCGAGCTTGGAACGGCGCCAGAGCACGTCCTCGGCGGTACGGGCCCATTCGTGCATCATCATCCAGCGCAGTTCGCCTTCGTGCAGGCCGTGGCCCAGGTCCTCGCCCAGCCGCTCGGCAATGCGCAGAGCGTCTGTCCCATAAGCTGCCACCATGCGACGGACGGTGCTCAGCGCGAGACAGGGTGCCGCGTGAGCGAGGCGGTCCTCGACACCATCCACCGCGTCCACCGCAAAGTCGCCACCCGGAAGGGGCGCTGCCCCGGTCCAGGGCCCGCCGCGCGGACCGAGCCGGCGGCCAATCTCCGCCAAGGCATCTTCCGCCAGCTTGCGGTACGTCGTGATCTTGCCGCCGAAGACGTTCAGCACGGGGGCTTGGCCATCCACGCCCTCTGTCCGCAGAACGTAATCGCGTGTTGCCTCTTGTGCTTTTGAGGCCTTGTCATCAAAGAGCGGGCGCACGCCTGAAAAGCTCCAGACGATGTCCTCGCGACGCAGCGGCTGCGCGAAGTACTCGCTCGCAGCCCTGAGGAGGTAATCAGTCTCTTCCTCGGTGATGACCGCATCCGCCGGGTTACCCGTGAAGTCACGGTCCGTGGTTCCCACCAAGGTGGTGTCGTTCGCGTACGGGATGGCGAAGATGATTCGCCCGTCCGCATTCTGGAAAATGAAGGCGCGGTCATGGTCGTAGAGTTTGCGTACGACGATGTGTGAGCCCTGCACGAGACGCACGTGCCGCGCCTCACTCTGACCCAGGGGCCCCTGGATCACTCGGTCGACCCAGGGCCCCGCCGCATTGACGAGGAAGCGCGCGGCCACCGTCTCCTCACGGCCGGACGCGAGGTCACGCTGCACGATGTGCCACAGATCGCCCGCGCGGCCGGCAGATATCACGCGCGTGCGCACCGCGATCTCAGCCCCCTTGGCCGAGGCGTCCCGCGCGTTCAGGACGACCAGGCGCGTGTCGTCCACGCGCGCATCCGAATACTCGAAGCCGCGCCGGAACTCGGGTTTGAGCGGAGCGCCGATCGGACCCGCAAGATCGACCCGGCGGGTGGCCGGTAAGCGCTTACGACCACCGAGATGATCGTACAGGAAGAGGCCGAGACGCAGGAGCCAGGCCGGCCGCAAGCCTGAATGCAAGGGGAGGACGAAGCGAAGGGGGCGCACAATATGCGGCGCGATGCTCCAGAGGACCTCGCGCTCGGTCAATGCCTCACGAACGAGGCGAAACTCATAGTGTTCGAGGTAGCGGAGACCACCGTGGATCAGCTTCGTCGACCAAGCCGAGGTGCCGCTGCCCAAGTCGTTCTGTTCGGCAAGAAAAACGGAGTAACCCCGGCCTGCCGCATCCCGTGCGATGCCGCAGCCGTTGATTCCCCCGCCGATGACGGCAACGTCGAACGTGCGCATGATCGTTTCCTCTTTCGTATCACCGACCTCAGATGCGGTTACGAAAGTGAGACGACTAAATACGAAACAAATCGAAAGTCAATCGCAAGCGACGACGCTTAGCGTCCCGTCTCGACGAGGCGGACTCCCGATGCTTTGCAAAGGTCGCGCACCGCCTCGCTCCGACAATGATCGGTGACGAAGGTCCCGATTTGACTGAGTTGGGCAAGGCGAACAGGGGCTGTACGATCGAACTTCGTCGAATCGGAAACTAGGACGACGTGCCGGGCATTGGCGATAATCGCCTGCGCCACCCGCACCTCGCGATAGTCGAAATCGAGAAGCGAGCCGTCCTCGTCGATCGCCGAAGCGCCGATGACGGCGAAGTCCACCTTGAACTGTCGAATGATGTCCACGGCCGCCTCGCCGACGATCCCTCCATCAGAGCGGCGGATCAGGCCGCCGGCCACGATGCACTCGATGTCGGCGCTAGCCCGCAGGGCGTGGGCGACATTGAGATTGTTGGTGATCACCATCAGGCCGGAATGGCCGAGGAGCGCCCGAGCGACCGCCTCTGTCGTGGTGCCGATGTTGATGAAGAGGGACGAGCGATCCGGGATGAGGTCGGCCGTCGCGCGGGCGATGGCGGCCTTCTCCTGCGCCGCAATTGCGTTGCGGGCCTCGTAGTCGAGATTCTCCGCGCCTGATCCTAGGACCGCCCCGCCATGCACCCGCGACAGCAGCCGGGCTTCGCACAGGTCGTTCAGGTCTTTACGTATGGTTTGCGCACTAACCGTGAAGCGGACGGACAGGGCCTCGACCAGCACGCGTCCCTCCCCGCGCGCGAGGTCCATGATGGCGTTCTGACGCTCTGAGAGCATGCTGTCCGATCTCGATCTGATGAAACCGAAACCTGTTCGGGCGCGAGCGAAAGTGCAAGTCCTGATCGCGATCGAGTATGATGAACAGGGTATGCGTGGCGACCACTGCCACCGCTGGGCCACGCCGCACTTGCCGAACGAGGGCTTCGGTAGAGTTCAGTTGGATCCTGTTCGAACCGTGAAACGAGGCAAACCGGCGCTCATCCCAGGCACTGAACGTTCTCGCACGCGGCTTTGTCTGCTGTGCCGGACGACAGCCGAAACGGAGCAGGCGGCGATCGATCATGGGCGGAACACCGATGCGTGCGCTCGGTCCCGACCGGGCCTGCCATCGACCCTCCGTCGTCACCATCGCGTAGCCATCCTGTCGGGGCCCGAGTAAGACGCCGGGCCTACGATCGCGAAGCCGACGGATCACATGCGCCCTCTGATCTTGACCCTGCCGCTGCTCCTCGCGGCTACCAGTGCCCACGCCGAGCCAGCATCGACCCTGGACGGATTATGGCAACTGCTCGGCTCCTGCGCCCGAGCGGTCGAAGGTCCTGAGGGGTCAAGCGGGTCAGAGGTGACCGTCTTGTTCAGCATCAAGCGCGATGGGAGCCTCCAGGGGCAGCCGCGGATCGCCTACTCCAGACTCGTCGGGGAGGACGCGGCCCAGAAGGCGTTTCTCGCCGAGGTGCTCGGCGGCATTGCGCGTTGCTTTCCGTTAGCGATCACGGATCGTCTCGGCGGTGCGATCGCCGGGCGACCGCTGCGACTGCGGGTGACGAACCGCGCGCGAGAGCGTCGCGCATAGTCATCGCGGCGCCGAGGCACGCGATATGGGGGGATCGTCCACCGCTTGCCCTTGACCGGCTGTAATCCTCAGAGGGCAAGCTAGAACCCATCTCGGAGATTGGACCATCCATGCAGCCCTGTGGCGGCTCTGGATCACAGTGTAAGCTCTTGTCGCGGTGGGCCTTCATGTGGCGGGATCGCTGTCTTCAGCCAGCGTCGTCGACCAGCAAGGTATGAACCCCTTCACCGTAGCCCCGACCGAGGCCAGCCAAGTAAGCGCGCTCGATTCATCGCACCGAACCCTACTGCGGGGCATGCGGTGACCTGACCACGTGCGAAATTTTCAGGGTATGAACCAGTGACATCGTATTGAAACGACGTCCTCCTGAACCGGCTGATTCATTGAGATGTTTGGTGGGTGCACAAGGGTTCGAACCTTGGACCCGCTGATTAAGAGTCAGCTGCTCTACCAACTGAGCTATGCACCCAACGCCTTGCGGCGATCACTGCGGCCCACCAAGCCCGCTGCGACGAGGGGGCTGATAGCAAACGCCCCGGAGAGTGTCCACCCCCGGAGCGTTATTTTCTCGGCTAAACCGCGGCCGGGCTCTGCGCATGTAGGCGCTCCGCCCAGGCTTCGAGCTTGTTGAGGGCCGAGAGGTAGGCACGCGCCGAGGCGACCAGGGTGTCAGGGTCGGCGCCGCGGGCGGTGACACTGCGCTCGCCGCTCTTCAGACGCACCGAGACCTCGGCCTGGGCGTCCGTGCCCTCGGTGACCGCGTGAACCTGATAGAGCTCGAGGTCGGCCTCGTGGGGCACCAGGGCCTGGATCGCGTTGAACACCGCGTCGACCGGGCCGTTGCCGTCGGCCTCCTCGGTGACGACACGACCCGCGATGTCGAGCTTCAGAGTCGCCCGCTGTGGGCCGCGGGTGCCTGCGATCACCGACAGCGAGACGAGACGGATTCGATCATGCGCCGTGGCAAGGTTCTCGTCGACCAGCGCCTCGATATCCTCGTCATAGACGTGCTTCTTGCGGTCGGCCAATGCCTTGAAGCGCTCGAACACGTCCTGCATCTGGTTGTCGCTTAGGACGAGGCCGAGCTCGTCCAGTTTAGACCGGAAGGCGGCTCGGCCCGAATGCTTGCCCATGACGAGCGAGGTCTTGGCAACACCGACCGAGGCCGGAGTCATGATCTCGTAGGTCTCTGTGTGCTTGAGCATCCCATCCTGATGAATGCCGCTCTCGTGCGCGAAGGCGTTCCGGCCGACGATCGCCTTGTTGTACTGCACGGGGAAGTTCGTCGCGTGGCTGACGAGCTTCGAGGCGCGGGTGAGCATCGTGGTCTCGATGCCGGTCTCATAGGGCATGACGTCGCCGCGGGTGCGGATCGCCATGACGATCTCCTCAAGAGCGGCGTTGCCAGCGCGCTCACCGATGCCATTGATGGTACACTCGACCTGACGGGCGCCGCCCTCAATGCCAGCCAGGGAATTGGCGATGGCGAGGCCGAGATCGTCGTGGCAATGCACCGAGAAGATTGCCCGATCGGCGTTCGGTACCCGGTTCCGGACGTCCTGGAACATCCGGCGGTACTCGTCCGGTGTGGCGTAACCCACGGTATCGGGCAGGTTGATGGTGGTCGCGCCCGAGTGGATCGCCGCTTCGACGCAGCGGCAGAGATAGTCGATCGGCGTGCGGGTGGCGTCCATGGCCGACCATTCCACGTCCTCGACGAGGTCGCGGGCCTGGGACACCGTCTTCAGGATGATCTCCACCACCTCATCCTCGGACTTGCGCATCTGGTGCGCGAGATGGATCGGCGACGTCGACACGAAGGTATGGATACGGCCACGCCTGGCTTGGCGCACCGCCTCGCCGGCCCGGACAATGTCTGCTGGAATCGCGCGGGCGAGACCCGCGACGGTGGCGCGCTTGACGCGTCGGGCGATCTCGGAGACCGCCTCGAAATCGCCGTTCGACGCGATAGGGAAGCCCGCCTCGATGATGTCGACGCCCATGGTGTCGAGGAGTTCGGCGACCGCGAGCTTCTCATCGAGGGTCATGGTGGCGCCGGGGCACTGCTCACCGTCGCGCAGGGTGGTGTCGAAGATGAGAACGCGGTCCTTCGCGCGGGCTTCGGGCGCCGGTGTCGAGGAGGTCGTCATGTTGGATGTCCTGTCGGGGCGCGGTCCAGAATCGAGGACGCGGCGCCGAGAAATCGAGGGAGGCCGGGCAAGCGCCAGAGTGCCGGCGCCGACCTTCGCGAACTGCGCTCCCCTGAGAGCCCAGGCGCACGCGCCCGGACGGCCCTCAGGGGCGGATAAGAAGGAGCAGGGCGGTGAGAGACGCGCGCGACCGGGCGACCGCGAAGGCGGCGTTGGTCGTGCTGCACATGGAGCCGGCGCTGGCCAAGGCTCGTCTCTCCCGAGGGGCAAGGGCGTGCCGTGGCGGCGCGCGAACCTTTGCGAAGGCGGTTTACCTAGCCGCTGGCGGCTGGCTTGACAAGGTTTGGCGCCCTACGCGTAGCGGCTCTCCCGTCGAGGGCTATCCCGGTCGATGGGAACGCCGCACAAATTCTCCACACCCAGTTGTTCGAATTCGCATGTGTTTGCGTCGGACGCATTGCCCTGAGCTCTACCCCGCCTAGCTTCGAAGGCGGATCGAATACGATCCGGCGGCAGAAGCAGTCCGTCCACGCAAGAATAAATCTGGAAGGAAACCCACCATGTCACGGATGCTGTCGCGCACCCTGGGCCTGCCCACTCTAGCCCTGCTCGCCGGAACGGCGCCGGTGCTGGCGCTCGATGCCGCCAAAACCATCGACGTCGCCGCGCCACCGGCCAAGGTCTGGGCGACGATCGGCGATTTTTGCGGCATCGGTCAGTGGCATCCTGCCATCGAGAAGTGCGTGCTGTCGCAGGACGGGGGCAAGACTCTGCGGACCCTCAGTCTGAAAGGCGGCGGCACCATCGTCGAGTCGCAGACCAAGCGCGACGACAAGGCCATGAGCTACACCTATGCCATCGTTTCCGGGCCCCTGCCGGTGAGCGACTATTCTTCGACTCTCTCGGTGATGCCGAAGGGTTCGGGCTCGACCGTGAATTGGACCGGCAGCTTCAAGGCGAAGGGCGCTCCGGATGCGGTGGCGATTGATGCGGTCTCCGGCATCTACGATTCCGGCCTGAAGGCCATCGCCGACAAGTCCAAGTGAGCGGCTCCAGGTGAGCGGCGGGTAGAAAAGTCCAACCCGAGGGCGGCTCACCGGGGTCGCCCTCCCATTCCAAGTTCGTCCGGCCCCGGACCCGATTGACCGGCCGGAGCGCACGGCGCAAAACCGCCCCGGATCAAGCTGTGCCGTGTCCCGGCACGGGTACCGTCAGGAGCCGCCGTGTCCCGGGTCAGCCTCGCCGTCGCCGTTCTTCTCTCCGCCGCCCTGCTCGGCGCCTGTAAGCCGACCGCCTCCGTGTCGCCTGCGGCCGCCGTCGCCCCGGCCCCCGTGGTCGCAGCGCCCCTGCCCCAAGGCACTGGCTGCAGCCCGTCCATCGCCCGCACCCAGGCGGTGGTCGACAGCGACGTCGCGACCGGCAACCTCAATCCACCCGTGGGCGAGCGCTTCAGCGCCGACCTGCGCCACGCCGCCGATGCTTGCGCAGGTGGACGCGAACGCGAAGCCCTCAGCCTTCTCGGGGCCGCCAAGGCGCGCTACGGCTACCGCTAGTCCGCCGCGAAGGCACGCGCCAGATAAGCCCGCACGAAGCCGGGCATCCGGGCAGCATCCAGATCATCCGGCCCGCGCGCGATGGCGAAGCCGGCGAGTTCCGGCGCGGCCTCGCTTCGCCGGTGGCCTTCCATCCGGCCATGCAGCGCCTTGGCTGTCTCGGCGAAGCGTACGGGGCGCAGGAAAGCTCGCTGGCTTTGGCCCGAGACCAGGACCCATTCCTCCGGTGCGTCGGCCGGTAGGACGAGGCCTGTCTCCTCCAGGAACTCCCGCGCAGCGCTTCCGGCGAGATCGACGCGGCTGCCATCACGGATGTCGGTGTGGTCCGGGGTCCCGCAGGCAAAGTAGATCTGACCGGCATTGGCGGTATGTCCGCCCATGATGCCGAGGAGGGCCGCACCGTCGGAACTCCACGGCACCACCGCTGCGAAGGCATTGGTCACCGCCGGATCCGGGGAGCCCGTGTGGCGGAAGGCGAGGAACTGGGAATACGCGACCTCGAACAGGTCGATCACGCAGGCCGATCCGTCGATGCGGCAGTCGCGGGCAAGGAGCACCCGTCCGTCGAACAGATCCGGTCGCTCGGCGCGCCGCCGGGCCCAGGTCTCAGCGATCGTCTCGGCATGGTCGCGGGCCCAGGCCCACTCGGAGGGTACCAACCGGGCCTCGATGTGCCTGAGCGGCGTCAGCGTGAAACCGTCAGACAAGCAGGGTGCCCTCGCTCACGAGGACTGCCGCCCCACTGATCTCCACGGAGCGCAGGGCACCGGCGTCGATAACGAGTTGGACCCCGATCGTGCTCGGCCGGCTCATGGCGACGCCCTGGCGAAGGATGATGTCATGCTCCCCGTCGCCCAGAGGCTCGAACTGCATCATCACTCCGGCGAAAGCCGCCGCAGCCGAGCCGGTGGCTGGATCTTCCGGCACGCCGATATGGGGCGCGAACATTCGGGCCTGATAGCGGTGGCCGACCTCCTCGGGATCGAGAGTGTAGCAGTAAAGCGCGGCCGGGGGCCCGAGGTCACCGAGGGCGGCCGCCACCACCCTGGCCCGGTTGAGAGCCGCTTGGCTGGCGAGCGGCACGAACAGGAACGCAGGGCCGGCCCGGTGCCGGCTCGGGACATGGCGGGCGAAGCCGATCTCGCCCGGCTCCAGGCCCAGGGCGGCGGCGACCAGGCTCGGCTCGGGCCCCTCCCCCAGATACTCCGGAAAAACCGGCATCTTGAAGCGCCCGGTGCCGCGCCCGTCCCCAGGTTCGACCACGCAGGCCAGGGTTCCGAGGGAAGCCTCGAGACCGAAGGCCATCGCGTCGGCAAGCCCCGCTCGCTGGTCGCGCAAGGCGAGAAGGATGGCGGTGCCGAGGGTGGGATGCCCGGCGAAGGGCAATTCGGACGCGGGCGTGAAGATGCGCATCCGGGCGCGGTGCCGGGACGCCTCGGGCGGAAGCACGAACACCGTCTCGGACAGGTTGAACTCGGCGGCCAGGGCCTGCATGGCAGCTGTGTCGAGGCCTTCGGCATCCAAGACGACGGCGAGGGGATTTCCCGTCAGCGCCGTGTCGGTGAACACGTCGAGGGTCACGAAGCGGCGTGGCATGGTTGGTTCTCCGGACTCTGCGAAGGATGAGCTTGAAGAGCGTTCACCTTAGACGGTGTCCACCGGGAACGTCTCGCTCGGCGTGACGAACTCGTCCTGCGCCGCCACCGTGAGGATCTCGCGCGAGCCAGCTTCGGCCGTGCGGCGCAGGAGGCCGTAAACCGAGGCCCCGGCCATGCCCAGGGCCAGCGCGGCCGAGCGCGTCCGCGCATAGTGCACCAGGAACAGGGCCGCGATGGCGTCGCCCGCACCGTTCACGTCGAGGTGTAGGCGCGGCGTGCGCAGGCGCCAGAAGTGACCGCCCTCCCCCGCCAGGAGATCTATGGCGTCGTCCGGCGTGTCGTCGGTGATCAGCGAGGTGACGAGGACGACCCGGGGCCCCAGCGCATGAACAGAGGCCAACGCGCGCTTGGCCTCCGCGAGGGTGCCGGTTGGCAGACCCGAGAGATGGTTCAGTTCGAACTGGTTCGGCGTGACGATGTCGGCCGCCGGCACCGCTTGCACACGCATGAATTCGGGGATGCCGGGGCGCACGTAGATGCCGCGGTCGGTGTCGCCCATCACGGGGTCGCAGGCGTAGAGCGCCTGCGGGTTCAGCGCCCGCACCGAGGCCACGGCCCGCACGATGGCGGTACCGATGTCGGCCGAGCCCATGTAGCCCGAGAGCACCCCATCGCAGGTCCCGAGCACGCCGCGCTCGGCAATGCCGGCGACGAGATCCTCGATCGCCGGGCCGTCGAACACCCGGCCGCGCCAGGCGCCATAGCCGGTGTGGTTGGAGAACTGCACCGTATGGATCGGCCAGACCTCGACGCCGAGGCGCTGCATCGGAAACACCGCCGAGGCGTTGCCCACGTGGCCGAACGCGACGTGGGACTGAATCGAGAGGATGTTCATTCCGGAATCTCCCGAAATCCCGCGGCCGAGGAGTTGTGGGGCCAGCCCTTAACCCGGTTTTCCCTCTCGACGCACCCCCGCCGGCGCCCCCGCGCTTGCCCCGATCCGCGCCCTCGGTCACAGGAAAGCGCCGAACCTCAAGCGAGCCCCATGGACTTCGATTCAATCCGCACCAGCACCCTCGCCTTCGTGGAGGCAAACCAGGGTTGGACGCCGCTGATCGTCGGCGTGCTCGCGTTCTGCGAGTCCCTGGCGTTCCTGTCGCTGCTGGTGCCCGCCACCTTTCTGCTTCTCGGAATCGGGGCTCTGATGGGCTCGGTCGGGATCCCGTTCTGGCCGGTGATGCTCGCGGGCGCCCTCGGGGCGGCGCTCGGCGATTGGGTCTCCTATGAGTTCGGGCACTACTACAAGGAGGGAGCCAAGCAGATGTGGCCGATGCGGCGCTATCCCGCCATCGTCGCCCGCGCCGAGGAGTTCTGCCGCAAGTGGGGCGCCGGCGGCATTCTAATCGGGCGCTTCATCGGTCCTGCCCGAGCCGTGGTGCCGCTGATTGCGGGTGTGTTCGGGGTGAAGCGCCTGCCGTTCCAGATCGCCAACGTGACCTCGGCCCTGGCCTGGGCCTTCCTCATGCTGGCACCCGGGGCCGGGCTCCTCGGTTACCTGAAGGGCTGAGGCGCGGTGCGCCGGTTCCCGCCTGAGCGCATCGTCTGCCTGACGGAGGAAACCGTCGAGACGCTGTACCTCCTCGGCCAGGAGGACCGCATCGTCGGAGTCTCCGGCTACGCGGTGCGCCCCGCCCGGGTCCGGCGGGAGAAGCCTCGGGTCTCGGCCTTCACCAGTGCCGACCTGCCCAAGATCCTGGCCCTCGCTCCCGACCTCGTCCTGGCCTTCTCCGATCTGCAGGCCGAGATCGTGGCCGATCTTGCTCGGACCGGCATCGCCGTGCACCTGTTCAACCAGCGCGATTTGGCCGGCTGCCTGGCGATGATCCGGACCGTCGGCGCCTTGACCGGCGTGCCGGCCGAGGCCGAAACACTGGCGATACGGCTGGCCGACCGGATCGCGGCCGCCGCCGGGGAGAGCGCCGGGCGGCCGCGGCCGCGCGTCTATTTCGAAGAGTGGGACGCCCCGATGATCTCCGGCATCGGCTGGGTCTCGGACCTCATCACAGCGGCGGGCGGCGACGACGTCTTCCCCGAACTCAGCCGGCAGGCGGCGGCTCGGGACCGGATCGTGACCTCGGAGGCGGTGATCGCAGCACGACCCGATGTGATCCTCGCCTCCTGGTGCGGCAAGCGCGTGAACCGCGACCACATCCGCGCCCGCCCGGGATGGGACGCGATTCCGGCGGTGGCCGCCGGGCGCATTCACGAGATCAAGTCGCCGCTGATTCTCCAGCCCGGCCCCGCCGCCCTGACGGACGGTTTCGACGCGCTCCGCGCCGCCCTGTGGGACATGGCCTGAGCGGTGTCATACGGCCGGCAAAGGGTCGGCCTCACGCCGGCGCGCGCTTGGAGCCCGTCCTGACGGGGCCGCGAGCCAGGCTCGGCGTCGGACGATAAGATGGCGCAGGCGAACCGCCCGCTTTTCCCCGGCGCTCGCATCCATCGCCGCGGGCGATGTCGGGACAATCGGCGGAACCTTCGTCGAACAGGCTCACCAGGGCGAGGACGAGGCGAACGAGCGCCACCACCGCCAGGACGACGAAGGGCCAGGCCAAGCCCAGCCCGACCAGCACGGCGATGCCGAGCTTGAGCGCCGGAGAGCCCGCGCGCTTCAGCTTGATCAGGGTTGCCAGGGTCACACCAGCGCCCATGGTACCGCGCACCACCCTAAACAGGCGCACCCGCAGTCGCCGCCGCGCATGCAGCGACACCAAGTGCGCGAGTTCACGCGTCACGCGCTCCGTCCGCGCGTCCCGGTCCGGATCTTCGTTCTTCGGCAGGTCCACCTCCCCCCGATCGACCGCGTTGGGTGCCATGATCCGAGCCGGGGCTCCACCCGAAGCGGGGCAAAGGGGTCGCAGGTGACAAGCCGCGCCGGGGCTGATTTCCTGCGAACAGTCCCGATTCGGGACGTCGTTCCGATGCATCAGAGCCGTATGTCAGCAGCCCTCGCGTCCGTGATTCTTCCGCCCGACCGGCGACAGTCGGCCACCGCACTCCAAGTCCAGCGCGGCGTCCGGCGCCTGTTCGCCGAACTCGGTCACGTCACCATTCCGGAGTTTTCCCTGGCAAATGGTCGTCGCGCCGACGTCATCGCCCTCTGCCCGGCCGGGCGCCTGACGATCGTGGAGATCAAGTCCAGCGTCGCCGACTTCCGGGCCGACCGGAAATGGCCGGATTACCGGGACTACTGTGATCGCTTCTACTTCGCGATTCCCGAGACGCTCTCCACCACCCTGACCCCGGAGGACACCGGCCTCATCGTTGCCGATGCATTCGGCGCCGCGATCCTGCGCGACCCGGCGGAACATCCCTTGAGCGGTCCCCGGCGCAAGGCCGTGACCCTGCGCTTCGCCCACAGCGCCGCGCGGCTGCTGCACGCGCTGGCCGATCCCGGTGCCATCCGCGAAGGCGCTCTCTGAGCCACGGCGAATCGCCGCCGATGCGCGGGTGGCCTGGCGTGGTAAGGAACCACGCGCCACTCATCGATTGCCAACCACATGCGCCTGCCCTCGCGTCGCCGTCCACACGACGGTGATCCCGCTATTCTGAGACGGCTTCAGGCCGCTTCGGGCCGTCGGTCCCTGCTGCTCTACCTCATCATCGTCCTGGTGCTCGTGGCCACCGCCCAGGGCTACGACGGCTCGACCCATTCCACCCATCACTGGATCGGCCTCGGGGTCTACGCGGTCTTCTCCCTCGGCCTCGGGATCGCCGACTGGCGCGCCTCGCAGCGAGAGGGCGGAGCGGTGCCCGGGACGGAGTGGCTGGCCTGGACCGCGACCCTGCTGAACGCCGGCGTAGCGCTGTTCCTGATCGTCGAGCACATCCTGCTCGGCGCGGTGGAAACCGAGGAGACCGCCACCGCGGTGAGCCGCCTGCCGGCCTTCCTGCTCCTGCTGCAAACCGGCCTCAGCATGCGGGTCTGGCACACCGCGGCGTTCTCGGGGCTGGTCAGCCTCGCCTGGGGCGGCACCATTCTCCTCGCCTATCTCGCTCCCGAGAGTGCCCTCCTCGGCCCGCACGTGACCCTGGAGGAGGAGGTACCGGGCCTCCTGACCTTCCTGGCCGCGAGTGTCGTGGTGATCGACGGGGTGCGCCGGCTGCAGATGGCGGTGACCACCGCGTTACGGATGGAGCAGGAGCGGACGAGCCTCGCGCGCTTCGTGCCGCGCCGCGTGGCGGGGGAGCTTGCCCAGCGCGGCGGCGGCGTCGGGGCGGTTCAGTCCCGCCATGCCTGCCTGTTCGGACTCGATCTGCGCGGCTTCTCGGCCTTCTC
This sequence comes from Methylobacterium sp. AC690, assembly GCF_979256535.1. Taxonomy (NCBI): domain Bacteria; kingdom Pseudomonadati; phylum Pseudomonadota; class Alphaproteobacteria; order Hyphomicrobiales; family Methylobacteriaceae; genus Methylobacterium; species Methylobacterium sp. AC690. Next base: position 72,801 of record NZ_CEEDOX010000008.1, on the reverse strand, counting down.
GCGGGATCAGGCCCAGGAGGAGGTGGTCCGCGCCCTCCTCGACGTCCGTGCCCTGACCCACGTGGCGGTGAGCGAGCATGGCGGCATCGTCGACAAGTATGTTGGCGACGGCGTCCTGGCGCAGTTCATCGTTGGGCGCCCGGAGTCCCAGGCCGAGGCGGTGATGGCCTGCGCTCGGACCATCATGGCCCGTCTCGCGGTTCTGAACGCGGAGCGCCACCGGGAGGATCGACCGCAGTTGCGCATCACCATGGCGCTGCATGCCGGGGAGGTTCTGGTCGGGGTCTTCGACGATGGCCACCGGGCCGAGTTCACGGTGCTGGGCCCGGCGATGAACCGGCTCGCGCGGATCGAGGCCCGGGCCAAGGCCGCCGACCTGACCCTGTCGGCCTCGGACGAGGTGATCCGCCTCCTGGGACCGACCACCCGGGCATCGCTCCGGCTCTCCGGCATGTCCCCGTCGGAGTGCCGGGACACCCGCGACATGCGGCTGTTCGCGGTGGACTGGACCGACGGCAGCGCAGCGGCGGAACACCCGGTCGCCTCGGTGGCGTGAGCCGAGACGTTCAGCGCGAGAACGAGCCGAAGCCCTCGAACCCGACGCGCTGGTTCGCTGCCTCGTCGGCCTTGGGCCTCTCGATGAGGGCAGGTTCGATCTGAGGCGCCGAAGGCTCCGGCCGGGTGGTGCGGGGCGGCGGACGGTCGTCCGGTACGGAGGGCCAGATCGGACGGTCCGGCTTCAGTGTCTGGGTCATCGGGACACTCCTGGCATGCGCTCCCGCGCACCTACGAAATACAATATACCAGAAATGCCGCAAGCCTTTCCGCGTTCCCTCCACACCGGTGGGGCGATCCCTCAGCCGGACCCCTCAGCCCTCGGCCTTGTCCGTCTGCCCGGTCTTCACACCGCCCATCGGGTCCGTCTCGTCTTCGTCCTGCGCCGCGTCACCGGTTCGCCCCTGCGGGGTGAGGCGCGGCGCGTCGATGGCACCCGCCTCGGCGGCCTCGGTGCCGGGCCTGTCCATGGGTTCGCCGGGCGTATTCTTGACCTGCCCAGTGACGGTGTCCCGCGGTCCGGTGGCGAGGCCGCCCGTGGAATCGGCTCCGGCGGTGGGGTCTTTGGGCATCCGGCGTGTCTCCGTCATGGGCGGGGTGTGGTCCCTCGGAGAACACCGCCCGCCCGGAGCCGGTTCGGTTCAGGTGCCGCAGAACGTCCGCAGCACGCGCTCGTGCGGCTGGGGCGGCTCGGCATAGGCCGCGAAGGCGGGCTGGTCATCGTAGGGGCGGGCCAGCACCGTCACGAGCTCGTGGAACGGCGCGAAGTCGTCGCGCGCGATCGCGGCCTCGATCACCGCCTCGACCCGGTGGTTGCGCGGAATGAAGGCGGGGTTGACCCGGTCCATCGCCGCCCGGCGCGCGGCCGGGTCCATCGGCTCGGCGGCGAGACGTGCGCGCCAGCGGGTCGCCCAAGCATCGTATACGGTGGAGTCGTCGAACAGGTCGCGCACCGGACCATCGCCCTCGGGGCCGAGATCCGCTGCGCCGAGGCGCCGGAAGGTCAGGGTGAAGTCGGCGCGCCCGGCCTGCATCGCCTCGAGCAGGGTGCGGCCGAGCTCGCGGTCCTCGTCCCGTTCGGTCGCGAGGCCGAGCTTGGCCCGCAGGCCGCCGTAATAGGCCGCCTCGAATCGGGGGCCGAAGGCGCCGAGGAGGTCCTGCGCCACGGCGATGCCATCCTCGGTCTCGGGCGCCAGCAGCGGCAGGAGCGCCTCGGCGAAGCGGGTCAGGTTCCAGTGCAGGATGCCCGGCTGGTTGCCGTAGGCGTAGCGGCCATTCTCGTCGATGGCGCTGAACACGGCGGAGGGGTCGTAGGCGTCGAGGAAGGCACAGGGTCCGAAGTCGATGGTCTCGCCGGAGACGGCGCAGTTGTCGGTGTTCATCACGCCGTGGATGAAGCCGACGAGGAGCCAGCGCGCGACGAGGTCAGCCTGGCGCTCCACCACCCGGGTCAGCAGCGCGCCGTAGGGATTCGGGGCCTCTTCCAGCTCCGGGTAGTGCCGGCCGATGACGTGGTCGGCGAGCGCCCGCACGCCGTCGACGTCGCCCCGCATGGCGAAGTACTGGAAGGTGCCGACGCGGATGTGGCTGGTGGCGACCCGGGTCAGGACACCGCCGGGCAGGGCCGACTCGCGCATCACGGAATCCCCGGTGAGCACGGCCGCCAAGGCGCGGGTGCTGGGGATGCCCAGGGCCGTCATGGCCTCGCTGACCACGTACTCGCGCAGCACCGGCCCGAGGGCGGCGCGGCCGTCGCCGCGGCGGGAGAACGGCGTCGGGCCCGAGCCCTTGAGCTGGATGTCGCGTCGCAGACCGTCGCGCCCGACGACCTCGCCGAGCAGGATCGCCCGGCCATCCCCGAGCTGTGGGACGCGGTTGCCGAACTGGTGGCCGGCATAGGCCATGGCCAGGGGCTCGGCGCCCTCCGGGACCCGGTTGCCGGCCAGGACCGCGACGCCCTCCGGACTCTCGAGCCAGGCGACGTCGATCCCGAGCTCCGCGGCCAGGTCGTGGTTGACCCGGATCAGGCGCGGCGCCGCCACGGGGGTGGGGTTCACCGGGGCGAAGAAGTGCTCCGGCAGGCGGGCATAGGTGTTGGCGAAGGGAATGGCGGCTGTCATCGAGGGTTTGGGTCCCGTGTGCGGCGCGGCGGGCGGCTCTCGCCACGAGGTGGGGCGCCGCGGCCGTCAAGGCAAATCATGCCAGTCCTGATGTCACGCCCGACAGCACGCGGTGCCGTCCTGTCGGAGCGCGACGGCCTCAGCGGTCGGCGTACCGTCCCCGGGTCGGGTGATGGCGGGCCGCGCGGTGGCGCCGGGAGGGCACGCCCTCGACCGCGTCGTCGGGCGCGAAGCGGGCGCTGCGCAATCCGGACCGCCGCTCGGGCGCCTGCCCAATGCCCTGCCCGGTCCCCTGCCCGGTCCTTTGCCCAGTCCCCTGTACGTCGTCGTAGGGGCCGCGCCCGGTGCGGGCCCGGTAGGCTGCGCCGGCGAAATCGCCCGGGGTCGGGGGCGTGCCCGGCTGGGAGAAGCTGGTCTCCGGGCGATAGGCCGGGCCCCAGCCGATCGCGTCGTCGCCGGCCGGGTCCTTGCCGGGAAAGCCGGTGACGTAGCCGGTGCTCTGGGCCGCGGCCGGCAGCGGCAGGGCCGAGGCCGCGGCGCAGGCCAGGGCCGCCGCGATGGCGAGGCTGGAAGGACGCATGTCGATCCTCTCCGAGGGATTGAATCGGGCGCGCCGCAGATCTCGGCCGCGCGTGTTCACCCCGGACAACGCGACCCGTGCGGGGCGGGTTCGGGCCGGAGGTTCGGCGCGCGCGTGCGGCGCCCGCGCAGGACGGCGCGCCCGCCGATGACCGTGACCGAGAGCACGAAGCCGGCGAGGAGGTCGGGCAGGTAGTGCCCGCCGGCCCCGAGGGTCGCCACGACGATGACGGCGTTGAGGGCGATCGCCAGGGGGCCGAGGACCGGGATCGGCGCCAGCGCCCAAGCGGTCAGCACCGCGAGGCAGACGTGGAAGGAGGGAAAGGTCACGAGGCCGCGGATGTCCTCCAGGGCCAGAGTGCGCAGGGTGCCGGCGCGCAGGTGCTCGAGGGCGTCGAGGTGCCAGAGGGCGCCCAGGGTCTCGATGGAGCCGTCCGGCACGGTGGCGAGACCGTAATGCACGAAGGGGCCGGCCGCCGGCACCAGGGCGGCGATGAGCACGACCGCGAGGAGCAGCACTGCGAACAGGCGCACATAGGCCCAGAGCCGGGCGATCCGGAGGGTGGCGCTGAGCGCGATCACCGTGAGCCCGACCTGCGGCCCGCTGGTGTGGTAGGCGAGCGCCAGCCACCAGGCGAGGCGCGGATGCGCCTGCAGGACGGCGAGGTAGGCGGGCCAGTCGAAGCCGAGCGCGGCCTCCGCCCGCGCCAGCCGCGCATCGGCCAGCGGCAGGGCCCAGGTGGCGGTGAGGTAGTGCAGCACCGCAATGGGCACGGTCACGGCGATGAGGCTGGCGCTCGCCAGCGCCATGGCCCGCAGCTTGGGCTCGGAGAGGATGGGGCCGAACAGGATCGCGAGCGCCAGGAGCGCCGCCACCATGGCCGCCGCCACGCCGAAGCCGAACGGCGCCAGGGCGATCCCCACCCGGCGCAGCCACACCGCGTCGAGGAGGGCGACCGCCAGGGCAAGGCCCCAGAGCGCCGGATGCGGCGCGGCCAGGGCGGCCGAGCGTCGGCGGATCTGCGCGACGGGTTCTGCGAGCGAAGATCGTGTGCGGGAAGATCTGGGGGAAGATCTGAGAAGGGAAGCGGCCTCGGCGCGCCCGCGGCGCGTCCCGCGCGCGGGCATCGAGATCGGAGTTGCGTCGCTCACCCGGAATCCTTCGTGGTTCGTCGAAGCCGGAACTCGGCTCTGCGCCGGTTTGTTGCCGGGCGGCGTCCCTTTTCCCCACCCCGTTCCGGTTCCGAGCCCCGATGGTCCTGCCTTGAGCCGCATCGCCTTCCTGGATTTCGAGGCGTCCTCGCTGGCCAAGACCAGCTACCCGATCGAGGTCGCCTGGGTGTTTCCCGACGGCGCGTCGGAGAGCTTCCTCATCCGCCCGGCCCCGGGCTGGACCGACTGGGCGCCCGAGGCCGAGGCGGTGCACGGGCTCGCGCGGGAGCGGGTCGTGCGGGAGGGCGTCGCCCATGACTGGGTGGCGCTGCACATGCTCACGGCCCTGCGCGACGTCACGCTCTACGCCTCGGCGCCCTCCTGGGACGGACAGTGGCTGAGCCGGCTCCTGCGCGCCGCCGGCCTGCCGCGCCACGCCCTCCGGCTGAAGGCCACGGCGGAGGCGCAGCGCCGCGTGATCCTGGACGTCCTCGCGGCCGGCGGCGTGGCTCCGGCCCCGCGCGACGCCCTGGCGGGTAAGCTCCTGGCGACCCTGCGGCGGGAGGCCCGCGACGATCCGGCCGCCGAGCATCGCGCCCTCTCGGACGCCCAGCGCGAGTGCCGGCGCTGGGCCCGCGCCCGGAGCCGCGCCGAGGCGCTGCTGCGCGAGGAGCGCGCCGGCGCGGTGGGGTGAGTCGTCCGAAGACGGAGGCCGACCGAGCCCCAGGCATTCGCGGGCGCGTGCCCTGCTCGGGCCGAGGGCGCTCCCCGCCGCGCCCGTACGGCGTCCGAAGACGGATCCGACAGGCTGGCAGGCGTCGGTCCGCTGGGGAGACCCACGGGCCGAAGGCCCTGGCTCTGCTTAATTTGGTGGGTGATCGCCGAGGCCGAGGGCGAGATGGGCCGCTTCTCGAAGGCTTGTCCCGACCGCGACTGTGACCCTGACCCAGCAAACTGGTCCGCGCTGAGCGCAAGTTTTTCGGGCATCCTGAACCCTGAAGGAGGGTGGATGCCATGCCTCGCAAACGCTTCACGAATGAACAGATCGCCTTCGCCCTGCGGCAGGCGGAGAACGGCGCCTCGGTGGACGAAGTTTGCCGGAAGATGGGCGTATCTGAGCCGACCTTCTACCGCTGGAAGAAGCAGTTCGTCGGCATGGGCGTGCCGGAGATCCGACGGCTCAAGCAGCTGGAGGACGAGAATGGTAAGCTCAAGCGGCTGGTCGCCGATCTGACGCTGGACCGCTCCATGCTGCAGGACGTCCTCAAACGAAAGTGGTGAGGCCCGCCGTTCGCCGTGAAGTCGCCGGTCACTTGCAGGTGGCCTACGACATCAGTGAGCGTCGGGCCTGCCAGGCCCCCGGCTTCGGCCGTTCGTCCCAGCGTTACAGGAAGCGAGCCGATCCGCAGGTCGCTCTGCGGATGCGGTTGAAGGAGCTGGCCGCCGCACGGGTCCGCTACGGCTACCGGCGGCTGCACATCTTGCTGCGACGGGAGGGCTGGGAGGTGAACCACAAGCGAACCTACCGGATCTACCGAGACGAGGGGCTATCGATCCGGCCCAAGCTGCCCAAGCGCAAGCGAGCCTGGCGCTACCGTCAGGGGCGACCGGCGATCGGTGGGCCTAACGAGGTCTGGGCTATGGACTTCATGTCCGACCGCATCTTCGACGGACGTCCGTTCCGGATCTTGACCGTTGTCGATTGCCACACGCGAGAGGCGCTCTCACTCACACCGAGAGCCAACTTCCGCGCCTACCAAGTGACCGAGGCGCTCGACGCCTTGGTCCGGCTGAGGGGACGGCCCAAGAGCTTGCGAGTCGATAATGGACCGGAGTTCGCCGGGCGCATGCTTGACCAGTGGGCCTACCTGAACGGGGTCGAGATCGACTTCTCCCGACCGGGCAAGCCCACCGACAACGCCTACGTCGAGTCGTTCAACGGCCGCCTACGAGCGGAATGCCTGAACGCCTCTTGGTTCCTGTCTCTGGCCGATGCCCGTGAGCGCATCGAGGAATGGAGATGCCACTACAACGAAGATCGACCCCACACGGCCCTGGGCGGCTTGACGCCCCGAGCCTTCGCCAACCAAGCTGTCACAGCCCGAGAACTTGCATAGGCCGTGGACCACAAACGGGGTTAACTCCACAGGCTCAAAGGCCATACCAAAGGGCGGACCACTTCAATGGGGGCTGATCACGGCCGCAAGCGGAAGATCCGCCACGACAAACGCCGCTACCGCGAACGCTGGCGGATCGAGGCGACCTTCAATCGCCTCAAGGACTTCCGTCGCATCGCCACCCGCTACGACAAGCTGGCCCGAAACTACGTCTCGGCCATCGCACTCGTTGCCGTCATCGCCTTCTGGTGCTGATCGAGTCCAGACCCTAGATTATGTAGGTGAGTTCATAGCTGTGGTCTAAGAGCGCGTTTAGCACCGAGCTTCCGTCCTGCGATCCACGGTCGACGGTTTTTGAAGGCTGGGTCGTGCTCTGAATGTCCCATTTCTCATCTCCCAACCGGCCCATGTCGGTAGAGAGAGAGGGTGCTACGAACGTAGCCTGCGTATCACCGGTTCGACGTTCGGGATGTGAGCCACGGAGCTGCCAAGCTTAAAATGCAGCCCTGCTGCGTCCGACCCGACCCGATCGTCTAAGCAAGTTTGAGAGCCGCCCGAAAGCGGGCAAGGGCTAGGGTAGCCGCAAAGGCTCAGGGGATGGCCGGTCGGCGCCTGTCATGTCCTGCCCTAGGCCGGCAGGAGCCCCGAGGCGCGATAGCTCTCGATCAGGCTGTCGAACTCCGCGACGTCCGAACGGCTCCGCGCGTAGAGTTGGGCGCCCGACACCGCGGCGAAGATCGCTCGCGCCCGCGCTTCGCCGTCCTCGGGCGTCGTTGCTTCGGCCATGACCAGCACCTTGGCGAGCCACGCGACGTTGACGTCGGCGAAGCCCTGCGCCTCCCGCTGCACGGCCTCCGGCAGGTTGGCGTACTCGGCCGACATGAAGCTGCATAGGCAGAGCCTGTTGCCGTCCTCCAGCGAGCGGCGGAAGGTGCCCGGGTAGAGCCGCAGGCACGCCATCGGGTCGCCGGTCTTCTCCAGCATGGCGTCGAGCTCGACCGCAATGTCCTCCCAGTAGCGTCGCGCTACGGCCGCGCCGAGGTCCGCCTTGCTGGCGAAGTGGTGGTAGATGCTCGCGGCCTTGATGCCGACCTCGGCGGCGAGGTCGCGGTAGCCCAACCCGCCGTAGCCGTGGGCCTGCGCGGTCTTCCGCGCGGCGGCCAGGATGGTCTCCTTCGCGTTCGTGCTCACCCTTGCCTCCGCTTTCGAGCTCGCAGCCTACCGACTGTTAGTTAGGGGTTGACGTCCCAAAAATCCAGCCCTAGCTGTTCACCTGCCTAACGATAGGTAGGTAAATTAGCAGATCGGGACACGGATATGACCCAGGACATCCTCTTCTCCGACGCGACCCGGCTCGCCGCGCTGATCCGGACCAAGCAGCTCTCGCCCGTCGAGGTCATGCAGGCGCACCTCGACCGCATCGCGACCGTCGACCAGAAGGTCAATGCCATCGTAACGGTTGCGGAGGGCGCGCTCGCCGCCGCGAAGGAAGCAGAGGCGGCGGTCATGGCGGGTGGCGACCTCGGGCCGCTCCACGGCGTGCCGTTCACCGTGAAGGACTCCATCGACACCGCCGGGGTGTTGACCCAGCGCGGCTCGCCGATCTTCAAGGGCCGCATCCCCGATGCCGACGCCACCAGCGTCGCCCGCATGAAGAAGGCTGGCGGCATCCTGCTCGCCAAGACCAACCTGCCCGAGTTCTCCTACTGGATCGAGAGCGACAACCTGCTCTCAGGCCGGTCGAACAACCCGTGGGACCTCGACCGCACGCCAGGCGGCTCCAGCGGCGGCGAGTCGGCGGCCATCGCGGCGGGCATGTCGCCGCTGGGGCTCGGCACCGACCTCGCCATCTCGGTCCGCGGCCCGGCCGCCCAGACCGGCATCGTCTCGCTGAAGGCCACCCACGGGCGCGTGCCGATGACCGGCATCTGGCCGCGGGCGCCGCGCCGCTTCTGGCACGTCGGCCCGATGGCGCGCTCGATCCGCGACCTCGCCCTCGCCTTCTCGCAACTCGCCGGCCCCGACGGGCAGGACGCCTTCGCGACCAGCACCGTCCCGTTCGACGCTGGCCTCGGCGCCGCGTCCGACCGGAAGCTGCGCGTCGGCTGGATGGTCGGGCCGGGCTTCGGTCCCATCGACACCGAGGTCGCGGCGACCGTGAAAGCGGCGGCCGAAGCCCTCAGAGGCGAGGGGTACCAAGTCGAGGAGGTGCGCATCCCGGCGCTGGAGCGCGATTTCGCCCTGGACGTGTTCAACAAGCTCCACGTCATGGAGATGAAGCCCGCCTTCCGCGAGGCGGTCGCCGGGCACGAGGACCAGATGTACCGGATGGCCAAGACCATGCTGTCGCTACCCGACACCTCGGTGGAGGACTACGTCGCGGCCGAGCAGGCGGCGGAGCGGCTCCGGGACGGCTACGCGGCCTACTTCCGGGACTTCGACTTACTCCTGACCCCGGTCCTGCCAGTGCCGGCGCACAAGCACGGCATCCAGGAACTCGTCGTCAACGGCGAGACCGTCGACCTAACCTACCTGCAGGGCGCGACCGTGCCCCTGAACGTGACCGGCCTGCCGGGATTGTCGATGCGGTTCGGGACAAGCCGCGAGGGCCTGCCGATCAACGTGCAGTTGGTGGGAAGCTGGCAGGCGGAGACGACACTTCTCAGGGCCGCCTCGGTGCTGGAAGGCGTCAGTCCCGTGCGCGGACTGCACCCGAGCCTGTGACGGGTGCGACCGGGGCCGGAGATCCGTCCGGCCCCGGACCGCTGGGAGGGCGGGATCGTACGGCGGCGGTCGATGACGGGACAGGCGGCATCGACCGAAAGATGCTGTGGCCGCGGGACCGACCATTCCATCTTAGTGGCAGCTATCGACCCAAGCCGGTCACACGGGGTGCTGCCCACACTATCCGAAAGCGGACATAAGCTTCCATGCTGCTGACGGCCGGTCGTTGCTGGGAGCAGAATGGCTGCTTTCGGGCAGGCGGCTGAAGAAAGCAGGCGTCCAGTGCGAGGCATTAACCCTCACGTCGCGTCAGAGGCCGCAAGCTCTGGGTACATCCGCGTCTCCGTCGCCTGCGCGGCGTGGCGGCGCTGATACTCGGCGGGCGTGAGGCCGATGCGGCGCTGGAAGGCCCGCCGGAGCGTGTCGCTATCCTTGAACCCGCAGGCGCCCGCGACCTGCTTCGGCGCCGCCCGGCCATTCTCGAGCAGGCGACGGGCCGCCTCGATCCGGACGTTCTCAACGTAGGCAGCCGGCGTCAGGCCGGTCTCGGCCCGGAAGAGACGCGCGAAGTTGCGCGGGCTCATGCCGGTGCGAGCGGCGAGCTTCGCAACGCCGTGATCCTCCGCCGGATGCGCCGCCACCCAGCGCTGTACCTCCTGGAGAGCAGAGCGGCTCGCCAGTGCCCCGACACCGCGCCGGCTGAACTGGAGCTGGCCGCCCCCACGCTTGAAGAACATCACCAGTTGCGCTGCGACCTTACGGGCAATTTCGGAGCCGAGATCTTCCTCGACCAAGGCAAGGGCTAGGTCGAGACCGGCGGTGACCCCGGCCGCAGTCCGGAGGGGACCGTCGAAGATGCAGATCGCATCGGCGTCGACACGCGCGTCGGGATACCGTTCCGCGAGCGCGTCCGCCACCGCCCAGTGCGTCGCGACGCGTCGACCCTGGAGGAGGCCCGCCTGCCCAAGCAAGAACGCCCCGCTGCAGACCGAACCGTAGCGCCGGGAGCGGATCGCGGTCGTCGACAGCCAGCGGCACAGGGCCTCGTCCGGCGCCAGCCCGTGCATGTAAGGCGCGCCCGCAACCAACAGGGTATCGAAAGCGACCGGATCGTCCGCCTCCACGACGAGGTCGGCGACGAGACAGCGACCCGACGATGTCTCGATCGGCCCCGGACCGAGACCGACGATGGCAAGGTCATAGACCATCGTGCCGGCCTGGACATTCGCCTCGGCGAAGACGTCGAGGGGACCAGCGACATCGAGGAGTTGCACCCCGGGCAGGGCAAGGACCGCCACGCGACGCACCATCACCGAACTCCCGTCTGTCCGTCCGCACCCGACAATTGGCAGAAATCGCCTGATCGCGACAATTGATGCCAGATCGCGGTGTTCGTACGCCATCAGGGCAAACGAAGCAAAGGACCTCCTCCCATGACCCTGAGTTCCAACGCCGCCATCCCCGAGAGCAAGCTCGCCCGAGCCATCACAGAGTTTGTCCGGGATACCGAGACCGACCTGCTCTTCAACCACTCGAGCCGGGTGTACCAGTTCGGTGCCCTGGCCGGCCTCCATCGCGGCCTGACGTTCGACTGCGAGCTACTCTATGCGGGCGCCATGTTCCACGACGTCGGCCTGATGCCGGACTACAGCAGCCCCAACGAACGCTTCGAGGTCGACGGAGCCAATGCCGCCCGGGACTTCCTGAAGGCGTACGGGATGCCGGAGGCGGACGTCTACACGGTCTGGACCGCCATCGCGCTTCATACGACGCCCGGCATCCCGGTCCATATGCATCCGGTGGTCGCGCTCGTCACGGCCGGCGTCGAGATGGACGTGCTGGGGCTGACCTATGCAGAGTATTCCGAGGACGAACGCGAGGCGGTGGTCTCTGCCTACCCACGCACGCCGGACTTCAAGGAAGATATCGTCCAGGCATTCAACGACGGCATCCGGCACAAGCCGGACACGACCTTCGGCAACGTCAAGGCTGATGTTCTGGCCGACAAGGACCCGAGCTTCCGCCGGGGTAACTTCTGCAGCGTGATCCGGGCCTCGCGCTGGCCGAGCGGCGCGCATGCGCCGGGATGCGGATGTGGCGGGCACGCGTGAAAACCGCTCGCCCACACGATAAGCTCGGTGTCGGGCACCGAGCCTGACCGATCTGCCACAGACGAACGCGACGCTCGTCATGGGCATGGACGAGCACCGCATGTATCCATGCCTGCACGGACGACGAATATGGCCGGTCGTACTGATCGCTCTGAGCGCACCGAACGGAGATGCCCGCCATGATGACCCGTAGAACACTGAACGGCGGGCTCGCCGCAGCCGCATCACTTGCACTTCTTCCGAAGTCTGCGACGGCCCAGGCGATCCCGCAGGCCCGCAACGTCGTCCTCGTGCATGGCCTCTTCGCCGACGGTTCGTGCTGGTCGGAGGTGATCCCGCGGTTGCAGGCGGCCGGCCTTGACGTCACGTCGGTGCAGAACCCGCTGACTACCTTCGAGGAGGCGGTCACATCGGTCCGGCGCGTGCTGGCTCGGGCTGAGGGACCGACCGTCCTCGTCGGCCACTCCTTCTCGGGGATGATCGTCACCGAAGCCGGGGGCGACCCTAACGTCAGCGCGCTCGTCTACGTCGCGGCTCGCGCCCCCGACGCCGGCGAGGACAACGCCGCTGAGTGAGGCTAACTTCCTGAAGGATTTCGCGGGCGACCTGCCACCTGAGAAGGCGAAGGTGCTGTTCGTGGTCCAGCAACCGTTCCACAAAGCCCTGCTGACGGGCAAGGTAACCCAGGCGGCGTGGCGCTCGAAGCCGAGTTTCTACGCCGTGTCGACCGAGGACCGGACGATCAATCCGGACCTCGAGGGCTTCATGGCCACACGCATGAACGCGCGGACGATCGAAGTGAAGGCCAGCCACCTGTCCTTGATCTCGCATCCTGAGGAGATCGCGGATCTCTTCCTCGAGTCTGCCGGCCATTCGGCCAAACATCCCTGAGCCGCGTCGCGCCGTGCTCGACGACGTGATCATCAAACGACGGAGTTGTTAGGGATGAGTTCCCGCCGGATCACGTTCTACCATGCGCCACGCAGCCGCTCGTCAGGTGTTCTGACCCTGCTGGAGGAACTCGGGGCAGACTATGCGCTCCGCACGCTCGACCTGAAGGCGGGAGAACAACGCACACCCGCGTTTCTGTCAATCAATCCACTCGGGAAGGTGCCGGCGATCGTGCATGGCGACGTGGTCGTGACCGAGCAGGCGGCGATCGTCATCTATCTCGCCGACCTCTATCCTGAGGCGAAGCTCGCCCCTGCAGTCGATGACCCTCTGCGCGGCCCCTATCTGCGCTGGCTCGCGTTTCACGGCGCCGCCTTCGAACCTGCGATCGTCGATCGCGCCATGACGCGCAATCCGGGACTTCAGGCGATGTCGCCCTATGGAAGCTACGACGCCGTGATGGACGCGCTGACAGCGCAGCTTCGCCGGGGACCCTACCTGTTCGGCAAGCGGTTCACGGCCGCGGACGTCCTCTGGGCGACGGCGCTCGGCTGGACGACAAGTGCGAAGCTCGTGCCGCCGAACCTCGAATTGCTGAGGTATGTCGAGCGCTTCCGCACCCGTTCTGCCGTTGTCCGCGCCGAAGCGATCGACGAGCGGCTTCACAGGGAACTGGAAGGCGAAATTGAGCACCGCACAGGTTAGGTGCAGAGCCGCTTTGCTAGCTCAACTCGCCCGACGGGATCCGATCTAACGCAACAAGGAGGATCGGCTGGTCTACGCGCTGTGAAGGCAGTTAGGGGCTATGGGTCGATCTAGGTGGCAGCCGGGCCCAAGCGATGCCTCTCATTGTCAAAAGCAACCTTGCAAGTTTGTTATAAGAACGCGCAAATCTGCTTATCGCGATCTTCAGCCCACGAAGTGGACAGGCAGAAAGCTACCCAATCCAGTCGTAGAGCGGACGAGCCGGCCCCGACCCAAGCTCGCCAATGAAAGTGATTGACGCGCTTCGCGGAAGCAGACGTTCATCAAGGGGAGGGTAGTCGCTCTCAACAGGTATGCCGCCATAAATTAACAGATCTAAGTTTCGCTCAGATAATCCCAAAGCTCGTCGGCTGCGTGATTGCGGCACTCAAGCGATCGGAACAGCCTGATCTCGATGGACACGTCAAATTGCTCGGGCCCTGCACGGACAAGACTGCCACGAGCCAGATCGTCCGTTGCAACCGTCTGAGGCAGCCAGGCGGCGCCGTGCCCTTCGCGCGCCATGGTCGTCAACGTTGCGGCAAGGTGTGAGGTGAAGCGGGTCGCGAGGTGGATCGGCTCCCCGTTCTGGCAGCTTGCGAGGATGCGCCCGAGCCCTGAGGCCTGACTGTAGGCAAGGTAGGGGACCGGCTCGGTCGACGATCCCGGCAGCGACCACATTCCCGTGCCTTCTGCGGAGGGGGCGCAAAGCGGGATGAGCAGGTCATCGCCCACACGCACACTCTGGAACCGGTCGGCCTCAAAACGGGTCGGGGCATCCTGGTGGAAATGACAAAGTAGAAAGTGCACCTCACCGGACAGCATGATCTGCTCGCAGGCTTCCATGCTGTCTGAGATGAGGTTGAGGGTGCCCAGAGGCCCGGATTGCATGACCTCGCGGACCCATCTTGGGAAGAACGTGAACGACAAGGCGTGGGTCGCCGCAATCGAGAGCGTCGCCGTATCTTGAGCACCGACCGCCCGTGTGTCGCGCCGAGCACGCTCCAGGCTGCGCATCAACTCGTGAGCTGCCGGCTGAAAGTGAGCGCCGGCCGGCGTCAGCGTGGCGCCCTGCGCACCCCGGGCGAACAGGGGCGTTCCGACCCAGTCCTCAAGCGCCCGGATGCGCCGGCTGAAGGCCGGCTGCGTCACACTTCGGGCTTCAGCCGCGCGCGAGAACGTCTTCTGCTCGGCCAACGCGACAAAGTCCTTCAGCCAGTCCAGGTCCATCCGCCAGTCCAGCCCGATGCCGTTCGCGCATAGCGCGAACCGAACATGGCATTGGCCGAGCGCAGGTGTCCAGGCGTACAGACAGCAGCAAGCCCCGCAAGAGGGATCACTGATCAAGCTGCCCAAGAGGCAGCAGGTAGGAGGGAACAGGACATGAAGTCATGGCTTAGCCGACTCTATGTTCAAGTCTTCATCGCAATCGTCGCAGGCGGGTTTGTCGGCTATTTCCTGCCCGACGTCGCCGTGACGCTGCAGCCCCTCGCAGACGGCTTTATCAAGCTGATCAAGATGCTGCTCGCACCAGTCATCTTCGGCACCATCGTCGTCGGCATCGCCAAGATGGGCAACATGAAGGAGGTCGGCCGCATCGGCGTACGGGCGCTGATCTACTTCGAGGTCGTCTCGACCCTTGCTCTCGTCATTGGCCTCATCGTCGTCAACGTAATGCAGCCCGGCGTCGGCATGAACATCGACGCCACGCACATCGATGGCAGCGCCATTGCCGCTTACGCCAAGCGGGCCGAGGCGCAGCCCGGCCTCGTCGGCTTTCTGATGGACATCATCCCCACGACCATCGTGGACGCTTTCGCCAAGGGCGCCATGCTGCAGATTATCCTGATCTCGCTGCTCTTCGGCCTCGCCCTGGTCCAGGCCGGCGAGCGCGGCAAGCCGGTGGTCGCCGTCATCGACAGCCTGCTCGACGCGCTGTTCCGCGTCGTCGCCATGGTGATGCGGCTCGCCCCCATCGGTGCCGGGGCCGGCGTCGCCTTCACCATCGGCAAGTACGGCTTCGGTACAGTCTGGTCGCTCGCCTACCTCATGCTCGGCGTCTACGCCACGTCGATCCTGTTCGTCGTGCTCGTGCTCGGCTCCGTCTGCGCCTGGACCGAGTTCTCGCTCACCAAGGTCCTGAGCTACTTCAAGGATGAGATCCTGATCACCTTCGGGACTTGCTCCACTGAGGCCGTCATGCCGCGCATGATGGCCAAGCTGGAGCGGCTCGGCTGCGAGAAGTCGGTCGTCGGCCTCGTGCTGCCGACGGGCTACACCTTCAACGCGGATGGCACCTGCATCTACTTGACCATGGCGACGATCTTCGTCGCGCAAGCCACCAACACACCGCTCGGCATCAGCGACCAACTCGTCGTCCTCGGGGTGCTGCTTCTAACCTCGAAGGGATCGGCTGGTGTGGCCGGGGCCGGGTTCGTCACCCTCGCCGCGACCTTGTCGAGCATCCACACCGTCCCGGTCGCCGGCCTCGTGCTGCTGCTCGGAGTCGACCGCTTCATGAACGAGGCGCGGGCGGTCACGAACCTCATCGGCAACGCGGTGGCCACCATTGCCATCGCCAAGTGGGAGGGTGCCTTCGATCGCCAGAAAGCCGAGGCGGCCTATCGCGACCGCGCCGCCATCGCCGCCGCGGACGTCGTCCCTGAGACGGAAGCGAGGCACGTCCTGCAGATCCCGACAGCCGTGGTCCCGTAGAGCCACGGCCCTTCCTTCACGCCCTTTCAAATCCGTTTGAAAATCCGAGGAGAGCAACCATGCGTATCGTCGACGTCTGCGAGGTTACTAAGCCGATCGCCTCGCCCATCCGCAACGCATACATCGACTTTTCGAAGATGACTGCCAGCCTCGTGGCCGTCGTCACCGACGTGGAGCGCGACGGCCGCCGGGTGGTGGGCTACGGCTTCAACTCCAACGGCCGCTACGGCCAGGGCGGCCTCATCCGCGAGCGCTTCAAGAACCGCATCTTAGAGGCCGATCCGAAGAGCGTCCTGAACGAGGCCGGCGACAACCTCGACCCGCACAAGCTCTGGGCGGCGATGATGACCAACGAGAAGCCCGGCGGTCACGGTGAACGCTCGGTGGCGGTTGGCACCCTCGACATGGCGATCTGGGACGCGACCGCCAAAATCGCCGGCAAGCCGCTGTTCCGGATGCTCGCCGACCAGAAGGGCATCGAGGCCAACCCGCGCGTCTTCGTCTACGCGGCCGGCGGCTACTACTATCTGGGTAAGGAGGATACCCAGCTGCGCGCCGAGATGCGTAGCTACCTCGACCGGGGCTACACGGTCGTGAAGATGAAGATCGGCGGCGTCCCAATCGACGAGGATCAGCGTCGCATCGAGGCGGTGCTGAAGGAGATCGGCTCCCAGGCGCAGCTGGCCGTCGATGTGAACGGACGCTTCAACCTTGAGCAGGCCATCGCCTACGCTAAGATGCTGCGGCAATACCCGCTGTTCTGGTACGAGGAGATCGGCGACCCCCTCGACTACGCCCTGCAGGCCGCGATGTCAGAATTTTATCAGGGCCCGATGGCCACCGGCGAGAACCTGTTCTCGCACCAGGACGCCCGCAACCTGCTGCGCTACGGCGGGATGCGGCCCGACCGTGACTGGCTGCAGTTCGACTGTGCGTTGTCCTACGGCCTCGTCGAGTACCTACGCACCCTCGACGTGCTGAAGCAGTTCGGCTGGTCGCCCAAGCGCTGCATCCCGCACGGCGGTCACCAGATGTCGCTGAACATCGCGGCCGGGCTCGGCCTCGGCGGCAACGAGAGCTATCCGGACCTGTTCCAACCCTATGGCGGCTTCCCCGACGGCGTAAGGGTTGAGGACGGGCACATCGTGATGCCCGAGCTTCCGGGCATCGGCTTCGAGGGCAAATCCGACCTGATCAAGGTCATGCGCGAACTTGCGGAATAAGCGCTGATCGTCGGCCGTGCGGGACTCGTTTTTTCCTGCACGGCATCTCCCTGTCGCTTGGCTGTGGCCATCCGCCGAATGGCTGTAGTCTCAGCCTCCCGCTCGGAAGCAGCCATTCCGCTTACCTGAAGAGTTTCGGGCGCCGCGAGGCGTACGAAAGTCGTGGAAGAACGAACCCGCGGATGGCGGGCGCAGAGCTATGGGGATTTGGGCAGACCGTCGTCCCCAGCGAGGGACGGAAGGCGCGTGATTACCGGCGCCTGGGTACCTGAGCGCTCCCGGATTGCTCGGTCTCCGGCGTTTGGCGGAGCGCGACAGGGTCGGGTGACAGCGTTTGTGAAGACCATTCTTGCGTTCGGCACGCGGAGAGACGTGCCCCGAGGTGCGCCTCCTCGGATGTGTGGTGGTGACAGGCCATGCCGGGTCATGGCGTACACGCCTGGTTCGGCACGGGGCGGAACGGCGGCCCACGCGGCTCGTACCAGCCCGCGAAGGCGCCGACGATCCTCATGGGACCACCGCAGCAGGGGCAAGGCCCTCGCACGTCGGTGGCAGCGTCTCGCGCGTCCGGCTCAGAGTCGGTGGATCGCGGCGGGACCGGTGTGCCGAGGATCGCGCGGATGTGGGCCAGAGCGGCCTTCCGGTTCGAGCCGGTGAGGAAGCCGTAGTGCCGGATGCGGTGGAAGCCGCGCGGCAGGACATGGAGGAGGAAGCGCCGGATGAACTCCGTGGCGGACAGGGTCATGACCCGCGCCTGCCCGCCCTCAGCGCGCCGATAGTCCTTGACGCCAAAGCTGACGTTTTCCCCGTCGAGGGCGAGGATGCGTCGGCTGGAGATGGCCACGCGGTGGGTGTAGCGCGACAGGTAGGCGAGCACGGCCTTCGGTCCGGCGAAGGGCGGCTTGGCGTAAACCACCCAGCGCTTCCTGCGCACCGGGGCGAGCGCGCGGGCGAAGGCCCTGGCGTCGGCGAGAGGGGCCAGGGTGCCGAAGAAGGCGAGCGTCCCGGCCTCGTGGAGGGCCGCGAGCCCTTCGAGGAACAGGCGGCGGAACAGCATGCCCAGCACCCGCACCGGCAGGAGGAAGGCCGGGCGTGACGCGACCCATCGGGTCCCGTCCGACGAGAGGCCGCCGCCGGGCACGATCATGTGGAGATGGGGATGGTGGGTCATGGCCGAGCCCCAGGTGTGGAGCACGGCGGTGAGGCCGATGCGGGCACCGAGATGCTTCGGGTCGGCGGCGATCCGCGTCAGGGTCGCGCTCGCTGCCCGGAACAGCAGATCGTAGACGGCGGCCTTGTTCTGGAAGGCGATGGCGGCGATCTCGGCGGGCAGGGTGAAGACGACGTGGAAGTAGCCGACCGGGAGGAGGTCGGCCTCGCGCGCGGCGAGCCAGTCGCGCGCCGCCGCGCCCTGGCAGCGTGGGCAGTGCCGGTTACGGCAGGAATTGTAGGCGACGCGCAGGTGGCCGCACGCGTCGCAGCCCTCGACATGCCCGCCGAGGCTGGCCGTGCGGCACTGCTCGATCGCCGCCATCACCTTGAGCGCCGCCAGGTTCAGGTGCCCGGCCCCATCGGCGCGATAGGCGGGACCGGCGGCGCGGAAGACGTCGGCCAACTCGATCGTGGCGGGCATCGCCTCAGCCCGGTGCGGGTCCCTCCCCATGGAACAGGGCGAGCCTGTCGAGGGGGCTCGTCACGGCCCGCACCGTCCGGGTGGCGACCTTGGCGTAGAGTGCCGTCGTGTCGAGGCGGGCGTGTCCGAGCAGCACCTGGATGACGCGGATATCGACGCCGTCCTCCAGGAGATGGGTGGCGAAGGAGTGGCGCAGGGTGTGAGGACCGACACGCTTGGGGATCCCGGCCGACCGGGCCGCCTCCACCACGATGCGGTGAAGCTGGCGGGTACTGATCGACCGGGCCCAGTCCTGGCCGGGAAACAGCCAGCCCTCGCGATGCAGGACGCCCTGGCGGTGTCCCTCGGTCCACCAGCGCCGCAGGAGACCCAGAAGATCGGCGGACAGCATCGCGTTGCGGTCGCGGCCGCCTTTGCCACGCTCGACCCGCAGGAGCATGCGCGTCGAGTCGACGTCGGCGACTTTGAGCGCGGCGACTTCGGCCACGCGCAATCCCGCGCCATAGGCCACCGACAGGGCCGCCAGATGCTTGAGGCAGACCGTGGCGCCGAGCAGCCGGCGCACCTCGTCGGCGCTCAGGACGTCGGGCAGCGGGCGCGGATGGTTGAGGCGGACCAGCCTGCGGGCGAGATCGGGCCGGTCGATCGTATGGACGAAGAAGAACCGCAGGGCCGAGACGATGGCATTCATCGTCGGCACCCCGAGGCCGATCTCCTGCTGCGCGATCTGGAAACGGCGCAGGTCGTCGACGGTCGCCGTGTCGGGCGAGCGCCGCAGGAACGTCGCCAGACGCCCGACATCGCGGATGTAGTTGCGCTGCGTCTCACGGGAGAACCGACGCAAGGTCATGTCGTCGGTCAGGCGCTGACGCAGCGAGCCGACGGCAGCGGCGGGAACGGCAAGGATGGTCATGGGATGGCTCCACTCGGATGAAGGGAGCCACGATCGTCCGCCCAGGCCGGGCGACGCTCAATCAGCGCGGGGCGTTCGTCTCAATCCGCAAACCTCGAAGCTGCCACCAATCCCGCGCGAGCGGGTTCGTTCATCCACCCAACTTGGTCGTAGCGCGTCGTCCATCAAGCTGCCGAGACGCGGACCCTCAGAGGGGGTGCAAAGGGCCGAAATCCACCCCCGATGATTGAACCGGATTGAATTCCGACCCTACGGCGCTGGCTCCAACGTCGTCGCGCGCCAGCGCGCGGACAGCGCGTCCGCAATGCGCCGACGCCGGCCCGGCCGTCGGCCCCGTCAGGCAGCCCCCAGATAGGCGGCCTCCAGGCCGGCATCGGCGCTGAGTTCGGCGGCGGTGCCGGCGGTGACGACGCGGCCCTGCTCCAGCACGTAGCCGCGATCGGCCACCGTCAGGGCCAGGGCCGCCATCTGGTCGACGATCAGGATGGTGACGCCCTGGTCGCGCAGGTCCGCCACCACGGCGTAGAGGGCGTTGATCATCGCCGGCGCCAGGCCGAGGGAGGGCTCGTCGAGGAGGAGGATGCGCGGCTGCGCCATCATCCCGCGGGCGATCGCCAGCATCTGCTGCTCGCCGCCTGAGAGCAGGCCCGCCCGGCTCGTCGCCCGGTCGCGCAGGCGGGGGAAGCGGGTGAGCAGCGCCTCGATCTCGGCCGGGTCGATGGGCGCCGTGCGGCCATGGGCCCCGAGGCGGATGTTCTCAATCACGGTCAGCTCGGGAAAGACCTGCCGGCCCTCGGGCACCAGGGCGAGGCCGAGGCGGGCGATCGTGTGGGCGGGCAGCTGCGCGATGGCCCGGTCGTCCAGCACGATCCCGCCCGAGACCGGCCGGAGCAGGCCGGCGAGCGCCCGCAGGGTCGTCGACTTGCCGGCGCCGTTGGCGCCCAGCAGCGCCACGGTCTCGCCGGGGCGGACCTCGATGGCGACGCGGTCGAGGACCGGGGCGGCGCCGTAGCCGGCCGTGAGGCCCTGGGTCGAGAGCACCGCGTCGGCCGGCGGCTTCCAGGCGGCGGCGCGGGGCCGGGCCGGCGTGTCGGCCCCGCCCAGATAGGCGCGGATCACCGCCGGGTCGTGGCGGATCGCGGCCGGCGTCCCGTGGGCGATCGGCCGCCCGGCATCCATGACCAGGATCGCGTCCGAGACGCCCATCACCAGGGGCATGTCGTGCTCGACCAGCACCACGGCGATGCCCTGCCCGGCGATCCGGCGCAGAAGGCCGCCCAGCGCGTCGGTGTCGGCCCGGGTCAGGCCGGCGGCGGGCTCGTCCAGGAGGAGGATGCGCGGCCGGCCGGCCAGGGCCCGGGCGATCTCCACGAGGCGGCGGTCGACATGGGGCAGCTCCGCGGCCGGCCGGTCGAGGTCGCCCGCGTAGCCGACGAAGTCCAGCAGGGCCGCGGCGGCGGCGCGGTCCTGCGCGCCGGAGCGGCGCCAGAGGCGGCCCGGCTCGAACGCCAGGGCGACGTTGTCGAGGACGCCGAGCGAGCCGAACAGGCGCGTGGTCTGGTAGGTGCGGGCGATGCCGGCCCGGGCGATGGCGTGGGCCGGGGCCCCGGCGAGGTCCCGCTCCCCCAGGCGGATCGCCCCGGCCTGCGGCCGGTAGAAGCCCGAGATCATGTTGAGCACGGTGGTCTTGCCGGCGCCGTTGGGGCCGATCAGGCTCGTCACCGCCCCGGCCTCCGCCCGGACCGAGACGCCCTCGGCCGCACGGATGCCGCCGAAGCGGATGCCGATGCCCTCGATCACCAGGGCCTGCGCCCCGCGCTGCCCGATGAGCCGGGCGAAATCCATCGCCGGCGGCCGGGCGCCGGTCCGCGGCCGCGGCAGCAGCCGCGCCGCGCTGCCGACGATCCCCGCGGGCACCAGCCAGAGCACCACCAGGGTGGCGAGGCCGAAGAACAGCAGGCGGTACTCGGCGAGCCCCGCCAGGGTCTCGGGCAGCAGCACGGTGACGAGGGCGCCGAACAGCGGCCCCAGCACGGTGCCGGCGCCGCCGACCACCACGGAGAGCACGAACAGGATCGACTGCGAGAACGGGAACGAGCTCGGGGCGATGAACAGCATCAGGGGCGGCAGCACCGCCCCGGCGAGGCCCGTCAGCGCCGCCGAGATCGCGAAGGCCAGGGTCTTCACCCGCACCGGGTCGAAGCCGAGGGAGGCGGCCGCCACGTCGGCGTCGCGCACCGCCCGCATCGCCCGGCCGAGGCGGCTGCGGGCGAGGCGGTGGAAGCCGGAGAGGCTCAGGCCCGCGGCGAGGACGGCGAGGAACGCCAGCTCGCGCTCGGCGAAGGGCACGCCGAACAGGCTCGGCCCGGTTGTGACCACGAGGCCGTTCTGGCCGCCGGTGAGCGACCCGCCCTCGATCAGGGCATGCTCGATGATGACGCCGAAGGCGATCGTGACCATCGCCAGGTAGGGGCCCTTCACCCGCATGGCCGGCACCGCGAGCCCCGCCCCGACCAGGCCCGAGAGCAGGCTGGCCGCCGGCAGGGCGAGCCAGAAGCTCAGGCCGGCCCCGGTGAGGATCGCGCTCGCATAGGCGCCGACGGCGTAGAAGCCCGCATGCCCGAAGGAGATCAGCCCGGTGAGGCCGAGGAGGACGTTGAGCCCGGTCCCGGCGACGGTGGTCAGGGCCACCAGGGCGATGACGAAGTGGCTGTAGCCGCCGGTCAGCCCCACCAGGGCGAGGCCCGCCAGGGTCAGGGCCAGGATGGCGAGCGGCATCGCGGCCGGGGCGCGCAGGCGGTGCATCGGGCTCAGACCTTGTTGATGGCGGCGCGGCCGAGGAGCCCGTCGGGGCGCAGGGCCAGGGCGAGGATGATCACCGAGAACACCACCAGCTGGGTGTAGGTGGAGCCCAGCGTCGCAGTGACCCCGGCCTCGACGAGGCCGTAGAGCAGGCCCGCCAGCACCACGCCGGTGGCCGAGCCGATGCCGCCCAGGATCGCCACCGCGAAGGCCTTGATCCCGAACAGCGCGCCCATCTCGGCAGAGACCGAGAACAGCGGCGCGATGAGGAGTCCGGCGGCCCCGGCGAGGAGCGCCGAGAGCGCGAAGGCGCAGGCCACCGTGCGCCGGACGTCGATGCCCATCAGCCGCGCGGCGTCGGCGTTCTGCGCCACCGCCAGCAGCACCCGGCCGAGATCGGTGCGGCGGAACAGGGTCTGGATCGCCACCGCCACCGAGAGCCCGACCACGGGAATGAGGAGCTGGAGCGGGTAGATGCCGGTGCCGAAGATCTCCACCGGCGTCACCGCCAGCGACGAGGGCAGGCTGCGCGGCTCCTTGCCGAAGGTGAACAGCATCGCGTTGTCGAGGACGATGCCGCCCGCCACGGTGGCGAGCAGCCAGGCCTCCGAGCCCTTCTCGACGAAGGGCCGCACCAGCAGCCGCTCCACCGTGACGCCGAGGACCGCGCAGCCGAGCAGCGCCCCGAGGATCGCGGCCGGCATCGGCCAGCCGAGGGTCACCCCCAGGGTGTAGCCCAGCACCGCCCCGAGGGTGACGGCGCTGCCCTGCGCGAAGTTCACCGTGCCCGAGACGGCGTAGGTGATGTGGAAGCCGAGCGCCACGAGCCCGTACATGCTGCCGAGGCCGAGGCCGGTGATGAGCGTTCCCGTGAGCATCGGCCCCGTTCCCTCAGTTCGTGACGGCGACGATCTCGCCGTTCCGGAAGCGGGTGAAGACGTAGTCCTGCGGACCGAGGGCGTCGTGCTGGCCCGGCGCGAAGGGCTTGTCGTAGGTCTTGATCAGGCCCAGATAGGTCGCGACCTTGTAGAAGCCGTCCCGCACCTCCGGTCCCTTGGTCGAGCCGGCGGCCTGGATCGCCAGGGCGAGCAGGTGGGTGGCGTCGTAGGCGTTGGCGATGCCCACCGCCGGGGTGACGTCGGCCATCGACTGGATCGCCGGATACTTCGCCTTGAGCGCGTCGAGGACCGCGAGGGCCTTCGGGCTGGTGTTGCCCGCGAAGGTGAAGGTCTGGATGAAGTGGACTTTCGCCGCGCTCGGCCCGGCGAGCTCGTCGAAGCGGCCGCCGGCCGGGCCCCAGTGCGAGACCACCGGCACGCTCCAGCCCATCCGGTCGAGGGACTTCACCACCTGGGCCGAGGGCCCGACATTGCCGACGAGGAACAGGGTGTCGGCGCCGGCCTCCCGCAGGCGGGTGAGCTGGGGCACCATGTCGAGGTCGGCGGCCTCGTACTTCTCGATGCCGGCGGCCGGCAGGTTGGCGGCCTTCAGCGCCGCGGTGAGGCCCTGCTGGTTCGACTCGCCCCAGGCGTTGTTGACGAGGATCATCCCGGGCTTCTTCGCCCCGTGGGTCTTCACCGCGTAGGTGACCAGGGCCTCGTCCACCAGGGCGTCCACGGCCGAGACCCGGAAGGCGTAGTTGTCGGCCGCGCCGTTGCGGGTGATGCCGGTGCCGGCGGCCCAGGGGCTGAGGAACGGCACCTTCATCTGGTTGGCGATGGGCACCAGCGCCATCGAGACCGGCGTGTCGAGGCCGCCGACCAGCGCCACCACGCCGACCCGCTGGATCAGCTCGCGGGCGGCCAGCACGCCCTTCGACGGATTGGCCTCGTCGTCCCGCGCCACCAGCTCCAGGGGCCGCCCGAGCACGCCGCCGCCGGCGTTGATCTCGTCGATGGCCAGGCCGATGCCGCGGGAGATCGCCTCGCCGGATTTCGCCGACTGCCCGCTCAGGGCCGTGACGAGGCCGATCCGGATCGGCTCCACGGCCCGGGCCGTGCCGGAGATGGAGAGCCCGAGAGCAAGGCACGCCCCAAGGGCGAGGCGGCGGGTCAGGGGCGTCGATCGGCTGGGCATGGGGTCTCTCCGGCGGATGCTTCGCCGGCCACTCCGCAACCCCCATGCCAGCCGCCTTGGCCTTGAATTTGCTCAGGGATTTCTGCGCAACGCCGCCGCGTGCCTGCCCAAGCGCCAAAGTGCATACACTTGTTGCATGCACTTTGGCGGCGTTTGCGGCAGGGAGGGGCGTGTCCCCGGAGAGCCGATCATGACCGACACCACAGCCCGCGACGCGGCCAACGTCACCGCCTATCTTGAAGCCTCGATGGTGCCCGACCCCGAGCGGGCGGCGACCTACATGGCGCCGGGCATCACCATCGTGTTCACCGGCGGGCGCAGCTTTAAGCATCCGCGCGAGGTCACGGCCTTCAATGCCGGGCGCTACGCCTGGGTGAAGAAGCGGATGGAGCGCCTCGACGTGGTGCCGGGCGACGGCGTCACCACGGTCTACAGCCTCGGCACGCTCTACGGCGCCTGGCCGGACGGGACGCCGTTCGAGGGCAACCGCTACGTCGACCGCTTCACGGTGCGGGACGGCCTGATCGTCACCATGGAGGTCTGGAACGACAGCGCCGAGCGCCTCCTCAGAAAGCACGGCCTGAACACCTGATCCGGGCCGCACCCGATCGCAGCGGTCCCCGGACCAGCAAGCCCGTTGGCCCTTGAACGAAGCCCCCATCCGCCATCCCGACGGGATCCGGCGGATGGGGCACGAGGGCCCCTCAGCCCCCCACGGGCTCGATATAGGGGGCGAGCAGGCGGCCGAGGTCGCGCTCGCGCGGCGGGGCCGCGACGATCCGCGCCCGCTCGGCCACCGCGTCGAGGTGGTGGTCCATCAGCGCCACGGCCCGGGCGGGCTCGCCGGCGATCAGGGCGGCGACGAGGGCACGGTGCTCGCTGACCCCGCACTCGGCGGAATGCGGGCGGCTGTAGAGCGAGAGCACCAGGGCGCAGCGGTAGCCGAGCTCGGCCACGTAGCGCTCCAGCACCGGGCTGCCGGTCATCTGGGCGAGCAGCAGGTGGAACTCGGTGGCGAGCCGAATCGAGGCGCCGTCCGCCCCGCCCTGGGCCGCCTCCTCCTGGCCGATATGCGCGTGGAGCGCGGCCTGCTGGTCGGGCGTCAGCCGTCCGGCCAGGCGGGCGACCACGAGGCGCTCCAGGCTGATGCGGACGTCGAAGGTGTCGCGGGCCTCCGCCCAGCTCGGGGTCGCCACCACGGCGATGCGGTTGCGCCGCAATTCCACCAGCCCCTCCCCCGCCAGCTGCCCGAGGGCCTGGCGCGCGATGGTGCGGCTGACGCCGAAGCGCTCCCCGAGGGCGTCCTCGGGCAGACGGTCGCCGGGCATGATCGCCCGCTCGACGATCGCCCGGCGCAGGGACCGGCAGATCGAGCCCACCCGGTCCCGGCTCTCCACCCGCGTCTCGTCGTCCTGCATGTCGCTTCGATCCGTCCCGTGCCCGTTGCGGCTGCGGAAGCACGAGTGGGACCAGATCGGTTCCCGCACCTCCGGCCGACGATGCGCAAAGGACGTGCCCAAACTGCAAGGGATGTGCCCGCACCGCTCGGGAGTGGCCCGATCCGGAGGGAACGTGCCCGACCGATCCCGGTCAGGCGCGGCGCGCATCCTGCGCCGCGGTGACCAGGGCGGCGGCGAGGCAGCCGAGGCCGACCAGCAGGGCGGGACCGAGGCGCTCGCCCAGGAGCAGGGCGGAGGACAGCAGGCCCACCGCCGGGACCCCGAGGGTGGCGTTCGCCATAGTGAAGCTGTCGATGCGCCGGCCGACCGTCGTGAAGATCACGAAACACAGCGACGTCGCCACGGGGCCGATGAAGACCAAGAGCCCGACGAGGCGCGGCGACCACGCGACCGCGAGCGGCCCCTCGACCGCGAAGGCCGCGACGGCGAGGGGGACCGCGGCCAGCAGCATCTGCCAGGGCGCGAGGTCGAGGGGATGCGCGTGCCAGCGGTGATGCCGGACATGCAGGATGACGCCGGCCCAGCAGAGCGCGCAGACCAGCAGCAGGCTGTTGCCCAGGAGCACGTCGGGATCGGTCCAGTCCATGCCCATGGGCGAGCACACCACGGCGACGCCCACGAGACCGAACAGGATCGCGACGCCCTGCCGGCGCGACGGGCGCGCGCGCAGGACCAGGCAGGCGCCGAGCAGGACCCAGACCGGTGTGGTGTAGGCCAGCAGCGCCGCCCGGCCCGCATCGGTGTGGCGCATCGCGATCAGGCCCAGCGCCGTGAAGGCCATCATCTGCAGGAACCCGACGCTGGCGAGCACCGGCCAGTCGGCCCGGGGCGGCCAGCGCAGGCGGCCCTTGAGGGCGAGGAACCCGAACAGGACCGCGCCGGCGCTGGAGAAGCGCAGGGTCGCGAGCCAGAGGGGCGGAGCGGCGTCGAGGCAGAGCTTCATCGCCGGCCAGCTCAGGCCCCAGAGCAGGACCATCAGGCCGAGCCAGACCCCCGTCGGCACCGCGAGGCGGGGACGGGCGGGCGCCATGGGCGGCGAGGCCAACAGCGGCGCGTAGGAATCGACCATGACGGGGGTCCGCGGACAGAGCGCGGACGAGCCCGCGGCCCAGGATGTTTATGACCGAACACCCGGTATTTTCGTCTTGGTTTTCCGGTTAGAGCGGGAAGATCGGACAGACATGCCGCTCTCCTCGGTTCGGGGACAGATTATGCCGCCAAGGTCGATCACGCTGGACGACGCTTCCCTGCGCATCCTCGAACGTCTGCAGCGCGACAGCGAGATCAGCGTCGCCGAGCTGGCCCAGGAGGTCGGGCTCTCGACCTCGCCCTGCTGGCGCCGGATCAACGACCTGAAGGCCAGCGGGATCATCCAGCGCTCCGTCGCGGTGGCCGATCCGATCGCCCTCGGGCTGGCGGTCAACGTCTTCGTCCACGTCACGCTGGAGAAACAGACCCAGAATGCGCTGAAGGCCTTCGACGACGCGGTGCGACACCGTCCCGAGGTGATGGAGTGCTACCTGATGAGCGGCGAGGCCGACTACATGCTGCGCGTCGTGGTGGAGGATCTGGGCCAGTTCCAGAAGCTCGTGCTCGATTACCTCACCCGCATCCCCGGCGTCGCGAGCATCCGCTCCAGCTTCGCCCTGGGACAGGTGAAGTACACGACCGCCCTGCCCCTCGGCCACCTCCGGCGCTGAGGAAGGCTCCGTCTTCGGGAACGCGACGCCGTCGCGGTGGACACCCGACGGGTCTTCGCGGACGGGGCCCGGCTGACGCAGGCGAAACAAAGCGATCCCGCCGGGGTTGTCCCCTCGGAACCGCCCCGTGAGACCGAGGGTGTGCGACCGGGCGTTCGAACCGCCGTCGCGCGGCGCCACGTCGACACGGATGCGGACGCGTACCGCGCACGGGTCTCGCGCGACCCGGCCCAGGCCAGTCACGGAGGGAGCTTGGCGATGATGGAAGGCCCGAAGCCCCCCTCGCGACACGCCGGCAAACTTGAAACCCGGCTCCGGTGCGACCCGCACGGTCACCGGCAGCCATCCGATCCCGAGATCGTTTCCGTCCTGTGATCCTGGGATCCTGTTGTCCTGTCCCTTTCTTCGGAGACCCGCGATGAACGACACCCGCAAGCCGTCGGACGCCCCCTCCCGACCGAACCTGCGCGACTTCGACCCCTATACCGACCGCAACGGCCAGGATCTGGGCCAGGACGACCCCCGGGATCTCGGCCTGCCGGATCGCCTGCAGCACACGCTGCAATCGGACCCGGGCGGCCAGGCGGAAGCCGCGCGGATCGCCTCCGACTTCCCGCGCCTCGATGCGGTCTCGGGGGGATCGATCGCCAGCGTCGAGGAGGTCGAGGCGGCGACCCCGCCCGAGAACCTGCGCCGGATCTCGGATCCGAGCCCGACCCGGAAGGATGACACGCCCGGGAAGGCCTGAACCGGACGGCGACCCATCGCACAGGCAGGAGCGTACCATGGAGCGTGACACGAGCGCGCCGAGTTCGGAGAAACCGGACTCGACCGGCCCCAATTCACGACCGCGCGACACCACCATCGCCCAGACCGGCGAAGGTATTCCCGACGACAGCGGCCGTCCGGTCGAGATCGACGACAAGGAAGCGCAGCGTATCGAGGAGAAAATTCGGACGCTGTAGCCTGCCAGCGCCAAAGTTTGACCGACCCGGAACAGATGTGATCCGGCGAGATTGTTTGTTGACCCATTCGACATCACTGTTAGGAGCCCGGCATGACGGCGAAGGCACCGCCCGTTCCCCCCGCCAACCAGTCCCACAAGGGCCCCGGCAGCACGCCGGAGGCACCCCTCGCCACGGGTCCGAAGGGCTCGGGCCAGACCCAGAACCCCGACAAGGTCGGTCAGGCGGGCAATTCCAAGGTGAACACCACCAACCAGGGCTACCAACAGGATCGCTGATGAGCCAGGATCGCTGATGAGCACGGCGAAGAAGACGCCCGCGGCCGACCGTCACCACGGCGGCCCCGGCTCCAGCCACCAGGACGCGTCGAAGCCGCAGGCGGTGGACCACGACGGCCCGGCGCCGGGCAGCCCCACCAGCGACACCCGCTCGCACGTCTCCGGCGGCGGGGGCGAGCGCGACCGCCATCACGCCCACGATGCGGCGGGCAAGTCCGCCGATCGCTCGCACTGAGCCGAATTCCCGTCGGAGACACAGCCAAGGAGACGCCAGGATGGCGAATGCCGATCGACACAAGATGGGCTCGGCCGCGCAGGGCAAGGGCACGGGCAGCGGCGCGATGACGGACCTGCCGGACGGGATCCTGGAAGAGAACATGGTCCTGAGCAATCGCGACAAGTCCCGGCACAACGACGCGCGCGGGCTCGACAGCAAGATGGTCCAGACCGAGCAGTACCAGGACCACGTCGCCAACCGCGAGGTTCCGGCCGACGCGATCGAGTCGGGTCCGGCCGGGAACACCACCGGGCTCGCCAGCAGCAAGACCGACCTGTCGGGTGCCCAGAGCAGCCTTGCCAGCCCGGAAAAGTCCTAGCCGGGCAAGCCTGCCCTGGCTGGACTGGGGCGACCGTGAACCCGGTCGATGAGGTCGGCAGCCTCGTCGTTCCCGCCCGCAGGGGCGCCGGGGCGACGGTCGGCCCCACGGGCCTGCTCCAGTAACGGCCCGAGCGGGCGCCGCGCGGTCCGAACCGGATCACGCGGCGCCCGCTCACGCGTTACGTCGAGCCTTTCGGCGGCGCCGTCGCGCGGGTGCGGCGCCTCCTAGCCGCCCCCGATGCCGCTGGTGATCTTGCCGGTGCCCCGGCAGTCCGGGCAGGGCTTGGCCTCCAGGGCTCCGGTTCCGTGGCAGCGGCGGCAGAGGTTCTCGCCGGTCCCCGGGGTGCCGGGCGTCGCCTCGTCACCGGGCTTCGTGTCACCGGGCGTGGTGGGCTCGTCCTGGGCCATGGCTCGCTCCTGCGATGTCGAGAATGCTCGCGTCTTGGAAAATTCTTGGAAAATGCTTGCTTCTGGGAAGAAGTCCGTCCGTCGACGGCTGTTCCCCACAAGCATTTGAAAGGCGCTTTGGCGAACGTACGGATCAGTACGAAGGTCTTCACCGAGGCATTTACTTCGGAACGGGGTGCATCAGGCCGGGTTGCCGTTGCAGATCCCAGCCACGGAGAGAGTGATGAAGTTCTTTACGCCCCTGATCGCGTCCGCCTGCCTCGTATCGACCCTGGCCCTGCCGGCCGCGGCGCAGACCGGGCTGGCGCCCGAGCGCGGCCCCGGCGGCCGCGGCGTCATCGTCGAAGGTCAGTCCAACACCACCGGCAACGACCCGGACGTGGTGATCGCCCGCGGCGCGAACGGGGCCGACACGATCACCACGGACTCGGCCGCCGGCGGCAACGCCAACCTGCCCGAGCGGGCGATCCCGAACGGGAGCGCCGGCGGCGGGGGCGGCGGGCGCTGAGCGAAGACCCACCCGGCTCTTCCCGAAGCGGGGCCCCGGACACGGTCCGGGGCCCCGAAGCGTCGAGCGGTCCTGCGTCAGAGCGGGCGGCGAACGGGTGACGCCATGGCGCGTTGCTCCCCCACAGGTACGCCCCCGACACGGAGCCCCCCATGACCTTACGATCCGAAACACCCCCGACCCCGGGCAACCTCGCGGTCGAGACGCCGCCCGAGTCCGAGCGGCCCACCACCGCCATGCTGAAGGCCGACATCGACAGCGGCCGGACCGGGGACAAGGTCGCCCATTACGACCCCGGCCTGTCGCAGCTCGGCACCGACGACGAGGCGGCCGGCAATGCTCCCACGCCGGACCGCGTGGCGCTCGCCCGGAAGACCGAGGCCGCGCCGCCCAAGGCCCGGGAGGCCGCCAGGCCGGAGAACGGCAGCGGCTGGATCATGCCGCTGTTCATCGGCCTCGCCGCCCTGGTGCCGGTGGTGGTCGGCGTGTCGCTGTTCGTCTTCAACCGCTGAGGCGGCCTTCGTCTCAGGCGGTCCGGCCCCGCCGGCGGGCGACCTCCGCCAGGGCGGCGAGGTCCTTCTCGGCGTCGCCGTGCCCCATCGCCTCGATGAGGTTGTCGCGCAGCACGCTGGCGAAGGGCATCGGCACCCCGGCCGCGCCCGCGGCCGAGAGGGCGAGGCCCACATCCTTGGCCCCGAGCTTGAGGTTGAAGCCCGGCGGCTCGTAGCGCCGCGCCGCGATGAGCGGGCCGTAGTTCTTGTAGACCGGCGAGGCGAACAGGGTGTTCGTGAGCAGGTCGAGCAGGTCCGCCCCCGTCACGCCGTGGCCCTCGGCCAGGGCCGCCGCCTCGCCCATCGCCTCGATCGCCGCGATCAGCATGAAGTTGCCCGCGAGCTTGACCGCATTGGCG
Source organism: Methylobacterium sp. AC690 (assembly GCF_979256535.1). Taxonomy (NCBI): domain Bacteria; kingdom Pseudomonadati; phylum Pseudomonadota; class Alphaproteobacteria; order Hyphomicrobiales; family Methylobacteriaceae; genus Methylobacterium; species Methylobacterium sp. AC690. Next base: position 41,619 of record NZ_CEEDOX010000008.1, on the reverse strand, counting down.
CGGTGCGGCTCGGGTCCGAAGCCCCAGGTCCGGGCGCCCATGGCGGCGAGGAGCGGTTCGGCCCGGTCGATGGCTCCCGGGTCGCCCGCCGCCACGATGTTCAGGGCTCCGGCCTCGGCGACGTCCGGACGTCCGAAGACCGGAGCGGCGATGTAGGGCACGCCGGCACGGGCGTGGATGGCGGCGAGATCCTGCGCCAGGGCCACCGAGATCGTGCTCATCGAGAGATGCAGGCCCGGGCGGGCGGCGCCGTCGAGGAGGCCGCCTTCCACGATCACCGCGCGCAGGGCCGCGTCGTCGGCCAGCATGGTGATGGCCGCGTCTCCGGCGAAGGCCTCGGCGGCCTGCGCCACCGGCGTCACGCCGGCGAGCCCCTCGGCCGCGCCCGGCGAGCGGTTCCAGACCCGGACCCTGTGCCCGGCCCGGACCAGGCTCGCCGCCATGCCGCGGCCCATCCGGCCGAGGCCGATCACGCCGACATCCATGCTCACACTCATGTCGTCTCTCCCGTCGGGTTGGCCCGGCGCTCAGTGACCGTCGAGGAATTCGAGCGTCAGGGTGTTGAACTGGTCCGTCGCCTCCATGTGGACGAGGTGCCCGATCCCCGGGAGCACCACGGCGCGGCCGCTCGGCATCTGGCCGGCCAGCGTCCGCGCGTGCTCGGCATTGTGCCCCATGCCAGCCCGGAGGGCTTCCGGCGCGAAGGGCTTGCCGGGCGCGTTGTGATCGTTCTCGCCCATGATGAAGAGGGTCGGGACCTGGATCAGCGGGATCTCGTGCACCACCGGCTGCCCCCAGATCGCCTGGTAGGAATTGACGAAGGACTGCAGCCAGCGCGGATACTCGCCCGAGCCCTTCACCCGCTCGCGCAGCGACACGAAGGGCTCGACGGCGGAGGCCGGCAGCGAGAGGGCGTAGTTCGTCATCAGCTGGCGCCGGTAGGACTCCGCCGTGGCATCGCCCTCCAGGCGCAGCAGGGTGGCGTCGGAGACCGGCGGCACCGTGAAGCGGTAATCCTCCAGGCCGATCGGCGCTTCGAGGACGAGGCTGTTGACCCGGGTGGGGGCATTGCGCACGAGGCGCACCGCCAGCATCCCGCCCATGGAATGGGCCACCACGTCGACCCGCGCCAGCCCGAGGGAGTCGAGCAGCGCCACGGTGTCGGCCGCCATGGCGTCGAAGGTGTAGGGTCCCACGGGCTTGGCCGACTTGCCGAAGCCGAGCTGGTCCGGGGCCAGCACCCGATAGCCCGTGCGGGTCAGCGCCTGGATCACCGGCTGCCAGTAGCTCGAGGGGAAATTGCGCCCGTGAAGCAGCAGGACGGTCCGGCCGTTGGCTTGGCCCTGCGCGGGCACGTCCATGTAGGCCAGGCGCTGGCGCTCGCCGTCGCGCATCCGCTCGAGGTAGAACACCGGATACGGGTAGGCGAAGCCCTCCAGGGCGATGCCCAGGGGCGCCGTCTCGTTGGACGTCGGCTGCGCCGTGGCGGGCGCCACGGACAGCTGGGCGGCCAGCAGCAGGGCGGAGAGTTTGAGGAGCGCGTCCATGTGGGATCCCGGCAACGGCGCGCAGTCTTACGCACCGAGCTGACATAGCGCAGGTTCCGCCCCGGCGTCGCTCGCTCCCCGTGACAAAGGACACGCCGCGTTTCCCCGGCCCTTGCGATTTCCGACGCAGCGTCCCAGGGCTCGGCCATGACCACCGACGCTCCCGGCCAGGATCCGCGCGGCCGACATTCCCGCCTGGACGAAGCCCCAACCCAGGGCCGAGACCCATCCGGGAGCCGGGATCTCCCGAACAAGACCGCGCCGGAGCCCGGGACGGACGGGATTCCGGTGCGCGAGCGCATGCTGGCGCTCCTGGCCATCGGCCTCGCCATGACGATGGCGGTGCTCGACGGGGCCATCGTCAACGTCGCCCTGCCGGTGATGGCCAAGGACCTCGGGGTCGAGCCCTCCGCGGCGATCTTCGTGACCAACAGCTTCCAGATCGCGGTGACGGCCGCCCTGCTGCCCCTGGCCGCCCTGGGCGACATCCTGGGCTATCGCCGGATCTATCTCGCCGGCCTCGCCGTGTTCACGGCCGCCTCCGTCGCCTGCGCCTTCGCGCCCAGCTTCGAGGCGCTGGTGGCCGCACGGATCGCGCAGGGGCTCGGGGCCGCCGGCATCATGAGTGTGAACACCGCCCTGGTGCGCTTCATCTACCCGCAGCGGATGATCGGGCGCGGCGTCGGCAACATCGCCCTGGTGGTGGCGATGGCCTCCGCCGCCGGTCCGACCGTGGCGGCCGCCATCCTGTCGGTGGCGAGCTGGCCGTGGCTGTTCCTCGTCAACCTGCCGGTGGGGCTGATCGCCCTGACGGTGGGCGCCCGCACCCTGCCGGTGACGCCGCGGAACGGCGGGCGCTTCGACATCCGCAGCGCCCTCCTGAACGCCGTAACCTTCGGGCTGCTCATCATCGGGGTCGACGGACTCGGCGACCCGGCGACCCGGGGCGTGGCGCTGGCCGAGATCGGGGCGGCCCTGGCGATCGGCGCGGTCTTCGTCTGGACCCAGACCCGGCTGGCGCGCCCGCTCCTGCCCGTCGATCTCCTGCGGATCCCCGCCTTCGCCCTGTCGATGGCGAGCTCCGTCGCCTCCTTCGCGGCCCAGATGATGGCCTACGTCGCCCTGCCCTTCTACTTCCAGGACGTGCTGCACCTCTCCGAGACGCAGACCGGCTTCCTGATGACGCCCTGGCCCCTGGCCATCGCCCTGATGGCCCCGATCTCGGGGCGCCTCGCCGACCGCTACGCCCCGGGGCTGCTCGGCGGCCTCGGCCTCGCCCTGATGGCCACCGGCCTGACGGCGACCGCCCTGCTCCCCGCGGGCGCGTCGCATCCCGACATCGCCTGGCGCCTGACCCTGTGCGGCCTCGGCTTCGGGTTGTTCCAGTCGCCCAACAACAAGGTCATCATCACCAGCGCCCCGCGGGACCGGAGCGGCGGGGCGAGCGGGATGCAATCCACCGCCCGGCTCACCGGGCAATCCTTCGGCGCGGCCCTGGTGGCGGTGATCTTCGGCCTGCACCAGGGCGGCCCGCCGGCGGGACCGGTGACCGCGACCCTGTGGTGCGCCGTCGCGCTGGCGAGCCTCGGGGCGGTGACCAGCGTGCTGCGGCGCCAGCCCGGCGCCTGACGCGTCCGCCGCGATCGCACCAGGACCCGTCCTGCGCGTTGACCCGGGCAGAGCCTCTCCCAAGGACGATCCCATGAACCTCGACCTGTCCGGCAAGCGCGCCCTCGTCAGCGGCTCCACCAGCGGCATCGGCTACGCCATCGCCAAAGCGCTGGGCGAGCTCGGGGCCAACGTGGCGATCAACGGGCGGACGCAGGAGCGGGTGCGCGACGCCGTCGAGCGCCTCAAGCGCGAGACCGGCCATGCCGGCTTCATCGGGGCACCCGGCGACGTCGCCAACCCGGACGGGGCGGCCCGGGTGGTCTCCGGCCTGCCGGACATCGACATCCTGGTGAACAACACCGGCATCTTCGAGCCGAAGCCCTTCTTCGAGATCTCGGACGAGGACTGGCACCGGTTCTTCGACACCAACGTGATGAGCGGCGTGCGCCTCGCCCGGGCCTACACCCCCGGCATGGTCCAGCGCGGCTGGGGCCGGGTGGTCTTCATCTCCAGCGAATCCGGCGTGAACATCCCGGTGGAGATGGTGCATTACGGAATGACCAAGACCGCCCAGCTCGCGGTCGCGCGGGGACTCGCCGAGACGGTGTCGGGCAGCGGCGTCACCGTGAACAGCGTGCTGCCGGGGCCGACCCTGTCGGAGGGCGTCGCCGAGTTCATGAAGAGCATGGCCCAGGGGCAGGACGGCGGAGCCGGGGGCGAGGTCGACCTCGACGCCGCCGGAAGGGCTTTCGTGGCCGAGCACCGCCCGACCTCGCTGATCGGTCGTCTCGCCACCGTCGAGGAGGTGGCCAGCATGGTCGCCTACCTCTGCAGCCCGGCCGCCAGCGCCACCAGCGGCGCGGCCCTCCGGGTCGATGGCGGCGTGGTGCGCAGCATCGTCTGAGGACGCGCCGCCCGGTGCGCGGCGGCGGGTGCGGTAAGGATTTCGCAACCTCTGCCGCCGACCCTGGCCCGAAGAGACGGGAGGGCCAAGCGATGGGGGATTATGCGCTGGAAGGTCCGCGCTGGGGCACGGGCGCGGCGGGCACGAGCGGCGGTACCGTCACCTGGGCCGTCGACGGCACGATTCCCACCAGCTTCGTGAGCCTTCTCCAGGCCGCCTTCGCCACCTGGGCGGCGGCCGCCAACATCGCGTTCCAGCAGGTGGCCACGACGGCCAGCGCCCAGATCGACGTCACCCTCGGGGGAATCGACGGGCTCGGCAACACCCTGGGCTATGCCCATTATACCTATAGCGGCCAGCGCATGCAGTCGGTGGAGATCACCTTCGACAGCGGCGAGGGCTGGCACGCCGCCTCCGGCGGGCGGGTGGTCAGCACCCAGAACGTCGATCTCTCCCTGGTGGCGCTGCACGAGATCGGCCACGCGCTCGGCCTCGATCACTACAACACCAAGCCCGAGGTGATGAACGCCATCCTCAACACCAGCATCAAGACCCTGGCGGCCGGCGACCTCGCCGGAATCCAGGCCCTGTACGGCGCGCCGAGCGCTCCGGTGGTGGCCGTGGCCGCACCGTCGAGCCCGGTCGCCGCCTCCACCGCCCCGGCGGTCACGGCGGTGTACCGGTTCTACGACACCCATACGGGGGATCACTTCTACACGACGAGCACCGCCGAGAAGGCGCAGATCCAGCAGACGCTGCCGTGGTTCAACTACGAGGGCACTGCCTGGGCGGCCCCGGCCAAGGGCGCCGACACGGTGGACGTGTTCCGGTTCTTCGACACGGTCTCCAACGCCCACTTCTTCACGACAAGCGTGTCCGAGCGGGACCAGGTCCTGAAGACCGCGCCGAGCTACAAGTACGAGGGCGTGGCCTTCGAGGCCTACGCCGATGCCAGCGCCCCCGGCGGCCTGACCCTGGAGCGCTTCTACAACACCCAGACCGGCCAGCATCACTTCGCCGGCAGCGCCGAGGAGGCCAACGGCATCAATCACGGCGTCGCGGGTCCGGGCTGGGTCGACGAGGGCAAGGCCTTCACCGTCCACCTGCCCACCGACACGATGATGTTCGCCTGAGCGGCGGGGCCGGCCACTCGGCTCGGCGACTTGGCTCAGCCCAGCGACTCGGCCCGGCTACTCGGCTTCGGTCTCGAACATCTCGTCGAAGGAATAGCCCGAGCCGCGCACGGTGCGGATCGGGTCGCTCTGGCGCGGGCGGTTCAGGGCTTTGCGCAGGCGCCCGACATGGACGTCGACGGTGCGCTCGTCGATGTAGACGTCGTGGCCCCAGACGCCGTCGAGGAGCTGCTCGCGGGAGAACACCCGGCCGGGGCTCTGCATCAGGAACTCGAGGAGCTTGAACTCGGTCGGCCCGAGATGGATCTCGCGGCCCTCCCGGCGGATGCGGTGGCTGACCCGGTCGAGCTCGATGTCGCCGGCCACCAGCAGGTTGGCGACGTGGGCGGGCTTGGCCCGGCGCAGCAGGGCGCGGACCCGGGCGAGGAGCTCGGGCACCGAGAACGGCTTGACGATGTAGTCGTCGGCGCCGGTTCCCAGGCCGCGGATGCGGTCGCCCTCCTCGCCCCGCGCCGTCAGCATGATGACCGGCAGCCGCTCGGTTTCGCGCCGGGCGCGGATACGGCGGCAGAGCTCGATCCCCGACAGGGCGGGCAGCATCCAGTCGAGCAGGACGAGGTCGGGCACCTGCTCCTGCAGGCGCAGGTCCGCCTCGTCGCCGCGGGCGGCCGAGTCGACGATGAACCCCTCGGCCTCGAGGTTGTAGCGGAGGAGAAGGGTCAGGGCCTCCTCGTCCTCGACGATCAGGATACGCGTACTCATCGTGCGCTTTCGATCAGACCGGCACGGGGTCAGGCCGCGCCGGGCATGTCCACGGTGGCGTAGTTGGAGGCGTCGTTCTTCGGGCGCTCGCGCTCGGCCAGCAGGTTCTCGCCGGTGACGAGGTAGTGGATCGTCTCGGCGATGTTGGTGGTGTGGTCGCCGATGCGCTCGATGTTCTTGGCCACGAACAGGAGGTGCGTGCAGAACGAGATGTTGCGCGGATCCTCCATCATGTAGGTCAGGAGCTCGCGGAACAGGGAATTGTAGAGGGCGTCGATGGCGTCGTCGCGCTCCCAGACGCCGAGGGCCGCCTTGATGTCGCGGCTGGCATAGGCGTCGAGGACGTCCTTGAGCTGCTCCTGCACCAGGTCGCTCATGTGCTGGACGCCGATGACGATCTTCTGCGGCTGGATCTGGTCGGCGATCGCCACGACGCGCTTGGCGACGTTCTTGGCGAGGTCGCCGATGCGCTCGAGATCGTTCGACACCCGGATCGCCGTCACGGTCTCGCGCAGGTCGATGGCCAGGGGCTGGCGCCGGGCGATGAGCAGGATCGCCCGCTCCTCGATCTCGCGCTGCAGGGTGTCGAGGCGGGTGTCGGCGGCGATCACCGCCTGGGCCAGGGGCGCGTCGCGGCGCACCAGGGCCTCGCCGGCCTCGGTCATCATCTTCTCGGCGATGCCGCCCATCTCGGAGATCGAGCGGCGCAGGTCCTCAAGGTCCGTATCGTAGGATTTGACGATGTGGTCGGGCATGGGTCTCGCTCCTCGATCGGGCCCGCCTGTCCGGTGCCCGCCCTGGCGGTGATGTGGGGCGCGGGCCGATCCCGGCCGGCGGAGGATCAGCCGAAGCGGCCGGTGATGTAGTCCTGCGTCTGGCGCTTCTCCGGGTTCATGAAGATGCGCGTCGTCGGGCCGAATTCCACCAGCTCGCCGAGATACATGAAGGCGGTGAACTGCGAGATGCGCGCCGCCTGCTGCATGTTGTGCGTGACGATGACGATGGTGAATTCCGAGCGCAGCTGCTCGATCAGCTCCTCGATGCGGCCGGTGGAGATCGGGTCGAGGGCCGAGGTCGGCTCGTCGAACAGGATCACCTCGGGGCGCTGGGCCACCGTGCGGGCGATGCAGAGGCGCTGCTGCTGGCCGCCCGAGAGGCCCATGCCGGACTGCTTGAGCTTGTCCTTCACCTCGTCCCAGAGGGCGGCCTTGCGCAGGGATTCCTCGACGCGCACGTCGAGGTCGGCCTTGGGCAGCTTCTCGTAGAGGCGCAGGCCGAAGGCGACGTTGTCGTAGATCGACATTGGGAACGGGGTCGGCTTCTGGAACACCATGCCGATGCGCGAGCGCAGCTCGTTGAGGTCGACCTTGGAATCCAGCACGTTCTGGCCGTCGAGGAGGATCTCCCCTTCCGCGCGCTGGTCCGGATAGAGGCTGTAGATCCGGTTGAAAGTGCGCAGCAGGGTGGACTTGCCGCAGCCCGACGGGCCGATCAGCGCCGTGACCTGGCGGTCGTGGAAGTTGAGGTTGACCGACTTCAGGCCGTGGAAGCTGCCGTAATAGAAGTTCAGGTCCTTGACGGCGATGCGGACCGGTGAGGACTCGTCGGCCTTGTGGCGTCCGGTGAGCTGCGCGGACGTGATCCCGGGGGCGGCGTTCATCGGTTCAAGATCCTATCAGTCGAAGGAGCGGGGACAGGCGGCGCGCGGGTGGTCAGCGCGACCGCTCGGTCTTGATGACGAAGCGGGCCACGATCGAGAGGGCGAGGATCGTGACGGTGATCAGGAGGGCGCCGGCCCAGGCGAGCTGCTGCCAGTTCGCATAGGGCGAGAGGGCGAACTGGTAGATCATCACGGGCAGGTTCGGCACGCCGCCCATCAGGTTGGGGGCGAACCAGCTGTTGTTGTTGAGCGCGGTGAAGAGCAGCGGCGCGGTCTCGCCGGCGATGCGGGCCAGCGCCAGGATGATGCCCGTGACGATGCCGGCGCTGGCGCCGCGCCAGGTGATGCTCTTGATGACGATCGACGGCGGGGCGCCCAGGGCCGCGCCGGCCTCGCGCAGGGTCGAGGGCACGAGGCGTAGCATGTCCTCGGTGGTGCGCACGATCACCGGCGTCGCGATGATGGCCAGCGCCACCGCGCCGGCCCAGCCCGAGTAGGAGCCCATCGGGCGCACCATCAGCGTGTACACGAACAGGCCGATGAGGATCGACGGCGCCGAGAGCAGGATGTCGTTGAGGAAGCGGATGACGTCGGCGACCTTCGAGTTGCGGCCGTACTCGGCCAGGAACGTCCCCGCCATCACGCCCACGGGCGTCGCCACCAGGATGGCCAGGAGGGTCATCACCAGGCTGCCGAGGATCGCGTTGGCGATGCCGCCGCCCTCGGAGCCGGGCCCCGGCGTCGGGGCGGTGAAGAGGGTCGGCGAGAAGCCCTGGATGCCCTCGACCACCAGCATGAACAGGATCGAGCCGAGCACGACGATGCCCACCAGCGTGGCGATCGTGCTCGCCAGGATCAGCGCCCGGTCGGCGATCCGGCGACCGGAACGGACCCGGCTGACCCGGACCGGGGCGGCGGTGGTGGCGAGGGGGTTCGCGGCGTCCATGATGCGGCTCCTGACGTCTCGGTGAGGCTGGCCTCAGGCGACCTTCGCGCGGCGGGTGAGGAGGCGCGCGATGATCAGGACGAAGAAGGTGATGACGAAGAGGATGCAGCCGAGCGCCATCAGGGAGTTCAGCTGCAGGCCGTCGGCCTCGTTGAACTCGTTGGCGATGCGCGAGGCGATGGTGGAGCCCGGGTCGAAGACCGAGCCCGAGAGGCGGTTGGCGTTGCCGATCACGAAGGTCACCGCCATGGTCTCGCCGAGGGCCCGGCCGAGGCCCAGCATGATGGCGCCGATGATGGAGACCGAGGCCTGGGGCACCAGCACGTGGCGCACCACCTCCCAGGTGGTGCAGCCGATGCCGTAGGCGCTCTCCCGCAGCACGGTCGGGATCTGATCGAGCATGTCGCGGGTGATCGAGGCCACGAAGGGCACGATCATGATCGCCAGGATGATGCCGGCGGTGAGGATGCCGACGCCCGAGGGGACGCGGGCATAGAACAGGGTGCCGACGATCGGCATGCCCTCGACCAGGTTCGACACCGGCACCTGCACGAAGCGGGCGAAGAGCGGGGCGAACACGAACAGGCCCCACATGCCGTAGATGATGCTCGGCACCGAGGCGAGGAGCTCGATGGTCATCGAGACGGGCTTGCGGGCCCAGCCGGGGCAGAGCTGCGTCAGGTAGATGGCGATGCCCAGCGAGAGCGGCACGCCGATCAGCAGGGCGAGGACGGCCGAGGCCAGGGTCCCGACGATGGCCACGAGGCCGCCATACTGCTCCTGCCCGATGTTCCAGACGGTGGAGGTGATGAAGCCGAAGCCGAATTGCTGGAAGGCCGGCCAGGCGCCGTACGCGATGGAGGCCAGGATGCCGGCGAGGACCAGGAGCACCAGGAACGCCGCGCCGTAGGAGGCCGCGCGGAACAGGCTGTCGCCGAGGCCGCCGGGCGTCTTGCGGGCCGAGGCGCGGTCCCGCGTCAGGGCGATCTGGTCAGTCAAGGCGGCCATCCGAATGTCTTCTCTTCACCGGGCGGCGTCCTACCCTGCGCCGGTCGCCGGCGCGAGAGGGGATCACCGGTTCGTTGCCAGGGGGTGGCGAAACGGAGGGGGTGGCGAAAGGGGGTGGCGAAGGGGGAGCCCGGCATCGCGACGCCGGGTACGTCGGTCGCTGTCACGGGGGCGCGGTGGGTCGCCCCCCTGGCCCCGCGGGCGGAGCGCCCGCGGGGTTCGGCCTCACCCGTCGAGGACGGGCTTACAGGGTGAAGACGGGCTTACCTGTTGAAGACGGGCTTACATGTTGAAGACGGGCTTGCCGTCCTTGCCCTTGATCTCCTTCCACGCGTCGTGGATCTGGCTGACGACGTTGTCGGGCAGCGGCACGTAGTCGAGGTCGGTGGCGAGCTTGTCGCCGTTCTTGTAGGCCCAGTCGAAGAACTTCAGCACTTCGGCGGTGCGGGCCGCGTCGGCCGGGTCCTTGTGGACCAGGATGAAGGTGGCGGCGGTGATCGGCCAGGCGCCCTCACCGCCCTCGTTGGTCAGCGAGATGCCGAAGCCGGGGGCGGCTTTCCAGTCGGCGCTGGCGGCCGCGGCCTGGAAGGCCTTGTCGTCGGGCTGCGGGAACTTGCCGGCCTTGTTCTGGATCAGGGCGTAGCTCAGCTTGTTCTGCTTGGCGTAGGCCGACTCGACGTAGCCGATGGCGTTCGGGACCTGCTTGACGGTGGCGGTGACGCCCTCGTTGCCCTTGCCGCCCTGGCCCACCGGCCAGCTGATCGTGGTGGCCGCGCCGTAGTCCTTCTTCCAGGGCTCGGAGACCTGGGACAGGTAGGTGGTGAAGATGTTGGTCGTGCCCGAGGCATCCGAACGGTAGACCGGGGTGATGTTGGCGTCGGGGAGCTTCAGCCCCTCGTTCAGCTTGGCGATCTTGGCGTCCGACCACTTGGCGATCTTGCCGGCATAGATCTCGGCGATGACCTCGCCGGTGAGCTTCAGCTTGCCGGGCTCGATGCCCGGGATGTTCACCACGGTGACCACGCCGCCCATGACGGTCGGGAACTGGACGAGGCCGTCCTTGTCCAGGGCGGGGCCCTTCAGCGGCGCGTCGGTGGCGCCGAAATCGACGGTCTTGGCCTGGATCTGCTTGATGCCGCCGCCCGAGCCGATGGACTGGTAGTTCAGTCCGAGGCCGCTCTCCTTGCGGTAGGCCTCGGCCCACTTGGAGTAGATCGGGAACGGGAAGGTGGCGCCGGCGCCGGTGATCTCGGCCGCCTGCGCGGGGGCGAGGGTGGCGAGGCCGAGGCCCACGAGGGCGGCGAGGGTCGTAAACTTCATCTGTGGTCTCCTCGAGGAGCGCGCATCGGCCTGCGGGCGGTGCCCGTGAGCCGTTGTGCACTGCGCCATACGGTCGGTTGGACCAAGGCGGTATGACGATTGCACGACAGTTCGATGACAAAGCCCGGGACGCGGGCGGGACGGCGGCGGCCGGCGCGGTTTTCCGGGGATGACGGGCCGGCGACCGGCCGGCGTCGCCGCCTTGAATCGGGGTTCGCCGGGGGCTATCGCCGGGGCCGCGGGCGAGTCGCTGCCGGTCGAGGCCTCGATCGGGACGGCGCGCCGCCGGGTGCGGACGTGCGGCGCCCGATCCCCGACCGTGCCTCAAGGGATGCCCCATGACCGAGATCCGCCCGCGCCGCAGCGTCCTGGCCATGCCGGGGTCGAACCCGCGCCTCCTCGTGAAGGCGCGCACGCTCCCCACCGATGTGGTGATGATCGACCTCGAGGATGGGGTGGCACCCGAGACCCGCGCCGCGACGCGCGAGGCCGTGGCCCGCGCCGTGTCCGAGGGCGGCTTCGGGCCGCGCGAGGTCGTGGTGCGGATCAACGCCCTCGACACGCCCTACGGCGAGGACGACCTCGCCGCCATCGCGCCGGCCGGGCCGGACGCGATCGTGGTGCCGAAGGTGACGGGGGCGGATGCCCTGGTGGCCGTGGGCTCGCGCCTGCGCCGCCTCGGCGCCCCGGACCGGACCCGGACCTGGGCGATGATCGAGAGCCCGATGGCGATCCTGCACCTCGCCGACATCGCCAGCTCGGCCCGGGACGTCGACACCCGGCTCGCCTGCCTCATGGTGGGGCCGAACGATCTCGCCAAGGCCAGCCGGCTGCGCCTCGGCGTGCCGGGCCGCCCGGCCCTGCTGCCCTGGCTGATGAGCGTGATCGCCGCCGGGCGCGCCTACGAGATCGACGTGATCGACGGCATCTACAACGACTTTCGCGATGCGGAGGGCTTCGCAGCCGAGTGCGCCCAGGGCCGCGATTGCGGCTTCGACGGCAAGATGCTGATCCATCCCGACCAGATCGCCCCGGCCAACGCCGCCTTCGGCCCCGACGCGGCCGAGATCGCCTGGGCCCGGCGCATCCTCGCCGCCTTCGCCGAGCCGGAGAACCGCGCCCGCGGCGTCATCGGCCTCGACGGCAAGATGGTGGAGCGCCTGCACGCCGCGGAGGCGACGCGGACCGTGGCCCTGGCCGACGCCATCGCGGCCCGGACGGCGTGAGCGCGGCCCTCGCCGTCGAGATCCGCCTCCTCGACGGACGCCTCTCCGGCTGGGGCTTCCCGCGCTGGGGCTCGGCGGCCGCCGCGGGCCTCGACCTGCATGCCTGCCTCGAAACCGGGCTCGAGCTGGCGCCCCAGGGCCCGCCAGCCCTGATCCCGGCGGGCTTCAGCCTGGCCATCCGCGACCCGGGCTGGTGCGGACTGGTCTTCCCGCGCTCCGGGCTCGGCCATCGCGAGGGCCTCGTCCTCGGCAACGGCACCGGCGTGATCGACGCCGATTACGAGGGGCCGCTGATGATCTCGGCCTGGAACCGCAATCCCGGCGGGGCCGGCCTGCGCATCGCGCCCGGCGACCGCATCGCCCAGCTCGTCTTCACCCGCGTGACCCGGCCGACGCTGACGATTCGCGAGGGCGCCGATGACGCGGCGGCGCCCGGGGAAGCCGGCAGCCGCGGCACCGGCGGCTTCGGCTCCACCGGGCGCCGCTGAGGCCTGCGCCTCACACGATGCCGCTGCCCTCGAACGGCCAGGGCCGGCCGAGCCGCGCGGCGACCTTCTCGGGCTCGTGGCCGACCGCGGCCACGGCGGCCTCGACCTCCTCGCGCGGCACCTCGAAGCGGCGGGCCCAGTAGGCCAGGGTCCAGGGCTCCGAGACGTTGACGGTGGCGGGCTCGTGGTCGTTGTCGGGGGTCGCGCTGCTGCTCATGGCGTGTCTCGCTGCGGTGTCGGGTCCCTCCCTAACGCGCGGCCCGGCCGACGGTGCGTTTTCCCGCGCCTCATCCATCCAGCCCCGCGCAAGCCATCCTGCGTAGGTCGACGGCATCGGATTCCACATCCCCATCGGAGGCTTTGAGCCTTGGGCGTTCTGATCGGCCTCGTCATCGCAATCGGCTGCATGCTCGGCGGCTTCGTCGCCATGGGCGGCCACCTCGTCGTGCTCTGGCAGCCCTGGGAGTTCGTCATCATCGGCGGCATGGGCGCCGGCACCTTCGTCATGGCCAACCCGATGAAGACGGTGGTCGATACGGGCAAGGCCAGCCTCGACGCGCTCACCGGCAAGGTGCCCAAGCGCAAGGACTACCTCGCCCTCCTGGGCCTGCTGCACGCCCTGATCCGCGAGCTGAAGACCAAGCCCCGCAACGAGGTCGAGCCGCATCTCGACGACCCGGCCAATTCGGAGATCTTCAAGGCCTACCCGGACGTGGCCAAGAACGCCGACCTCGTGCTGTTCATCTGCGACTATGCCCGCCTGATCCTGATCGGCAATGCCCGCGCCCACGAGATCGAGGCGCTGATGGACGAGGAGATCAGCGGCTACCGCAAGGACCGCCTCAAGCCCTACGGCGCCGTGACCACGGTGGCCGAGGCGATGCCGGCGCTGGGCATCGTGGCGGCGGTGCTCGGCATCGTGAAGGCGATGGGCGCCCTGGACCAGTCGCCGCAGATCCTCGGCGGCCTCATCGGCGCCGCACTCGTGGGGACATTCTTCGGCGTGTTCATGTCCTACGGCGTGCTCGCCCCGTTCGCGATCAAGATCAAGACCATTCGCGAGAAGCAGAACCACGTCTACATCATCGTGAAGCAGAGCCTGATCGCCTACATGAGCGGAGCGGTGCCGCAGATCGCCGTCGAGCACGGACGCAAGGGCATCTCGCTCGGCGACCGTCCGACCATCGACGAGGTCGAGAACGCCACCGTCACCGGCGGCGCGCAGCGGGAGGCCGCCTGAGCATGGACGGCCCCACCGGGAACGCCGCCGACATCCGCGCCCGCCTGATCGAGGCCGGGGGCCTGTCCCTCGACCGGATGCCGATGCTGAACGTGGTGTTCGACCGGCTCACCTCGGGCTGCTCGGACAACCTCAAGCCCCTCGTCGCCTCGCCGGTCTACTTCGCCTTCAACGGCTTCGCGAGCGGCCGCTTCGGCGAGATGCTCGACGCCTACGAGAACAACGCGGTGGCGGGCATCTTCCACGCCCCCGAATGGGACAGCCACATCCTGGTCGGCCTCGACCGGGACTTCCTCTTCACCATGGTGGAGGCCCTGTTCGGCAGCGACGGGGGCGAGCCGCCGGTGGAGGACGAGCGCGCCTTCTCCAGCCTCGAGATCCGGCTGGCGCAGACCATCCTCGAACAGGTCGGCCGCGCGCTCGAATCGTCGTTCTCCCTGGTCTCCGCGACGCCGTTCCGCCTGGAGCGGACCGAGACCCGGATGGAATTCGCCGTGATCGGCGGACGCAACAACAAGGCGGTGGAGGCCAAGTTCACGATCCAGGCGCTCAACCGCGGCGGCGAGATGTTCCTCATCCTGCCCCAGTCGGTGATCAATCCGATGCGGCCGGCCCTGTCCAAGGTGCTCACCGGCGACACGGCCGCCCGCGACCCGAAATGGACGCAGCAGATCGCCGCCGAGGTCCAGAAGGCGGAGGTCACCCTGCGGGCGGTGCTCGAGGAGCGCCTGCTGACGCTGGGCGAGATTGCCGATCTCAAGGTCGGCCAGATCATCGGCCTCGACGCCACGCCGTCGACGCGGGTGAAGCTCGAGGGCAATGACCGCCCGCTGTTCTGGTGCCACATGGGCCAGGCCCAGGGCTCCTACGTGCTGCGGGTCGACGAGGCCATCGCACAGGACAAGGAAGGCACACCCGATGACACCGTGGGTTGACACCATTCTGCTCGTGGCCCTGGTGGCGACGAGCGCCTGCGTGGTGCCGATGTACCTCAAGCTGAAGCGCCTCGACCGGACCCAGGCCGAGTACGGCCGCATCCTGACGCAGTCGGGCCAGGCCCTGGCCCAGGCGGGCGATGCGGTCCGCAACTTCAGCACCGAGGGACGCGAGATCCTGGAGGCCCTCGACCAGCGCATCGGCGAGGCGCGCCAGACCCTCGCCGAGCTGGAGGCCAGCCGACGCGATCTTGCGGCCACACGCGCCACCCAACTCGGCTGAGGCCGGCCGATCGGCTTGCGCCCCGGCCGACTTTCCCCGATCCTTTCCCTTCCGCTGCCAGACGACTCTTCCCCTGACGTTCGATTGCAGCCCCTGACGAGCGGACGATGAGCAACAGCCCCTTCGACGATGCGGACCTCGCGTCCACCGGCACCGCCCCGGTCTTTCCGACCGTTTCGCCGACCGTCTCACCCGGCGTCGCCTCCGCGGGGCCGGAGGCGGGCGACGCGCGGATCGGCGATGGCCGCAACCTCGATTCGATCCTGCGCATCCCGGTGCTGATCCAGGTGGTCCTCGGCTCGGCGACGATGCCGGTGGCCAACCTGATGAAGCTCGGGCGCGGCGCCATCGTGCCCCTCGACCACCGGGTCGGCGAGCCCGTGGACGTCACCGTCAACGGCCGCGTCGTGGCCCGGGGCGAGATCGTCGTGGTCGAGGAGGACAATTCCCGCTTCGGGGTCTCCCTGACCGAGATCGTCGGCCCGGCCGATGCCGGCCAGAACGGCTGAGGACGAACCCGTGGCGAGCGTGCCGATCCCCCACCGGACGCAGGGCGTCCTCCGGCACCTCAACCCCGTGGACGAGGTCGCGGCCCTGCTGCTCGCCATGGGCAAGCCGGCGGCCGGACGCCTGCTGAAATACTTCGATCCCGACGAGATCCGGCGCATCACGCGCTCCGCGACCCAGCTCGGCACCGTCAGCGCCCACCAGCTCGACGACATCGTCGAGATGTTCTCGCACGAGTTCGCCGCGGATGGGCGCCTCGTCGGCACCGCGTCGGAGGTGGAGAAGCTCCTCACCGGCCTGCTCCCCGCCGACCAGGTCGCCGAGATCCTGGCCGATGTCCGGGGCGATGCCACGCGCTCGGTCTGGGAGCGCCTGACCACGGTCTCCGAGGGCGTGATCGCGAGCTACCTGATCAAAGAGCACCCCCAGACCGCGGCCCTCGTGCTGTCCCGCCTGAAGCCCGCGGCGGCCGCCAAGGTGATGGCCCACCTGCCCCAGCCCACCCGCAACACGGTGATGCGGCGGATGCTGAGCTTCAAGCCGGTCTGCGACGAGGTCATCGCCACCGTCGAGCGCGCCCTGCACGAGGACCTGCTCGCCAGCGGCGCCCGCAACGGCGGCGCCGACACCCACGCGAAGATGGCCGACATCATCAACAAGATGGAGCGGACCCAGATCGACGAGGTGCTCACCAGCCTGTCCGAGTCGCGCCCGAAATCCGTGGAGATCCTGAAGGGCCTGCTCTTCACCTTCGACGACATCGTCAAGCTCCAGCCCCGGGCCCGGACCACGCTGTTCGACGCCGTGCCCAACGACCGCCTAATCCTGGCGCTCAAGGGCACCGACGCCGAGTTCCGCAGCGTCATCCTCAGCGCCCTCTCCGCCCGCGTCCGCCGCATGGTCGAGCACGAGCTGAACGGCGGCGAGCCGGCGGCGCAGAAGGACGTGACGGAGGCCCGCCGCAGCATCACCGACCTCGCCCTCGAGATGGCCGGGCGCGGCGAGCTGGAAATCAATTCCGGGGACGAGGTCGAGGCCCTCGTCCGCTAGGGACGGAGGCCTGACCCGGCACCGCGATGTCCGACGAGGATCAGGAGAGCAAGACCGAAGCCGCCTCCGAGCGGAAGATCCGGGAGGCCGTCGAGAAGGGCGACGTCCCGTTCTCCCGGGAGGCCCCGATCTTCGCCTCCATCCTCGGCCTGCTCATCGTCCTCAGCTTCGTCGTGCGCGACGCGGTCACGCCCCTGCTGCAGTCGCTCGCGCCCTTCCTCGACCATCCCCGCGACTTCGCCCTGGAGAACAACCAGGACGTCGCCCGGATTCTCGAAGGAACCGCGATGGCGGCCGCGCGCTTCCTGATCCCTGTGGTCCTGATTCTCGGACTCTGCGGCCTCGTCTCCGCCCTGATCCAGAACGTGCCGAGCCTCGTGGGCGAACGCATCCGTCCGCAATGGTCGCGCATCTCGCCGGCCGCGGGCTGGGGACGAATCTTCGGAAAATCGGGTCAGGTCGAGTTCCTGAAATCGGTCCTTAAATTTTTAGGCATCAGTCTCGTCTGCCTGCTGCTCCTGCGCTCGGAGGGCCGCAAAGCCGTGAGTGCCATGTTCGCCGACCCGAGCCAGATCCCGGATCTCATCCTCACCGTCTCGATCCGGCTGGTCTCGGTCGTCTGCATCGCCACCATCGTCATCGTGGCCATCGACCTGGTCTGGTCGCGCCTGCGCTGGCAGCGCTCGCTGCGGATGTCGAAGCAGGACCTCAAGGACGAGCACAAGCAGACCGAGGGCGATCCCCTGGTGAAGAGCCGCCTGCGCTCCCTGGCCCAGGACCGCTCCCGCAAGCGGATGCTTGCGAACGTGAAGCAGGCCACTGTGGTCATCGCGAACCCGACGCACTACGCTATCGCACTCCGGTATGCGCGAGATGAGCAACCTGCGCCTCTCGTTCTCGCCAAGGGGAAGGACCTCGTGGCGCTCCGCATCAGAGAAATCGCCGAAGCGAACGGCATTGCGGTCGTGGAAGACAAGCCTCTCGCAAGGTCCCTGTACGACAGTGTCGAGGTGGACCAGATGATTCCCGCGGAGTTCTACAGCGCAGTGGCTCAGATCCTGTTCTTCCTGTTCTCGAAGGCTCGCTGATGACCGAAGCGTCCTCTTCCCCCGGAGCCCTCTCCGTGGACGTCCCGGACGTGCTCGCCGATGCCGAGCGCGTGTTCGCCAACGCGATCCGGGACTTCATCGCCGAGCTGTGCCTCCTCGACGGCGGCATCCTGATCGGCTGGGTGCAGGCCGCCCGGCACGGGAACATCGCTGACCTCGTCGCCTCCTCCGCCGAGCCGTATTTCAAGGAAGCGACCATCGCCTACGCGGATGGGGCCGACGTCCGGTTCGACTGGGGCCGCTCGCTCACCGTGGTGCTCGACATGGAGTTCGTCAGCGAACCCGTGACGGTGTTCTTCAAGCTCATCCTCGACGGCGTCTACGTCGGCGTCGCGATCCAGCGGATCCTGGCCGACCAAGGCCCGAGCTTCTGCCTCGACGGCTTCGAGACGGCCCTGGCCGAGGCCCGCCTGACCCGCGCCGCCGCCTGAGCGACGACCGGGCGGACAGCCTGGTTCGACTCCGCAGAATCGACCCGGCAGGATCGACCCCGCAGAATCGACCTGGCAGGACCGAACGGGTCCGGCCGCGCCGCCCCTCACCCGCACCGCGACAGTTTGCCGACGCGCCGATCGCGCGATCACATCTGCGTGTGATCCGAACGTCATTGACGGCGCCGGCGATGCCCGACATTGCTGAATGATGGGCGACTCGATCAGTCGGGCTGGACTTGAGGAGTGAACTTGCGGAGTGAAGTGCAGGCTCCGCAACGACCCCTGATTGTTTCGCTTCCCGACCGTAACCCAGCACACACCCTGACCGTCGCAAGATCATCCGGAGATTGCCGATGTATGTCCTGGTCGACGAGCGGCCTTCGGTGAATTCCGGCTACAAGGCGAGCTTCGACCGCGAGGGCATCTCCTCCCTCGGCCTCGACCCGCAGGAATTCACCCACTGGTTCCAGTCCTCCTCCCGGGTCGACCGCGAGGCGATCCAGGGCTTCCTCCTGGGCGATTTCGAGGGCCGGGCGAAGTGCGCCACCCTGATCCGCAAGCTGTCGCGCGCGCCCATCATCGCTCTGAGCGACGTGCGCTCCCTCGACCAGACCCTGCAACTCTTCGAGGCGGGCATCGACGACGTGCTGCCCAAGCCCGTCCATATCCGTGAGATCCTGGCACGCTCCGAGGCGATCTGGCGCCGGGTGAATGCCCAGGCGGGCCCGGTCCGCGAGGCGCCGCCCGAGCCCGAGCGCCTGAAGGTGCATTTCGACGGCCGCGACCCCGAGGTGGACGGCGAGGTGCTGCCCCTGCCGCGGCGCGAGCGCCACATCCTCGAGTGCCTGGTGCGCAACCGGGGCAGGCGGATGACCAAGTCGCAGATCTACAACATCGTCTACGGCGTCTACAGCAACGGCGTCGAGGAGAGCGTCATCGAGGGCCACGTCAGCAAGCTGCGCAAGAAGCTCAGCCAGCGCCTCGGCTACGACCCGATCGAAGCCAAGCGCTTCATGGGCTACACCTTCGTCGGCTGAGGCCGGCGCGGCGAGCGACCGGCGCCTGACCCGCGCGCATCAAGGGCGCCCGCGCGACCTGGGTTTGCAACGCAACGGGCCCACCGAGGCGGATCCCGGGGGGATCGCTCAGTGAGCCCGTGTTCGACGACGTCAGCGGACGGACCGCAGGGTCCAGGCCGTCGGTCGCGGCTTCAGAAAGAACCGGTCGTCTCGACTTCGCTGCCGGCCTGCGCGCTCTGCGCGGCGGTGCCGGACTTCGTCGGAGCGACGGGCTGAGGCGTGGTGGTCAGGTCGCCGAGGCTGCGCACCTGCTGGGTGTCGCGCGCCTGCTCGCGGAACAGCGGGGGCGTCAGGTAGAGGGCCTCACCCGCCATGGCCGCGCCCGTGGCGAAGGTGGCGGAGGCGAGGACGGTCAAGGCGAAGAGGCGGGTCGCGCGCATCTGAAATCTCCGGTTTGGCTGGCAACGTGCCTGCCGTTGAGGAGATAGAACCACATTTTTGTGCGCTGCGACTTGCTGATTTTGCAACGCACCATAATGCGCGCCTTGAGAAGTCCAGCCACTATAGCGCATGCTCCAGAGGAGGGGTCGCCGGGGATATGGGCCCGGAGCCATGTCATGGACGCATGGTCGTCAAATTGAGGAATCCGCCGGCCAAATTTAATTTTCGCGCGCATCAATTGTATTTTGATGTTTGCCGGTGAGAAACAGCACACGCCCCGGCTTTACTCAGCATCCACCGCGTCTTGCGCCGCCCCGTGCTTGCATCGGGGGCCTCGAGCACCGGCCGCTGATCTCGCGGCGCCTGCGCGGTGATTCAGCCGACAGGCACGGACGCATCGTCGGCCCCGAACGCCGATGGGCTGGAGAACTCGTTCACCATGTTGCCCCGCTCACACATCCGTGACGGTCTCAAGCGACGACGACGGACGTTCCGCCTTCATGCGTATGTCCCAGTCGGCTCTCCCCGCGCTACATACCCTGGCCGTCCTGCCAGCCCGCGACGCAGATATGCTGCTGGGCTCCGCCGAGCGGCTGTACCTGGCCCAACCGGGTGAGGAACAGCGCAAGGCCTTGAGGCGCATCGCCGTCTATCGCCGCGTCCTCGGCCTGCCGCCGTCGATGCAGCTGATGCAGGAGCGATGGGCCGCGTCCGCCTAGCGGGCCGGCCGGGCCCGGGACGAGCGTTCAGGATCGTGCGGGCAGGGACGGCTCCGCGCCGGGCGCCGCGCGCGTCACGAGGGCCTCGGGACGCTTCACCTCGATCTCGATGAAGGCGATCGGGTGGTCGGAGCCATTCATCACATCGTGCCGGATGCCGGCCGGGCGGCTATAGGCCTGTCCGGCCTCCAGTGCGCTGTCGGTGACCCGGTCGCCGTCATGCACCCTGAGGGTTCCGGCCACCAGCATCACGACGAAGTAGGGCCAGCCGTGCTCGTGCCAGCCGGTGACCGCGCCGGGGGCGAAATCCCAGCGCGTGATGCGCAGGGTCGCGTCGTCCTGCTGGAGGGTGGCGACCGCCGGGATGGTGCAGACAAAGGCCATTCGGGTTCCTTCCTGAACCGGGGCGCTCGCAAAGTCGGAGCCACTTCGCAGGGCCCGGAGGCCGTCCGGCCCCCCGGGGTCTCGGACATGTCGCCAGGGACGGTCCGGCGGCGTTCGCGAGCGCGCGCGACCGTCAGCAGCGGCCTACTGGCAGAAGCTGCGCGCGGCCGGCGTCCAGGCGCCGAAGCCCGTGGCCACCATGTTGGTGATGACCCGGCAGACATACTGCTTCTGGGCCGGATTGTTGTTCGGACCCGCATGATAGCGCGCCACCGCCAGGGTCCAGCTGCCCTCGCGCGCCTTCAGCTGCTTCAGGAACAGGGTCGCGTACTCGACGTTCTGGCGCGGGTCGATCATCGCCTCCAGGCTGGTGAACTTCTCGCGGTGATAATGATGGTTGATCTGCATGCAGCCGAGGTCGACGAGCTTGATCCCGCTCGCCCGCGCCTGGGCGAGCTGGCTCATCACGTCGGCGGCGCTGGTGCCGAAATAGGCCCGGCCCTGGATGTTCATGGCGTAGGGCTGCAGCGAGCCGCGCTTGCCGCTCTCCGTGAGGCCGACGGCGTAGAGGACGCCGAGCGGAACCCCGTGCTTGGCCGAGGCCCCCGCCATCTCGCGCTCGCAGATATTGGCCGAGGCCGGCAGCGCCGCGGCCTTTCCCGGCACCGGGGGGGCGCTGTTGGCCAGGGCCGCGCCCGGTCCGGGCACGGCCAGCCCGGGGATGCCCAGGCCCGGGTTAGAGGTAAACGCCGCTGCGATCAGGGCTGCTCGAAAGGCTCTCATGCTTCCGCTCGTGGAGGTCGGAGGCGGCCGGATCGCCGCCCGGGGAGGACCGGCGCCCGGCCTGATCCTGGGTGGGGCGGCCCTGGTTCGCGCCGGACTCGCCCTGACCCGGGAAGCCCTGTGCACCCTGTCCCTGTTGCGAGCCTGGATTCCCCGATGCGCCCCGGCTCTCGGCCGAGGCCGACGTGACGGTGACGGTGACGCTCTCGGGCCGGTAGCCGCCCTGGCGCAGGAGGTCGTTGAGGACCTCGCCGCCCTCGCGGAGCAGGCGCGCCGAATCCTCGCGGCTGGCCTGCAGGTTCATCTCGAGCTGCCCGTCGCGCAGGCGCATCCGCACCAGCACGGTGCCGAGATCCGCCGGGTGAAGCTGCAGCGTGAGGAGCTTCAGGGGTCCCTCCCCGGCCGGAGCTCCGGGCAACGCGCCGGGGACGGCCCCGGCCGGTCCGCGCGGCAGTTCCGCCAGGACGGCCGCGGCCACCTGCTGGGCCGGCGCGGCGGCCGGGCCGGACAGGGCCCCGGCCGGCAGGGACGGGGTGGTGGACAGGTTCGCTTCGGCAGCGCCCGGGAGGGCCGGCTCGAGACCGCCCCGGGCCGCGCGCGCGGCCGCGGTGCCGGCCTCGACGGACGCCGCGACCGGTTCGACGCGCAGGATCGGCGACGGCGTCGCGGCGGGCCGTTCGGCCGCGACCGGTCCCTCGCCGCCACGGACCGGATCGCGCCTGGGCGCCGCGCCGTCGCCCGTGGGCGACCCAGGTGCGCGCGGGGGAGCGGCAGAGGCAGCGGCAGCAGCAGAGGCAACCGTGGCCGAAGCGGCAGCGGAGGCGAGCGCGACCGGCGCCGGAGCTGATACCGGAGCCGCGAGGGCTGGCGGCGGCGCGGCGGGCTGTTCCGGAGGGACTGGAGCGCTCGATGCGGGCAGGCTCGCCGGGCCGGCCGACGGCAGGGCCGGTATCGGGAGGATGGGACCCGGCCCCGGGCCGGCCGCAGCGGCGGCTCCGCCGGGGGCCTGGCCCCCCGCGGCATCGGGCAAGAGGGCCGCGGCAGTCGGCAGGCCGGACGCATTCGGCGCGGGGACGGCCGCCGGCGATCCGCCGACGAGGCTCGGGAGCACCGGCGCGAAGTGGGTCTCGCGCTGGAGCACGGCGATCCGGGGCCGCGCCTCGGCGCTCGCGGCCTGCGGCACGAGGCCGGCCGCGCGCGGATCCGTTCCGGCAAGCAGGTTCGGCCCGGCCAGCGGGTTCGGCCCGGCCAGCGGGTCCGTCCCGGCCAGCGGGTCTGTCCCTGCTAACAGGTCCGTCCCGGCCAAGCCGTCGGCTCCCGCGGGCGGGGTCGCCGGCCCGGCGGTCACGGCCTGCCCCGGGGCCTGAGCCGGCAGGGCGCGGGCGACCAGGGTCTCGAGGGAGATCGCCTGCGGCTTCGGAGCCGGGGCGCCGGCGGGGACGGCCGTCGGAACCACGAGGGCGAGCAGGGCCAGGGGATCCGTCTCCTCGCCGGGCGGTGCCGGGGCGGCCTCGTCGTCGCGGCGGCGTCCCGGACGGTCGGGCTCGGGCGTGGTCGTCGCGTCGGCGTTGCGTCCACCCGCGAGGGCGCCGAGCACGGCGCCGAAGGCGTCGCGGCTCGCCTCCGGCGTCTCCGCGCCCGCGCTGCGGGGGCCAGGCGCGTCCGGCAGAGCGCGGGGACCGGGAGAGGTGGCACCGAGGGTATTCAACGCTCGCTCCTGCGCATGATCTCGTCGATGCGCCCGATGGCGTCCTGCGCCCGGGCGATGGATGGCGCGACCGGCAGGACGCGGGGACCCGTCGGTTCCGCCCGGACCGGCATCGGGGCGGGCGGGCCGGCCCGGATCTCCCGCGCGGTCGAGAGCGCGGCGTCCAGGAGATCGCGGTCGGCCGCGTCCAGCACGGCGCGGTCGGTCATCCGCAGGGTTTCGACGGATTCGTCGAAGCGCCCCTCCACGACGAGGAGGGCCGCCGCCCGGTAGAGGCGCGCGCGCACCATCTCCGGCGAGCCGGATTCCGCCAGGGTGACGCCGCGCTCGGCGGAGAACACCGCCGTGGTGGTCTTGCCCTGATCGAGGGCGGCCCGGGCCAGGAGGAGGTAGAGTTCCCGCCGCCCCTCGAGCTCGATCTCGTCGAGCATGGCCTGGAGGCGGGCGAAGCGGACGTCGTCGCCGGCGAAGTCGAGGCGGGTGAGCGCGGCGGCGAAGCGCTGGCGGAAGTTGCCCGCATAGACCGAGTGGCGGAAGCGCCGCAGGTACTGCACCGCCAGGGTCTCGAATTTCACCAGGTCGTTGGCCTGGGCCAGCACGAAGATCTCGCGGCGCAGCGCCCCCTCCTCCACCAGGGTCCCGGGGGCGAGCAGGCGCGCGAGGTCGAGGAGCCGGATCGACTGGGTGGGGTCGTCCCGCACCACCAGGGCGGATTGCGCCAGGGCGAGCTGCGCGCCGAGGCTCACCGGAACCACGAGCGGGTCGATCTTCACGAGGAGGGCGCGGGCCTCCTTCTCGCGTCCCTCGAGATAGGCGAGCGCGCCGAACACCACCGGCCGCTCGGCCTCCGGCACCTTGCCCGACGCGACGAGGTGGCGCAGCAGCGCCGGCCCGCCGCCGCCGAGCCCGAAGGTCACCGCGGCGTGCACGCTGACGGGGTCGGCCCAGACCTCGGGATCGAGGCCGACCATGCGCGATTCCGCCAGGGACAGGAAGGCGCGCTGGCCGTGATGGGCCTGGGCCGAGCCCTGGGCGATCCGGTCCTGGAGCAGCTGCAGCGTGCGCACCAGCTCCACCGGAACCGGGCGCGGGGCCACCGGCAGGGGCTCGATCGGGGCGGCCGGGGCGGCGCCGTGCCCGCCTCCCTGATCGCCACCCGCGCCATGATCGCCCCCGCCGTGGGACTCCGCCCCCCAGGCGGCCGGGACGAAGCCCAGGCCGGCGAGCAGGAGGCAGGCGATCCGCGCGCGGCGCAGCCCGGCGGCCCGCATCACTCGGGCCGCGCCCGCAGCAGGATCTCGATGCGCCGGTTCTCGGCCGCCTTCGGATCGGCGGGATTGCGCGGCTGACGGTCGGCATAGCCCTCGATGCGTTCCAGGCGCGCATCGGGCACGCCGCCGCGCACCAGCATGTAGGAGGCCATCTGCGCCCGGGCCGAGGACAGCCGCCAGTTGTCGTAGACCTCGGAGCGGAAGGGGCGCGCATCGGTGTGGCCGCGCACGACGATCCGGCCGGGCCGGTCCTTGAGGATGCGGGCGACCTGCTCCAGGGCCCGCACCACCTTGGCCTGCGGCTCGGCCGAGCCGACGCTGAACATCGCGAAGTTCACCTCGTCGGTGAGGCTGATGAGGATGCCCTCGCCGGTGCGGCGGACCTCCATGTGGGGCGCCGGAGCGCCGCCCTGCGTCGGCAGGGCCTTGGCGATCTCGGCCTTGATCTCGGCCATCGTCGCGGTCTCGGCGGCATCGGCCGCCTGCCGGGCCGCATCCGCGGATTTGGCCTCGGCGGATCTGGCTCCCGCCGGCACCGTCTCGACGGCGGCCTTGTCGGCGGCAGCCTTCTCGACGGCAGCCTTGTCGGCGGCGGACTTGTCGACGGCGGACTTGTCGGCGGCGGATCTGGCCTCCGCCTTCGCGTCCCTGGGCGCTTCGGCCTTGGCGAGCAGGGCCATCACCTTGGCGTCGGCCTCGCCCGGCAGGGCCGAGGCGACCTTGATCGCCGCGGGCTTCGCCCCGGGGGCGGCCGCGCGCACGTCGGGGCGGGTTTCCTGCGGCAGGGGCGTCACCGTGCCGGTGGACCCGGCCTGCTCGGTGCGCGTCTTGGCGAGCGGCGCCACCTGCCAGTAGAGCGGATCGAAGGGATCGCGGGCCGCCTCGCCGCCCTTGATGCCGGGCTCGCCGGTCTCGGTCACCACCGCGTCGGCCGAGGCCGTCTCCGGGCCGGGTTCGAGCTCGGCGGCGAGCTTGGCCAGGACCGCGTAGGGATCCTGGAACAGGGCCGCCTCGCGGGCACGGCTGCCCGGCGGGCCGGACGCGCCCTTGCCGTCGGTCTTGGCGTCCGACTTGGCGTCGGATTTCCCGCCCTTGCCCTCGGCGCTGCTGTCGCCGGTGCCGCCGTCGGGCTTGCCTTCTTCGGGCGTGGGCTCGCCGGGCTTGTTCTGGGGATCGCGCAGGCCCTTGCGATCGAAGCTCACGTCGGCGAGCTTCACCGGGTTGAAGTACTCGGCGATGGCCGACTTCGTCTCCTTGGTGGTGGAGCCGATCAGCCACAGCACCAGGAACAGCGCCATCATGGCGGTCATGAAGTCGGCGAGCGCGATCTTCCAGGCGCCGCCGTGGTGACCGTCCTCGTGGTCGCCGTGGCGCTTGATGATGATGATCTCGTGGTGGCCCTCGTCCGCCATCGGGTCAGGCTCCCTGGACCGCGGCGGTCATCAGGCGGCCCCAGGCGCCGAGCTGGGTCTCGATCACGGTCTGGTCGGCCTGCACCGAGACGTCGACGGCGTCGGAGGGCTGGAACGCGATGGTGGCCTCGAAGGGGCCGAGCTTGCCCGCCACGGCGTCGAGAATGTCGGCCGGTCCGCTCACCCGCACGGGCGCACGGGCATCGCCGAGGATGCGGGCGAGGCTCTGGGCCAGCTCGTCGACGGCCTGGCGGCGCAGGGCCTCGGTCAGCACGGGCACGAGCAGATGCCCGACCCGGTCGGTGAGCCCGGCGCCGAGGGCCTGGAGCGCGTCGGAGAAACCGGTCGCGAGGCGGTCGCCCTCGTCCACGCACCAAGCCTGGCGCATCTCGACGAGGCGGGCCTCGTGATCCGCCTGCAGGCAGGCGATCACCGAGGCGGATTCGGCGGCGGCCTCGGCCCGGCCGAGTTCGCGTCCGCGCTCCAGGCCCCTTGCCTCGGCGGCGCGGAGCAGGGCCTCGCGGTCCTCCGGCGGTTCCACGGGCCGGCGCAGCAGGGCCGCGAGGCCTTCGGAGGGACGGGGCGCCGCGGCAGCGGCAGCGGCAGGCGCGGCGGCGCGGGGGGCCGGAGCGCCGCGGACCGGCACGACGGCGTCGGAGAAATCGGGAAGGAGGCGGGCGATCGCGGGGGCCATCACGCGGCCTCACGCAGGAGCCAGCGCTTCAGGATCTCGGCGGCCTGCGCCTCGTCGGCCTCGATCATCTGCTCAAGTCTCTTCTGGGGCGAACGATTCAGTTTCTCGGTGAGGTCCTCGATCATGCTGGCGACCGGGCTCTGGCCGGGCGCCGCGAGGCTCGGGACCGCGTCCGGATCGGCGCCGAGGGCGGCGTTGGGACCGGCGAGCGCCGCATTCGGCGCGGCTGCGGCGAGGGCCTGGGCCTCTGCCGCCGCGGCCAGGGCGCGGGCCTCCTCCTGCTGGGCGGCCGGGATCTCCAGGATGGCCCGCATGGCGGGGCGCAGGCCGAACCAGATCAGCAGGCCCGCGACCAGCAGGATGGTCCCGGCGTTGATCAGGGTGGCCGACTGGCGCATCAGCACGTCGGTGAGGCTGAGGGGGGCCACCGGCTCCAGGGGCTGCCCGTCGTTGACGAAGCCGACGGCGGCGACCTTCACGTTGTCGCCGCGCTCCTTGTTGAAGCCCGCGGCGGAGCCGACGAGCTGCTCGATCTCGGCGACCTGCGCGTCGATGGCGGCCTTGCTGGCATCCGGCCCGGCCAGGGCGGTGAGGCGGGCGCGGTTGACGAGGACCGCCACCGAGATCTGCTTGATGTTGTAGCCGTCGCTCACCGTCTGGATCGTCTTCGAGGAGATCTCGTAGTTCGTCAGATCCTCGCGCTTCTGCGTCTCGTTGCTGGCGGTGTCGCCGCCATCCGAGCGGGCGCGCTGGTCGGGCAGGTTCTGCTGCGTGGTGGTGGGCCGCTGGGCGGCGTTGCGGTTCTGCGAGTTCTCGGTCTCGCGCACGGCCCGGGTCGAGCGCTCGACGCGCTGGTCGGGGTTGAAGATCGTCTCGTTCTGCACGGTCTTGTCGGTGTTCAGGCGCGCCGCGACGCTGACCTCGAAGTTGCCGACGCCGAGATAGGGAGTCAGGGTCCGGCGAATGTTGTCTTGGACCTCGTGGCCGATGGTCTTCTCCAGGGTCGCCATCTTGCCGGTGGGCACCGCATTGGCATCGTCCCCCGAGAGCAGGAGCGAGCCGTCCGAGCCGATCACGGTGACGCGGTCGGGCTTCATGCCGGGCACCGCGGAGGCGACGAGGTGGCGGATCGACTGGGCGCCGCTGACGTCGTCGGCGGGCTCGGTCCGCACCACCACCGAGGCGGAGGGGGGCTGCTGGTCGCGGCGGAACGAGCCGCGATCGGGCAGGACGATGTGCACGCGGGCGGCCTTGACGCCCTTCATGCCCTGGATCGTGCGGGCGATCTCACCCTCCAGGGCGCGCACGCGGGTCACCTCCTGCATGAACGAGGTCATGCCGAGGGAGCCGAGGTCGTTGAAGAGCTCGTAGCCGGCCTTGGAGCTCTGCGGCAGGCCCTTCTCGGCGAGCAGCATCCGGGCCTGGGCCGTGTGGCCGTAGGCGACCAGCACCGCCGCGCCGTCGGCGCTGACGTCGAAGGGGATGTTGGCGTCCTTGAGCACGCTGCCGATGCGGCCGACATCCTCGCGGCTCAGCCCCGTGTAGAGCGTCTCCTGGGCGGGCCGGCTGAGGTAGAAGGCGCCGAGGCCGACGGCGAGGAAGACCACCACGCCGATCAGCGACAGGGCGGCGATCCGCCGGCCGCCGAGCGCGAGGATGTTGTTCCAGAGCCGTTCGGCGTGCTGAAGACCGGACATTCGGTGGGCTGCTCCGCTACGGATCCGCGATCCGATAGCGTCCCATCGCCCGCCAGCCTTGCGCGGAGATTGCGCCGTCGCCGCCGCGCGATCAGTAGGGGTGGCGGTCCGCCTTGTTCATCCAGGCTTCGTAGGCCTTCAGCCCCGTCTCGCGCTCGAAGTTCTCGCTGACCCGGATGCGGCGCTGATCCCAGGGCTTGGCGAAATCCTCGTACTGAAAGGCGTCGTCGAAGCCGATCTTGCTCGTGTCCTCCAGGCTGGCCGCGAAGTAGACGTGGTCGATGCGCGACCAGTAGATGGCGCTCATGCACATCGGGCAGGGCGCACCGTTGATGTAGATCTCGCAGCCCTTGAGCATCTTGGCCCGTTCGGCCACCGGATCGGGCGAACCGGGCTCACGCGGGATCATCTCCAGGATCGTGCCCGCGCCGTAATCGCTGCCGAGCAAGGCCTTCGGGTTGAGCCGGGCAGAGGCATCCATGATGGCGGTGATCTCCGCGTGGAAGACCGGAATGCCGGTCAGCAGCACGCGATTCTGACCGCGCCCGATGATCTCCCCGTCCTTGACGATCACGGCGCCGAACGGCCCACCCCACCCCTTCGCGACGGATTCGATCGCGAGCCGGGTCGCCTCCTCCATGAACGCCGTCCGGCCGGGGGGAACCGGGGCCGCCTGCGCGACGGCGCCGGGTGCCACGGCCAGGGACATCCCGACCCCGACGGCACTGGCCAGGAAGGCGCGCCGGCCCAGGTCGTCCGGTCCCGTGAAGTCACCCGGTCCGGTGCTGTCGCCCGGTCCCGTGCAGTCGCCGGAATGGTTCGCCGAACAGGAACAGGACTGAAACATCAAACATCTCCGCAATCCAACCGCACGGGTGCACGATACAGGACCCCGGTGATTTGGAGTACGAAAAACAGAGCGTCGGCCCTGTACTGGTCATCAGCGTTTCAGTCTTGTTAAGGGAACAAATCGATCCCTTATTGGGTTGGAGCGACAAGTCGTTCCGCAGGTCATGACCGGCGGACGAGCGCCTCGTCAGAAGAACGACCGCACCAAGCCGCCGACCAGCATGTTCCAGCCATCGATCAGGATGAAGAACAGCACCTTGAACGGCAGCGAGATCACGGTGGGCGGCAGCATCATCATGCCCATCGACATGACGATGGTGGAGACGATCATGTCGATGACCAGGAACGGCAGGGCGATCAGGAAGCCGATCTCGAAGCCGCGGCGCAGTTCCGAGATCATGAAGGCCGGGATCAGGATGCGCAGGTCGATCTTCTCCCCGCCCTCGGCCTTCGGGATGTTGCGGCTGGCCAGGTCCGTGAAGGTCTGCAGGTCCTTCGGGCGGACGTGCTGGGTCATGAATTCCCGGAACGGCTCGACGAGCTTGGGGATGGCCTCCGTCTCGGAGATCCGGTTCTCGGTGAGCGGCCGCAGGCCCTCGTTCCAGGCGCGGTCGAAGGTCGGCGCCATGACGTAGAAGGTCATGAACAGCGACAGGCTGACGAGGAAGATGTTGGCCGGCGTGCTCTGGAGGCCGAGGCCCGAGCGCAGGAACGAGAACGCGATGGCGAACCGGGTGAAGCTCGTCACCATGACGAGGAGGCCGGGGGCCAGCGACAGCACGGTCAGCAGCGCCACGAGCTGCAGGATGCGCCCGCTCGCCGCCCCGTTGCCGGCCGGCAGCAGCGCATCGAGGGCGGGCAGGCCGGTGGCCGACTGGGCCAGCGCCGGCCCCGTGAGGGCGAGGCCGGCGGCGAGGACGAGGCCTGCGGTGGTGAGCGGTTTCATGGTTCTTCCCAGCGGCCGAGGGTGACGAGGCTCCGGCGACGGCGCCCTACTGCACCACCAGCATCTCGACGATCAGCTCGCGGACCTGCCCCTTCGTGCGCAGGGCCACCCGCTCGTTGAGGTCCTCGCGCAGGTGCAGGAGCCCGCTGGCGCCCTCGAGCTGCTTCAGGGAGACGGTGCGCAGGTAGGCGACGATGTCGGAGCGGATCTCGGCGAGCGCCACGTCCGGGTTCGGCACGGAGCCGGTCTTGAACACGACCGAGGATTCGAGGCGGACCCAGGCATCGTTGCTGTCGGCGAGCTTGGTCACCACCGAGCCGACGCTGCGCAGGGCCACGTCGCCGGTGTATTTCAGGACCTTCACCGCCTTGTCGTCCTCGTCCTTCTTCTTCACGTCCACCGCCTTCTCGACGGTGGACAGGAGGTACATGCCCAGGCCACCGCCCGTGCCGATGGCGACGAGGCTGGTCAGGGCGAGGGCCAGGATCCAGCCCTTGCCGCCGCCCTTCTTCGCCCCCGTCTTGTCGTCCTTGGCTGCCATGGTTCCGCTCCCCCTCGCCCGATCT
Organism: Methylobacterium sp. AC690; assembly: GCF_979256535.1. Classification (NCBI taxonomy): domain Bacteria; kingdom Pseudomonadati; phylum Pseudomonadota; class Alphaproteobacteria; order Hyphomicrobiales; family Methylobacteriaceae; genus Methylobacterium; species Methylobacterium sp. AC690. The sequence goes on along the minus strand of NZ_CEEDOX010000008.1, from coordinate 10,967 downwards.
CAGAACGGCGCCAGGGTCTCGAAGACCTGCTGGCCGAAGGTCGGCGCCTGCACGTCCGAGATGCGGCCGCGCCCGCCATAGGAGATGCGCGCCTCGGCGATCTTGTCGTAGTCGATGGTGTTCTTGCGCGAGATGTCCCGCGGCCGGACGATGCCCGCCACGGTGAGGACGCGGACCTCGTTGTTCACCCGCACCTCCTGCGAACCGCTGATCACGACGTTGCCGTTGGGCATCTGCTCGGTGACGATGGCGGCGACCTGCAGGCGCAGCACCTCGGAGCGGTCGATGTTGCCCGCGCCCTTAGTCTCCGTGGAGGAGCGGATGCCGGCATCGGCGGTGGCCGTGTCCTTCAGGGCCGAGACGCCGTAGCCGAAATCGAAGCCGAGGCCCGACTTCTGGCTGCGCGAGCGATCGCTCGAATTGCCGAACTGCGCCTTGTCGTCGATGAGGATCGAGACCGTGATCACGTCGCCGATGTTGCGGGCGCGCGGATCCTGGAACATCTCGGCGCTGCCCGGCGCCCAGGTCGAGTGATAGGTGCGGCGTCCGAGGGACCCGTAGGTGGTCGGCAGGGCCTCGCGCGGCGGCTGCAGGCCGGTACCGATCGGCGTCAGCAGCGGCGCCTGGCCGATCCGGTCCACCGGCGTGTTGCAGGCGCCGAGGGCGGGCGCCGCCAGCACCAGGATCAGGCCGGCCCGGAACGTGTTGGGAAGCATCAGGATTTCTCGCTCGTGCGGGGCTTCTTGTTCGGGTCGGTCCTGCCGCTCGGATCGGTCTTGCCGCTCGGGTCGGTCCTGGACGCGCCGGTCTTGCCCATCTCGGTCATCATGCGGGCCAGCTGTGCGGCGCGCGCGGCCTCCATCTCGCTCAGGATTCCGCTCGCCGTGCGGGCGTTGAGCTTGGTCAGGATCGCGGCGGCGCCCTCGTCGGGCATGTTGGCGAGCTGGAGGGCGGCGGCATCCGCCCGCATCTTGGTGTAGATCGCCACCACGCCCTCGTCGGCCTTGGCCAGGAACGCGTCGCGGCGGGCGAGCCAGGTCTCGTACTCGGCGCGCTTGGCCTCCAGGGCGGCGATCCGCTCCTCGACCTGCTTCTCCAGGATCGCCAGCTGCTCCTTCTGCCAGGCGAAGCGCGCATCGGCGGCGGCGTCCGCGATGCTGGCGCAATAGGCCGGCGGCTTCGGCGCGGGCTTCGCCAACTCGGGCTCGGGAGCCCGGACCTCGGCGACCTGTGCCGGCTCGGACATCTTGGGCTCGGCCGTCTTGACCTCGGACACCTTGTCGGACGCCTTGGCCTCGATCGCCCCCGTGGTCTCGATCGGCTGGGACACGACCGTGACCGGCTCGGCCACCCCGGCGACGGGTTTGGCCGCGACGGCGAGGCGGGGCGCGGCCGGCTTCGGCGCGGCCTTCGGCAGCGGGCCGGGGTTCAGCCCGGAGATCGCCGGGCGGCCGCCCTCGAGGGCGCCGGCCGGACCGAGGCCGAAGGAGGCGAGTGCCAGAAGGCCGACGAACAGCAGGACCCGCAGCGCCATCAGGGCGAGCCAGCGGGTGGGCGGCGTCGGGCCGGGCGGGCGCACGACGAGGCGGGTTGCCTCGCGCGGCAGGGGCAGGTCGGTCACCGCGCTCATTGCACCACGAGCTCCGCCTGAAGCGCCCCGGAGGTCTTCACCGCCTGGAGGATCGAGATGATGTCGCTGGGCTTCAGCCCGACATTGTTGAGGCCGCGCACCAGGGTCTGGAGATCCGAGCCGCCGATGATCGCCATCCGGCCGGGCTGCTCGTTGATCGCGACCTCCGTGCGGGGCACCACGGCCGTCTGCCCGTTCGAGAACGGGGCCGGCTGCGAGACCTCCGGGGCCTCCGTCACCCGCACCGTGAGGTTGCCGTGCGTCACCGCCACGGTGGAGATCTGGACGTTGCGGCCGATCACCACCGTCCCGGTGCGCTGATCGACGACGACGCGGGCCGGGGTGTCGGGGTTGACGGTGAGGTCGCCGATCTCGGCCACGAACCGGGTCTGGGCGATGTTGCTCGGCCGCAGCAACGTGATGGCCCGCTGGTCGCGCGGCGACGCGACCCGGCGGTTGAAGCGCGCGAGGGCGTAGGCGTTGATGGCGTCGGCCACCATGGTGGCGGTCTTGAAGTCGGGGTTCTTCAACTCGAACACCAGTTCGGGCAGGTCCCGGAAGGTCCCCGGCACCTCGCGCTCGATCAGGGCGCCGTTGGGGATGCGCCCGGCGGTCGGCACGCCCTGCGTCACGGTCTCGGCCTGGCCGCCGACGCTGAAGCCCGAGACCGCGAGGGGTCCCTGCGCGGCCGCGTAGGTCAGGCTGTCGCCGCCCATCAGGGGCGTCATCAGCAGGGTGCCGCCCTTGAGGGAGGTGGCGTCGCCGAGCGAGGTCACGGTGACGTCGATGCGCGAGCCGGTGCCCGTGTAGGGCGGCAGGTCGGCGGTCACCATCACGGCGGCGACGTTGCGGGTGCGCAGGCGGGCGTCGCGGACGTTGATGCCCATGCGGTCCAGCATCGACTGCAGCGACTGCTCGGTGAACTGGGCGTTGCGCAGGGTGTCGCCGGTGCCCTGCAGGCCGGTGACGAGGCCGTAGCCCACGAGCTGGTTGTCGCGCACGCCCTTGAGGGTGGCGATGTCCTTGATCCGGGTTCCGGCCAGGGCGGGCGTGGGCAGGGCGAGGAGGAGGGCTGCGACGAGCGCCAGAATTCTGGCCGCGAACTTGGCCGCGAACTTGGCCGGGATCTTCGCCGGGATCTTGGGAAGGTGGCGGCGCATCAATGGTCCCCGGTCCGGATTCGGCCGTCGGCCATCACGGTGCCGAGGACGATGCGGTTGGTGTCGGTGTTGCGCACGCGGATGACGTCGCCGAGGCCGCCGTTCTGGAGCGGCGCGCCGACGGCGGTGATGAGCAGGCCGTGCTCCTCGAACACGATCTGCGTCGGCGTGCCCCGGCTGACGAGGCGGGGATCGTCGATGGCGTTGACCGGCACCGGCTCGCCCGGCAGCAGCATCCGCTTGGCGACGCGCCCGGAGATCGCCAGGGCGGCGTCGACCACGGCGGTCCGGGCCTTGAAGGTCTCCGGATAGGCCTGCATCCGCAGCATCGACGGCTTGATGGTGTCGCCGGGATAGATCGTCACCGTCGGCACCGGAAGCAGCAGGTCCTCGGCCGCGGCCGGCCCGGCCAGCAGCGCGAGCCCGACGGCGGCGAGGCGGCACCGGCTGCGCGGGGACAGGCCCGGAAGGTGAATACCCATGACGTGGTCGCGCCCTTGGAGAATGCCCGGACGGGCGGCCGCGGCCCCGGCGGAGAGCCGATGCCGCCCGTAGCCGCCGCGCGGAGGTGGGGGTGTGGGGCTCAGGCGGCGGCGCCGCCCGACGCGCTTAGCGGATGCCCTTGGAGATCGTGCCGGCCATCTCGTCGGCGGCCTGGATCACCTTCGAGTTCATCTCGAAGGCGCGCTGGGCCGTGATCATGTTGGTGATCTCCTTGACGGGATCGACGTTCGAGCTTTCCAGGTAGCCCTGCTGCAGCTTGCCGAAGCTCGGGTCGCCGGGCACGCCGGTGACGGGGGCGCCGGAGGCCGCGGTCTCGCGGTAGAGGCCGTTGCCGAGGGGCTCCAGGCCGGCATCGTTGGCGAAGTTCGCCAGCGTGATCTGGCCCAGGTTCTGCGCCTGCACCTGCCCGTCCACCTTGGCGAAGACCTGGCCCGACTGGTTGATCACCACGTCGACGGCCCCGTTGGGGATGAGGATCGCCGGGTCGAGGGCGTAGCCCTCCAGGGTGACGATCTGGCCGGTGTTGTTGCGGTTGAACGAGCCGGCGCGGGTGTAGTTGATCTCGCCGTTCGGGTTGGTGATCTGGAAGTAGCCCCGGCCGTTCACCGCGAGGTCGAGCTGGTTGGCGGTGTTGGCGAGCGGCCCCTGCCGGTGCAGGTTGCGAATGGCGGCCGTGCGCACGCCGAGGCCGAGCATCGCGCCCTCCGGCACCGGCTCCTGGCCGGCCTGGTTCGGCACGCCCTGCTGGCGCTCGGCCTGGTAGAGCAGGTCGGTGAACTCGGCCCGCGCGCCCTTGAACCCGGTGGTGTTCAGGTTGGCGATGTTGTTGGCGATGACCTCGAGGTTCATCTGCTGGGCGTTCATGCCCGTGGCCGCGATGGCGAGCGCTCTCATGGTGTCACGGTCCCGTCGAAGCGTTTGGCAGGGGGTTTCACGCGATCGGATCGTCAGATCGGCATGCGGCTGAGTTCGAGATAGGCGGCGACCACCTTGTCCCGGACGGCGATGGCGGTCTGCAGGCTCTGCTCGGCCGACATCACCGCCTCGACCACCTGCTGCGTCGAGGCCTTGCCCTGGATGCCCGAGATGGCGGTGGCCTCGCCGGTGCGCAGGGAGGTGCGCAGGCCGCTGGCGAGCTGCGCCATGACGTCCCCGAAATCGGTGCCGGCACCGGCCGTGGCGGTCGGCGGGCTCACGGGGAAGCTGGTGCGCGCCAGCGGCGCGGCCGAGTCGGTGCGGGTGATGCCGGCGGCCCGGTCGAAGGCGGCGAGCGAGGTGAGGGCTTCGATCATCGCGGGTCTCAGGTTCTCAGGAGGTCGATGACGCTGGCGACCATGGCGCGGGCCTGCTTGATCACCTGGACGTTGGCTTCGTAGGAGCGGTTGGCCTCGCGGATGTCGGCCATCTCCACCAGCACGTTGACGTTGGGCATCTTCACGTTGCCGTCGGAATCGGCCGCCGGATTGCCGGGGTCGCGCTCGATGCGGAACGGTGCGTCGTCGGTGCCGATCTTGCGCAGGGCCACCGTGGGGCCGCCGGCGGCCCGGTCCAGGGCGGCCCGGAAGGTCACGGTCTTGCGGGCATAGGGGTCCGCCCCGGGGGCGTCGCCGACGGATTGCGCGTTGGCGACGTTCTCGGCGGCGATGCGCAGGCGCAGGGACTGCGCCTCCATGCCGGCGCTGGCGAGACGGGTGGAGGCGGCGAGGGGGTCGATCATCAGGACTTCACCGCCGCCTTGAGCATCCGGTCGAAGGCCTTGACGATGCCCATGTTCAGGTTGTGGTCGCGGCTGACCTCGCCGGCCTTGAGCATCTCCTGCTCCAGGCTCACCGAGCTCGAGGTCGAGAGCGCGTCCCAGGCGTCGGCCGCGGCGACCGGCTTGGTCGGGATGCGGTTCTCGCCGGAGGTGACGTGGGCGCTCTCCGTCATGGTCATGCCGGCGGAGGCCGTGCGCGCCATCACCTCGGAGAACGGCACCACGTCCCGGGCCTTGTAGTCGGGCGTGTTGGCGTTCGCGACGTTGCTCGCGATGGTCGACTGACGCACCGCGAGGTAGCGCGCCTGCTGCGAGGCCAAGTCGAAGAGGTAGACGCCTGTCACGGTCGGCTCCGGTCCCGATCATTCATGACCGAAGCTTTAGGGAGCCAATCTTGTCCGAGGCTGACGGGGGCGGCGCGCCGGGGCCGCCCCTCAGCGCGCCTCCGCGTTCGCCTCGAGGTCCCGGCCGCGGGTCTCGGGCATGAGGAAGGCCGCGATCGTGCCCACGATGCTGAAGGCCACGAGGTAGTAGGCCGGGGCGAGCTTGTCGCCCGAGAGGGCGATGAGCTTGTTCACGACGTAGTTCGTGCTGCCGCCGAAGATCGAGACCGAGAAGGCGTACACGATGGAGAGCCCCGCGCTGCGCACCGCCCGCGGCAGGGCCTCGGGAATCGCCACGATGATCGCCGCCGCGTTGATCGAGGACAGGGCCGAGAGCAGGAAGGTCACGGCGTAGACCGACGGGCCGGTCGGGTCGCGCACGAGCCAGGCGAAGGCCGGCACGGTCAGCACGACGATGAGCGCGCGGGGCCAGATCATCACCGGGCGCCGGCCGAACCGATCGGCCAGCCAGCCGCCGAGGAGCGGGAAGGCGATGGAGGCGAGGCCGAGGGCGATGGGCACGGCGGTGGAGATCGTCTCCGTGAGGCCGAGGGTGGCCTGGGCATAGACCGGCATGTTGGTGCCCACCGCGTTGGAGACGGTGGAGGCCGCGATGATGAGGAAGGTCAGGACCAGCATCCGGCCGTGCTCGCGCACCAGGCGCCGGACCACCGCGAGGGTGGACTCGGCCGCGGCCGGGTCGGCGCGCGCGCCGGCCGTCTCGGGCAGATGGCTGCGGATGATCAGACCCACGGGCACGACGCCGATGCCCAGCGCGAACATCACCCGCCAGCCCCAACTCGCCATGGCGTCGTCGCCGACCGCGTAGGTCAGGACCGAGGCCACGAGGCCGGCGATCAGCGCGGCGCAGCCCTGGCTGGCGATCTGCCAGCTCGCCACGAAGCCGCGGTGCTGTCCCGGGGCGGCCTCCAGGAGATAGGCGGTGGAGGGGCCGACCTCGCCGCCGAGGGCCAGCCCCTGGATGAGCCGGCCCACGATGACGATGACCTGCGACCAGCCCCCCAGGGTGGCGTAGCCGGGGGCGGCCGCCAGCATCACCATGCCGATGGCCATCAGCGCGATGGTGATCAGCATCGCGGGCTTGCGCCCCGCCCGGTCGGCGAAGGCCCCGATGAGGATGCCGCCGACGGGCCGCATGACGTAGCCGATGCCGAACAGGGCCAGGGAGGCGAGCAGGCTGTCGGTGGCGTTCGCCGAGGGGAAGAACGCCTCGCCGATGGGCTTCGCGAAGAAGGCGTAGATGGTGAAGTCGTAGAACTCGAGGGCGTTGCCCAGCACCACGGCGGCGACCGCCTTGCGTTCGAGGCGCGGGGCCCCCTCGGTGGTCCCGGCCGTCTGCATGGTGGTCTCCCGTTGCGCGTCCCCGGCCAGGCTCATGGCACCGGCACGTCCTGCGTCAGGGCGTCGATGGAGAGCAGGTAGCCCAGCAGCGCGTCCTGGTCGGCGGGGCCGTAGCCGGCGGCGGCATCGACCCAGTAGCGGTGCCCCTCTCCCGTCACCCGCGCCGTGCGCGCCGTGGCGGAGGCGCGGTTGGCGGCCACGACCCGCCCGCGCAGATCCCGGTCCACCAGGGCGCGCAGGCTGTTGCGCGGGTCCGGCGCGCGACCGCGCTCCAGGGTGCCGGGCACGCCGAGCGCGCCGGCGAGGTCGGTCCCCGCCGCCACGCCGCCATCGTGCAGGTAGGGCGCCGACCAGGCGAGGCCGACGAGATTCGGGACCTTGTAGCCGCCCTCGGTCCCGGCATGGGCCCAGCCGAGCTGGACCTGCTTCAGGGCCTCGCCCTCCAGGGGGATCGGCACGATCCTGGGGTCGGCCGGCAGCGGGAAGGGCGTGTCGGTCGCAAACATCGCGGGGGCGGACAGGTGCGCCTCCATCTTGGCCCCCGCGCGGGCCCGGGTCGGCTCGGTACCGATCTCGCCCACGGGCACGATCCGGTTGTTGGTCAGCGCCGGGCCGGCATGGCAGCCGCCGCAGCCGGCCCGCGCGAACACCGCGCGGCCGGCCTCGGCCTGTGCCTTCGGCGCCGGCGGCGGACGCAGGAGGTTCTGGAAGGCCGACATGGCGTTGTTGGCGAAGTTCGCCGGCTCCCCGGCCGCGGAGGCGAAGAGCCCGTTATCGGTCATGTAGTTCGTCGCCGGAAAGCTCGGCAGGACGGCGTAGCGGTTGAGGCCGGGCGAAGCCGGCGTCGGGTCGAAGGCGGCCAGGATCGCGCTCGGCCGCTGGGCCGCCTGCGGATCGTAGCGCAGGGCCGGGTTCGCCGCCCCCTGGAGCAGGATGCCGAGGTAGAGGTCCGGATCGATGCCGAACAGCCAGGGCGCGGCGGCCGCGAGCTGCGTCGTGTCCGAATTGGCCGCGTGCACGTTGTTGTTCAACGACGACAGGCCGTGGAAGGGCCCGACCGCCTCGCGTCCGCTCCAGCTGTAGGGCTCGCCGTAGGCCGAGAAGCTCGACGGAATCGAGGTCGGGTTCGTCACCCGGTCGGCGGAGGAATCGAAGCTGCCCGGCGGCCAGCTCGCGACCTCGACCTTGGCCGCCGCCTCGAGCCTGTCCCGGTCGGGCAGCACCGCGCTCCCTCCGCCGGCGGTCGGAACGGTTCGTGACGGATCGCCCGCGAGGGCCGCGAGGTCGATGCTGCCGTGCATGAAGTAGGCGGAGGCGTTGGCCGAGAGGGCGAGGAGCAGCCCGGCATTCAGGTCGGCGTTCGGGGCGCCCTCCACGACCTTGCCGGACTGGGGGTCGACGGCCGCGTGGCAGAGGGCGCAGGTGATGCCGAGGCGCAGGTGGCCCCGGTCGTAGAAGGTCTTCAGGCCGATGATGCCGAGGCCGCCCGCCTCGACGTCGAGCCCGGTCGAGACGAGGTCGCCCTTGCGCCACTGGCGCTCGCCGATCCGCACGTCCTGGGCGACGCGGACCTGGAGGTTGTTGGTGGCCTTCCCGCCCAGCAGCAGCACGGCGCGGGCGACCTCGTAGGGCGTCAGGGCGCCGTCGAGCATCCCCATCACGTCGGTGAGGAAGACCTCGTTCCCGAAGGTCTCGGTGTAGAAGGCCTCCCGCCCGCGGGCGATGACCGCCTCGTCGATGGCGAAGGCGCCGGCCTCGGGCGACAGCGTCCGGCGCCCCGCCTCGGTGGTGCGCAGGGTCGCGGCCTCCTCCCGGCCGATGCGGCGCCCGAGGACGTCGTAGGCCGTCGAGATCGGGTAGCGGTCGGGATTCGCGAGGGCCTCGCGCGACGGCGTCGGCGCATAGCTGACGCGGCCGAACCCGGCGAGGCCGGCCCCGGCGGCGAGAATGACGACGGTGCCGAGGAGAAGGGAACGGGAACGCATGCCGAGGGGGTGTCTCCGGCCTGCAGGGGCCGGCGGATAACGGGTGCCGACGGTCAAGGTTCGATGACAGTTGCGCGAGGCGCCGCGCCGCGCCGATCGGGCCTTCGGGACCGCGCGCGTCCGGGCCCTCGGAACCGGCGATCCATGCCGGCGCTTGCACTCCCGGACGGGTCATCCGTCCGGCCGGGAGGACAGCCATGTCGCGGGACACCGAAACGCATCAAGCCCTGCTCAGCGCCCTGAAGGCCGCCCAGGGGCGGTCCGACGGCAGCTTCGAGAAGGCCGTCACGGACGCCTTCGCCCATGTCTTCGAGCATCTCCAGCGCCTGAACGCCGTGAGCGGGCCGGACGAGGACCGCCCGCTGGAGCCCGGCGAGTCGGCGACCCTGCGCTGAGCCCCGCCGCGGCGTCCCCGGGGCTCGCGTCTCCAAGGCTCGCGTCCCCGGGGCTCGCGTCCCGGAGGTTTGGCGCATCGCCCCCGGCGGCGACGGGACCGCGTCAGGCCCGCTGCCCCGAGGGCTCCGGCATGCGGGTGAGGAGCAGGGCCGCGCCGAGGCCGATGCCTGCCGACACCAGGAACGCCGCCGTGAAGCCGCTGGCATCGACGAGGCTGCCGGCCAGCACGTTCGAGAGGGCGATGGCGACGCCCTGGACGGTGGCCACCACCCCCGAGGCGAGGTTGTAGCGGGCCTTGTCCTCCATCAGGTCGGCGATCACCAGGGGCTTGATGGCGCTGTAGAGGCCGGTGCTCACGCCCTCCAGGGCCTGCACCGCGAAGAGCCAGAGGGCGTCGTCCGACACGGTGTAGAGCAGCGCCCGCACCGGCAGCATCGCGAAGGCGAACAGGAGGATCGGCTTGCGCCCCCAGCCGTCGGCGAAGCGTCCGACCAGGATGGCCATGGGCAGCATCACCGCCTGCGCCGCCACGATGGTCGTCGAGGTGATGGCGGCCGACCAGTTCTCGTGCGCCAGGGAGATCTTCTGCGCGACCAGGGAGGCCATCGGCCCGTTGGCCAGCTGGAACAGGAAGATCGACGCGGCGAAGACGAGGAGCGGGCGGTTGTCGAGGAGCACCTTAAAGGCCGCGCCCGAGCGCGGCTTCGGCTTCACCCCCTCGGCGAGCTCGCGGCCGACGATGTCGCGGGGGATCGACAGGACGGCCGCGGCAGCCGCGAACGACAGGGCGGGCACGAGGAAGAACACCGCCCGGTCGGGAAAGCCGTAGCCGACCAGCGCGATCAGGACTGCGATGACGACGTTGCCGGCCCGGTACCAGGCGCTGTTGCGGCCCATCCGGCGCGACAGGCGGGCCTTCGGGAAGATGCCGAGGGTGAGGCCCGCGATGGTCGGGGTGAAGCTGCTGCCCGCCGCGGTCAGGACCGTGAAGGCCAGGAGCACCGGCCAGAATTGCGGCCAGAGCGCGATGACCACCGCTCCGGCCGAGGCCGCCATCAGGGCGGCCACGATGGCCAGGCGCTTGTCGCGCGCGCGGTCGATCACGGCCCCGAGCGGTGCCTGCAGGCCGACGCCGACGAGGCCCGCCAAGGTGGTCACGAGGCCGACGGTGGTCGCGCTCCACTCGCGGTGTACCAGCAGGAAGACGTTGAGGTAGGGCCGCAGCCCCCCGTTCACGTCGACCAGGCTGAGGTTGAGCAGATCGAACTTGCGCGGATGCAGGTCCTTCGCGGTGCCGTCCGCGTCGTGCCCCGCCTCTTGCCGGTCGCCTCGTCCGCCGACCGGTTCACCGTCTTGCCGGTCACTTTGCCGGTCACCTTGCCGTTCGCCTCGCCCCGCCCTGTGCGCCATCGCTCTGTGTTGCCCGTTCCGGTCCCGCTGTGACCGGGTGTGACGTCCCTGCGGTCAATGTGTTCCCGGGCCGGCGATCGGCACGAGGGCGAGGCGGTCGGACATCGCCGCGTCGGGGCGGACACGGCGCGACCCGCCGCGGCGGAGGCCGGGCGGGTCGGTGAGGATGTCCGTCGGTCCGAGACGGCTTACAGGTTGAGATAGGCCTGAGCCGAGCCGACGATGGTGAAGACGAGGCCGCCGGCAAAAGCCGCGACCATGGCGTAGGAGAAGCCTTTCAGCAGCATGTGAGTCTCCTTCGCGGGTCCGATCAGCAGCGGTTACCGCCCGAGGTCTGGCCGTACTGCTGGGTGGGGAAGTTCTGCTGGTTGGCGTTGCCCT
>NZ_CEEDOX010000007.1:0-245054 GCF_979256535.1 Methylobacterium sp. AC690 | reverse complement strand
CGTCGACCACCAGGACGGTATCGCGCGGCGCCTCAGCCATCGGCGGGCTCCAGCAAACCCTCGATCACCGCTCGGGCGCGGGGGCCTCGCCCGCGGTCCAGTGGAGGCCGAGGAGCCCGGTGACGCATTCGAGGAAGTCGCGCAGGTCGAAGGGCTTGGCGATGATGGCGTCGTGGGGCGCATCGCTCCCGCGGGACGGGCTGATCTCGTGTACGTTGGCCGACATCATGGCGATGCGGCCGGTCTGGCCCGCCTCGCGCAGGGCCTTCGCCAGCACCCAGCCGCTCATGCCCGGCATGGCGATGTCGAGGAGGAACAGGTCCGGCGGCCGCGTCGCCGCCAGCGCCAGGCAGGCCGGGCCGTCGCCGGCCTCCAGCACCACGAGGCCCAGGGGTTCGAGGATGTCGCGCATCAGGCCGCGATGGGCGGCATCGTCGTCGGCCACCAGGATGGTGCGGCGGGCCCCCGCATAGGTGCGCGCCGGCGCGCTGGCCTGGGTCAGGACCGGCTTCGGGCGCGCCACCGAGGCGAGCATCAGGCGCACGCGAAAGCGCGTGCCGCGCCCGACCTCGCTCTCCACCGTGATCTCGCCTCCCATCACCTGGGCCAGCAGGTGCGCGATGGTCAGTCCGAGGCCGGTGCCGGGCGTGGAGCGGGCCGCCGCCAGGGAGCCGCGCTCGAAGGGCTCGAAGATGCGCTCCAGGTCGTCCGGGCGGATGCCGAGGCCGGTGTCGCTGATGGTGAACACCGCGATCTGGTTGCGGTAGGTCAGGTCGAGGGTCACCGTGCCGGCGGGGGTGAACTTGATCGCGTTCGACAGGAGGTTGAGCAGGATCTGGCGCAGGCGCTTCTCGTCGGTGGCGACCACCGCCGGCAGGGTCTCGGGCCGGGTGAAGCGGAAGGCCAGGGCGGCGCCCTGGGCCTGGAGCCGGATCATGTCGACGATCTGGTCGAGAAAATCGGCGAGCCGGACCTCGTTGCGGTGGATCTGGAGCCGTCCGGCCTCCATCCGGGAAATGTCGAGGAGGCCGTCGATCAGGCCCGAGAGGTGCTGGGCCGAGCGCCGGATGACCCGGATCCCGTTCTGGCGCGGGGCCGGAATCGAGGGATCGCCCTCGAGCAGCTGCGCGTAGCCGAGCACCGCGTTGAGGGGCGTGCGCAACTCGTGGCTGATGCCGACCACGTAGCGGCTCTTGGCGAGGTTGGCGGCCTCCGCGACCTCCTTGGCCTGCTGCAGCTTGGCGTCCGTGACCTTATGGGCCTCGATCTCGGCCTGGTAGAGCCCGGTCTGGCGGGCGGTCTCCTCCAGGGCGACCCGGCGGCTCTCCTGGGCCAGCACGAACAGCCAGGCGACGATCCCCAGGATGACGATGAGGATCAGGAACACGCTGGTCAGCGCCGCGCCGAGGACCGCGCGGTGCTCGGGATGCTCGGCGCTGGCCCCCGCATGCACGATGCCGAGGATCAGCCCGATCGCCACCACCAGGGTCAGCATCAGGGCGAGGTAGCGGCCCAGCGGCGCGCCGATCCAGGCGGCGGTGCGGGCCGGGGCGACCCGGGCGAGCACGCTCTGGGCCTGGGCCTCCAGGCGTCCGTGCGGCTTGCAGAGGTCGCCGCAGCGGGCGTCGAGGGAGCAGCACAGGGAGCAGATCGGCCCGGCATAGGCCGGGCACTGGGCCATGTCCTCGGGCTCGAACGGGTGTTCGCAGACACGGCAGGTGATCTCGGCCGCGCCCTGCCAGTCGGTGCGCGGGGTGCGGGCGAGATAGTAGCGCCCGCCGGTGGCCAGGGCGATGGCGGGGGCGCCGAGGCAGGCGACGGCCAGGGCCAGCATTGGCGCGAAGGGCACGGCGGGCGCCCCGAACCCGCCCGCATGGGCCACGAACCCGCTGAGGATCGCCAGCGCCATGGCGCCGGTCCCCACCGGATTGATGGCGTAGAGATGGGCGCGCTTGAACTCGATGCCGGGGGGCGACAGGCCGAAGGGCTTGTTGATGGCGAGGTCCGCCGCCAGCGCGCCGACCCAGGCCGAGACCACCACGGCGTAGAGCGACAGGGTGCTGACGATGGTCTTGTCGATGCCGAGCTCCATCAGCAGCAGGGCGATGGCGACGTTGAAGACGAGCCAGACCACGCGGCCCGGATGGCTGTGCGTCAGGCGCGAGAAGAAGTTCGACCAGGCGATCGAGCCCGCATAGGCGTTGGTGACGTTGATCTTGAGCTGCGAGACCACCACGAACAGGGTCATCAGGGCGACGGCGCCGAACCCCGAGGGCAGCACGTAGCCGAAGGCCACCGCGTACATCTGGGTCGGCTCCGCGGCGCGCTCGGCCGGGACGCCGTGCGCGATGGCGAGCACCGCCAGGAACGACCCGAGCAGGATCTTGAGCATCCCGGGCAGGATCCAGCCGCCGCCGGCCCCCAGCACCGCCGCCCACCAGCGCCCGGAGCGCTCGGGGGCGCGCGCCGGCACGAAGCGCAGGAAATCGACCTGCTCGCCGACCTGGGCCAGCAGCGCCAGCAGGATGCCGGAGGCCAGCCCGAAGCGGGGCCAGTCGAAGCCGCCGAGGCCGTCGGCCCCCGGATGGGCGAGCCAGGCCGCCACCGGCGCGTCCCCGGCCCAGGCGATGCAGGCCAGCGGGATGAGGTTGAGGACGATCCAAACCGGCTGCGTCCAGAGCTGGAAGCGGCTGATCATGGCGATGCCGTAGACGACCAGCGGGATCACCGCGAGGGCGCTGACGAGGTAGCCGAGGCTCGGCGGCAGCCCGAAGCAGAGCTCCAGGGCCAGGGCCATGATCGCCGCCTCGATGGCGAGGAACAGGAAAGTGAAGCTCGCGTAGATCAGCGAGGTCACGGTCGAGCCGATATAGCCGAAGCCGGCGCCTCGGGTGAGGAGGTCGATGTCGACGCCGTAGCGGGCGGCGTAGAGGCTGATCGGCGTCGCGGTGGCGAAGATGATGGCGCTCACCACCAGGAGCGCCGCCAGGGTGTTGGTGAACCCGACCGTCAGCACCAGGGTGCCGCCGATCGCCTCCAGGGCCAGGAAGGAAAGCGACCCGAGGGCGGTCTGGGCGACCCGGAACCCGGACCAGCGCCGCGCCTTCTTGGCGGTGAAGCGCAGGGCATAGTCCTCCAGCGTCTCGTCGGCGACGAGGCGGTTGTAGTCGCGCCGGATCGGCAGGATACGCTGGTGCTCGGTCATCGTGTTCGGCGGGGACGGTATCATGCGGCGCAGGGTCTGGCGCGGCATCCCGGCTCGTCCGAAACCGCGGCGCTCCGTCCTCCCCAGCTACGCAAGGACCGTGCCCGGATTCCCGTGCGCCCATGCGGGCGCGCGCCGCGCTCGGCGGGCGGAGCGGCGATGGCCTCCGGGGCGATCGGTCCCGCGGGGTGCGGTCCGGAGCGGCGGCGTCCGAAGCCTTGTGGGGAGAGACTCGCGGGGAGTTCGACAGCATGGGCCCGTCCGCCGGGGTCCGACATACGCAAAACAGCGTATAGGCCGCACCGCACCACGCGGCCTAGCCTCCGCTCCGTCGATCCACGGCCGTCCGATGCGCCGTGCGACGACCGACAGGGGTTTTGGGCACGATGGCAGAGGACAAGGGCAACGGCCTGCAATCGGCGCTCCGGCGCAGGCTTCTCATGGGTCTGGCCGGCGCTCCGGCGATCGCCTTGATGCCGCGCATGAGCTTCGCGGCCGCGCCGCCGACCTCGGCGGTGAACACCACCGGCCTCGCGGTGACCGACACCGAGGTCACGGTCGGCATCCTGCACTCCGCCACCGGCACGATGGCGATTTCCGAGACCGGCTCGATCCAGGCCGAGAAGCTCGCGATCTCGCAGATCAACGAGGCGGGCGGCGTGCTCGGCCGCAAGATCAAGATCATCCAGGAGGACGGCGCCTCCGACTGGCCGACCTTCGCGGAGAAAGCCAAGAAGCTCCTCGTCAACGATCACTGCGCCGCCGTGATGGGCTGCTGGACCTCGGCCTCGCGCAAGGCCGCCCTGCCGGTCTTCGAGCAGTACAACGGCCTCCTGTACTATCCGACCTTCTACGAGGGCCTGGAGCAGTCCAAGAACGTCTTCTACACCGGCCAGGAGGCCACCCAGCAGATCCTCGCGGGCCTGAACTGGGTCAACAAGGAGAAGGGCGGCGACACGTTCTTCTTCATCGGCTCGGACTACATCTGGCCCCGGACCTCGAACAAGATCGCCCGCAAGCACGTCGAGAACGTGCTCAAGGGCAAGGTCGTCGGCGAGGAGTACTTCCCCCTCGGCCACACGCAGTTCAACTCGGTGATCAACAAGATCAAGCTCACCAAGCCGAAGGTGATCTTCGCCGACGTGGTCGGCGGCTCCAACGTGGCGTTCTACAAGCAGCTCAAGGCGGCCGGCATCGACCTGTCGAAGCAGATCCTCCTGACGATCTCGGTCACCGAGGACGAGATCGACGGCATCGGTGGCGAGAACATCGCCGGCGCCTATTCCTGCATGAAGTACTTCCAGTCGATCGACAACGCGAACAACAAGGCCTTCGTCTCGGCCTTCAAGAAGATGTGGGGCGAGAAGACCGTCATCGGCGACGTGACCCAGGCGGCCTATCTCGGGCCGTTCCTGTGGAAGATGGCCTGCGAGAAGGCCGGTTCCTTCGACGTCGACAAGGTGGTCGCCGCCTCGCCGGACCTCGAGTTCAAGGCCGCGCCCGAGGGCTACGTCCGGATCGATCCGAACCATCACCTCTGGTCGAAGACCCGCGTCGGCAAGGCGCTGCCGGATGGCCAGTTCGAGATCGTCTACACGAGCCCCGAGCTGATCAAGCCCGATCCGTTCCCCAAGGGCTACCAGTAGAGCCAGCTACCAGTAGAACCCGCTCCCCCCGGACCTGCTCCCCCCTCCCCCTGCGTGGGGAGGGGGACGTCTACGGTGTTGATCGGCCCGATGCTTGCACATCCTTCGGCGGCATCCTTCGGAGAACGAACCCATGTTCGGCGACTACTCCCTCGGTGATCTTGGCGCGATCTTCGCGATGCAGGGCTTCGCCGGGCTGATCCTGTTCTCGGTCTACGTGCTGATGGCCCTGGGGCTTGCGATCATCTTCGGCCAGATGGGGGTGATCAACATGGCCCACGGGGAGTTCATGATCCTCGGCGCCTACATGACCTATCTCTGCTCGGGCTTCTTCCAGAGTCACCTGCCGGCCCTGTTCCCGGCCTACTTCTTCGTGGCGATGGCCCTGGCCTTCCTGGCCTCCGGGGCGCTCGGAATGCTGGTGGAATGGGCGCTGATCCGCCACCTCTACAAGCGCCCGCTCGACACGCTGCTGGCCACCTGGGGCCTCTCGCTGATCCTGCAGCAGGCCTACCGCTCGATCTTCGGCGCCCGCGAGGTCGGCGTGGAGCTGCCCGCCTGGCTCATCGGCTCCGTACAGGTCACCGACACCATCGAGATCCCGATCAACGGCATGTTCGTGATGGCCATCACCACCCTGATCACCGTCGGCGTCGCGATCCTGATGTACCGCTCCCGCTTCGGCGCCCAGGTCCGCGCCGTGGTGCAGAACCGCGCGATGGCCGGCGCCGTCGGCATCGACACCGAGAAGGTGGACCGCCTGACCTTCGGCCTCGGCTGCGGCATCGCCGGCATCGCCGGCTCGGCCTTCACCATGGTGGGCTCCACCGGGCCGACCTCGGGCCAGCTCTACATCGTCGACACCTTCCTGATCGTGGTCTTCGGCGGCGCCGCCTCCCTGCTCGGCACCATCGCCTCGGCCTTCTCGATCTCGCAGACGCAGTCGACCCTCGAATTCTTCCTCTCGGGCTCCACCGCGAAGGTGATCACGCTGCTGGCGGTGGTCGGCATCCTGATGCTGCGGCCGCAGGGCCTCTTCACCCTCAAGGTCCGGCGCTGAGGAGCCTGAACGTCATGACCCGCTCCACATCCCCCACCCCCGTCGTGAACGACAACCCCTTCATGAAGCCGATGGAATGGGTGAGCCTCGCGCTCCTCGTGGCCGTCATCTTCGTGGTGCTGCCGCTGCTGCTCGACGCCTTCCGCCTCAACCTCGTCGGCAAGTACCTAACCTATTCCTTCGTGGCCCTCGGCCTCGTGATCTGCTGGGGCTTCGGCGGCATCCTCTCCCTGGGCCAGGGCGTGTTCTTCGGCCTCGGCGGCTACCTGATGGCGATGTATCTCAAGCTGGAGGCCTCCAGCATCGAGAACACCAAGATCCAGTCGACGCCCGGCATCCCGGACTTCATGGACTGGAACCAGATCACCGCCCTGCCCTGGTTCTGGAAGCCGTTCCAGAGCCTGCCCTTCACCCTCCTGGCGGTGCTGGTGGTGCCGGCGCTCTTCGCCTTCGTCATCGGCACGGCGATGTTCCGCCGCCGCGTCGGCGGCACCTACTTCGCCATCATCACCCAGGCCATCGCCGCCATCCTGACGATCCTCATCGTCGGCCAGCAGGGCTACACCGGCGGCATCAACGGCATCACCGACCTGCGCACCCTGCACGGCTGGGACATCCGCACCGACAGCGCCCACAACATCCTCTACTTCGTCAATGCGGGGCTGCTCGTCGGCTGCATCCTGTTCGCCCAGATGGTGAAGAAGTCGAAGCTCGGGCGCATCCTCCTGGCCATGCGCGACAAGGAGGACCGGGTCCGGTTCTCGGGCTACCAGGTGGCGAGCTTCAAGACCTTCGCGTTCTGCCTCGCGGCGGTGTTCGCGGCCATCGGGGGGGCGATGTTCACCCTGCAGGTCGGGTTCATGTCGCCCTCCTTCGTGGGCATCGTGCCCTCGATCGAAATGGTGATCTACGCCGCCGTGGGCGGGCGCCTGTCGCTGTTCGGCGCCGTCTGGGGCACCCTCCTGGTCAACTGGGCCAAGACCAGCTTCTCGGAGAGCTTTCCGGAGCTCTGGCTCTTCGGTCTCGGCGCCCTTTTCATCGCCGTGGTGCTGGCCTTCCCGAACGGCCTGGCGGGCATCTACCGCACTTACGTCGAGCCCCGCCTGACCCGGCGTGTGAAGGCCCTGGAGCCCGCCCCCGCCGTCGCCCTGACCCACGCGGCCGAGTAGGACCTCCGATGAACGCAGCCCTCCTGCCCTCGCACCGCATCGGCGCCGATCCGGCCGAGAAGGACTTCCTCCTGGCGGTGGAATCCCTCACCGTCTCCTTCGACGGGTTCAAGGCGGTCAACGACGTCTCGTTCTACGTCGACCCCAACGAGATCCGGGTCATCATCGGTCCCAACGGGGCCGGCAAGACCACCGTGCTCGACCTGATCTGCGGGCGCACCAAGGCCAGCGCCGGCTCCATCAAGTACAAGGGCCAGGAACTCACCAAGCTCTCCGAGAGCGCCATCGTCCAGGCCGGCGTCGGCCGCAAGTTCCAGACCCCGTCGATCTACGACGACCTCACGGTGTTCGAGAACCTGGAGATCTCCTTTCCGCGGGGCCGCTCGGTCTTCGGCGCCCTCACCTTCAAGCGCGACGCCGAGGTCCGCGACCGCATCGAGGAGGTCGCCAGCATGATCTTCCTCAAGGACCAGCTCCTCGAGCGGGCCGAGTTCCTCAGCCACGGCCAGAAGCAGTGGCTCGAGATCGGCATGCTGCTGATCCAGGACCCGGAACTGCTGATGCTCGACGAGCCGGTGGCGGGTATGAGCGTCGGCGAGCGCATCAAGACCGCCGAGCTGCTCAACCAGATCATCAAGGGCCGCTCGGTGCTGGTGATCGAGCACGACATGAAGTTCGTCGAGGACATCGCCCACCGGGTCACCGTGCTGCACCAGGGCAAGGTCCTGTCCGAGGGCTCGATGGAGCGGGTCAAGAACGACCCGAAGGTCATCGAAGTCTATCTCGGCCACTGAGAGGAAACGGCGCCATGCTCCAGACCACGCCCGCCCCCTCGCCGGCCTTCTCGCCCGCGCCCCTGATCCAGGGCGGCGTCCCGCCGATGCTGGCGATCCGCGACCTGCACGCGGCCTATGGCCAGAGCGAGGTCCTGCACGGCCTCGACATCGCCGTGGCGCCCGGCGAGATCGTCGCCGTGATGGGCCGTAACGGCATGGGCAAGACCACGCTGATGAAGACCCTGATGGGCATCGTGCCGGTCAAGTCCGGGACGATCCAGGTCGACGGCGCCGGGGTCGAGGACCTGAAGAGCCACCAGCGCGTGGCCAAGGGCCTCGCCTACGTGCCGCAGGGCCGGATGATCTTCTCCGCCATGACCGTGCAGGAGAACATCGAAACCGGGCTCACCGTCACCGGGGAGCGCCGGGTGCCGCAGGAACTCTACACGATGTTCCCGGTCCTCCTAGAGATGAAGGGCCGGCGCGGCGGCAACCTGTCGGGCGGCCAGCAGCAGCAGCTCGCCATTGCCCGGGCGCTGGCGAGCCGGCCCAAGGTCCTCCTCCTCGACGAGCCCACCGAGGGCATCCAGCCCTCGATCATCCGTGAGATGGGCCGCACCCTGAAGAAGATCCGCGACGACCGCGGGCTGTCCATCGTAGTCTCCGAGCAGGTGCTCAGCTTCGCCCTCGATGTCGCCGACCGGGTCCTGGTGATCGAGAACGGCCACATCGTCCATGAATCCCTGCGCGCCGATATCGACGAGGCCCAGGTCGCCCGTTTCCTCTCCGTCTGACGGGACCCGACATGCCGAAAGGGGCCGAGATGGCCGATTACGAGATCTTCGAGCTCGGCGACTTCGTCCTCCAGTGCGGGAAGACGCTGCGCAGCGCCAAGCTCGCCTACAAGACCTTCGGCACGCTCAACGCCGCCCGGGACAACGCCATCGTCTACCCGACCTGGTATTCGGGCCAGCACACCGAGAACGAGTGGCTGATCGGCCCCGGCAAGGCCCTCGACCCGGACAAGTACTTCATCATCATCCCGAACATGTTCGGCAACGGGCTCTCGTCCTCGCCGAGCAATACGCCGCCGCCCTGGAACGGGCCGCGCTTTCCCAACGTCACCGCCTACGACAACGTCACGGCGCAGCATCGGCTCGTCACCGAGCGTTTCGGCATCGAGACCCTGGTGCTGGTGACCGGCTGGTCGATGGGCGCCCTGCAGACCTACCATTGGGGCGCGCTCTACCCCGACATGGTGCCGCGCATCCTGCCGTTTCAGGGCTCGGCCAAGTGCTCGCGGCACAACTTCGTCTTCCTGGAAGGCGCCAAGGCCGCCCTGCAGGCCGATGCCGCCTACGCCGAGGGCTGGTACACCCGCCCGCCGAACCGGGGCCTGCGCGCCTTCGGCCGGGTCTATGCCGGCTGGGGCCTGTCGCAGACCTTCTACCGGATCGAGGCCGACAAGACCCATATGGGCTACGCCTCGCTGGAGGACTTCCTGGTCGGGTTCTGGGAGGGGCTGTTCTACACCCGGGACGCCAACGACCTTCTGGCCATGCTCTGGACCTGGCAGAACGGCGACATCAGCGCCAATGACCGCTTCAACGGTGATCTCAAGGCCGCCCTCGGCGCCATCCGCGCGAAGGCGATCCTGATGCCTGCCTCCACCGACCTCTACTTTCCCCCCGAGGACAACGCCCTCGAGGCGGCGGCCATGCCGAACGCGGAGCTGCGCGTCATCGAGACCTGGTGGGGTCATTTCGCAGGCGGTCCCGGCACGAGCCCCGACGACATCGCCACACTCGACGCAGCCCTGAAGGCGCTGCTCGCGAGCTGACCGGCCCCGGGCCGGGGTGCACCGCGCCCGGCCCGACGACCACCGGCACATCACCCGCCGACGGATCTCACCGCCGGCGAGAACGGGGACGCGTGTCCTCACGTCTGGGAAGGGAGCACCGACGCAACATGCCCGAGACCCTGATCAAGGTCGATCTGACCCAATCGGCCTACGACAACGACATGGTGCACAATCGCTGGCACCCCGACATCCCCATGGTGGCGATGGTCAAGCCCGGCGACGACTTCATCGTCGAGACCTATGACTGGACCGGCGGCTTCATCAAGAACAACGATTCCGCCGACGACGTGCGCGACATCGATCTCTCGATCGTGCACTTCCTCTCCGGCCCGATCGGCGTCGAGGGCGCCGAGCCCGGCGACCTCCTCGTGGTCGACCTCCTCGACATCGGCGCCAAGCCCGAGAGCCAGTGGGGCTTCAACGGCTTCTTCTCCAAGAAGAACGGCGGCGGCTTCCTCGACGAGCACTTCCCCCAGGCCCAGAAATCGATCTGGGACTTCGAGGGCATGTTCACCAAGTCGCGCCACATCCCCGGCGTGCGCTTCCCCGGCCTGATCCATCCCGGCCTGATCGGCTGCCTGCCCGATCCGAAGATGCTGGAGACCTGGAACACCCGCGAGAAGGCGCTGTTCGACACCGACCCCAATCGGGTCCCGGCGCTGGCCACCCTGCCCTTCGCGCCGACCGCCCATATGGGCCGGCTCAAGGGCGAGGGCCGCGACGCGGCGGCGGCCACGGGTGCCCGCACCGTGCCGGGGCGCGAGCACGGCGGCAATTGCGACATCAAGGACCTGTCGCGCGGCTCGAAGATCTACTTCCCGGTCTACGTGCCCGGCGCCGGCCTCTCGATGGGCGACCTGCATTTCAGCCAGGGCGACGGTGAGATCACCTTCTGCGGCGCCATCGAGATGGCGGGCTGGGTCCACCTCAAGGTCAGCCTGATCAAGGACGGCATGGCCAAGTACGGGATCAAGAACCCGATCTTCAAGCCGTCGCCGATCACGCCGAAGTTCGACGACCACCTCATCTTCGAGGGCGTCTCCGTCGACGAGTACGGCAAGCAGCATTACCTCGACGTGACGGTGGCCTACCGCCAGGCCTGCCTCAACGCGATCGAGTACCTGAAGAAGTTCGGCTACTCGGGTGCCCAGGCCTACTCGATCCTCGGCACCGCGCCGGTCCAGGGTCACATCTCGGGGGTCGTCGACATCCCGAACGCCTGCGCCACCCTCTGGATCCCGACGAAGATCTTCGACTTCGACATCAATCCCGGTGCCGACGGACCGACGAAGTTCCTCGACGGCTCGATCCAGATGCCCCTGTCGCCGGACCTCTGAGAACCGGCGCGCCCGATCCGGTGCCGATCCCCCTCCCCCTCGTGGGGCGGGGTCAGGGCGGCGGATTGGGCGCCCCTTGGGATGCGCAGGCTCTCGGAACGACCCCTCCCTCCACCGCCTCCCCACGCGCTCGACGGATCTCACGGCGGTCCGAGATCCGCCGGGGAGGCGAGCCGTGCCGCCGCCCGCCCTCCAGCAGACATCACCGAGAGGCCCCGATGCCCGTCTACGATTACGCCTGCGACGCCTGCGGCCCGTTCACGGTGCTGCGCCCGATGGCCGAGTTCCAGGATCCGCACGATTGCCCGGATTGCGGGACCACCTGCGGCCGCGCCTTCCTGACCGCGCCGAACCTCGCCTCCATGGATGCGGGCCTGCGCAAGGCGCACGCCACCAACGAGCGCAGCCGTCACGCGCCCCGACGGGTGTCCGGGCATGGGGCCGGGTGCGGCTGCTGCAGCGGGTCGACGAAGGCCAAAACGCAAGCAACGCCAGCCGCTAAAAGCTTTCCATCTGCACGTCCCTGGATGATTAGCCACTAAATTAAGCACTGGCATTACCTTTGCAAAGTATTTCCCGACAGCAGATCTGCACAGTGTCTGGGCCTATCGAGATATAATTCCACGCCTGAAGTGGATGCGATGGGTCTGAGACGGGATCGATGCTGGAACGCGGGGTGGTACGATGATCCAGAGAATCGAACGGGGACCGGTGCCGAGGCGTCGGACGGAATGGGGCGCCGCCCGGGATGCCCTCCTGTCGGCGGCTTTGGCGGCCGCCGGTGTCCTGGCTGGGGGGCCGGCGCTGGCGCAGACGGCCTCGCCGGTGGGCCAGCTCAACGAGCAGACCCAGCCGCGCACCGACCCGGCCATCGCCGACAAGCCGAAGGACCCGGTTCGCGTCGGCCCGCTGGCGCCCTGGGCCACCGAGATGGCGGCCCGCGGCCTGACCTTCGACGTCAACGTCTACGACTTCTACCAAGCCAACCCGAGCATGGGCCTGCGGCCCGGCGAGCAGTCGAACTCGGCCTATTTCGTACTCTCGATGACCGCCGACATGCAGAAGCTCGCCGGCATCTCGGGCGGGACGATCAACTTCACCCAGACCTTCTTCGGCCTGGTGCGCAACCTCAACATGGCCGCCGACATCGGCGACACCACGGTCGGCTACCAGCCGCCCTACAACCCCAATTTCGCCCGGCTGTCGCTCTTCACCTACCAGCAGAAGCTGCTCGACGACCGCCTGGTGGTCGAGGTCGGGCGCACGCATCCGGACCGGTATTACGGCCTGCCGCCGTGCAACTCGATCAATTCCTGCTTCCAGGACATGTTCTACTTCAATGCCGGCTTCACCTCGCCGCTCTACGGGGTCTGGGGCGCCAACGTCGCCTACAAGCTCTCGCCGACCACCTACATCCAGGCCGGCGCCTTCAGCGTGAACCCCAACACCAACGTGCTGTCGGGCTATGATTTCGGCTACGAGCGCCTCGCCGGCGCCGTCGTCATGACCGAGATCGGCCGCAAGACCGACTTCTCCCAGGAAGCCTATCCGGGCCGCGTCTCGCTCACCGGCTTCTACAACACCGCCGACCACGAGGATAACTTCAAGACGGCGCTGGGCCGCTCCAAGGGCCTCTTCCCCGGCGATCCGGCCCTGCAGAAGTCGGGCACCTCGGGCGTGGTGCTCACCGCCTCGCAGACGGTCTGGCGCGCCGACGGCGGCGCCGAGGCGGCCAACCCCCACCCGGCCGCGATCGCGGTCTACACCGGCACCGGCTACGCCTTCGATCCGACGATCCCGATCCGGTTCAATTCGTTCGCCGGCATCCTGCTGCAATCGCCCGACCAGACCCGGCCCAACGACACCTACGGGCTGAAGGCCAACTGGCAGCGCATCAACGCCAACTACGCGGACTTCCTGGCGGACGCGAACGCCTTCGCGGGCGGCTCCGGTGCGCCGTTCTCGCGCGACAAGTTCATCTTCGAGGCAAACGCCCACATCGATGTCGGGGCCGGCGTGATCCTCGAGCCCGTGGTCCAGTACGTCGTCAATCCGAACTCGTTCTGGAATCCCTACACCGCCCGGCGGCCGAAGGACGGCGTCTATGGCGGCTTCACCCTCGTGGTTCCCCTCGGAACCCTCCTCGGCCTCGCGCCGGGCTAGGGCCCCGGGGGACCTCGTCCCCGCGCGTGCCGCGCGACCCCGCGGCACGCGCCACGTCTGGAAACCGGAGGATCACGCCATGATGCACGGAGACATTTCGTCGAGTCAGGACAGCGTCGGCGTCGCCGTCGTGAACTACAAGATGCCCCGCCTGCACACGCGGGAGGAGGTCCTGGAGAACGCCGCCAAGATCGCCGACATGGTGATCGGCATGAAGTCCGGCCTGCCCGGCATGGACCTGGTGATCTTCCCCGAATACTCGACCCACGGGATCATGTACGACGCGGCGGAGATGTACGAGACCGCCACCACGATCCCGGGGCCGGAGACCGACATCTTCGCCGCCGCCTGCCGCAAGGCGAAGGTCTGGGGCGTGTTCTCCCTCACGGGCGAACGCCACGAGGAGCACCCGAACAAGGCGCCCTACAACACCCTCATCCTGATGAACGACCAGGGCGAGATCGTGCAGAAGTACCGCAAGATCATGCCCTGGACCCCGATCGAGGGCTGGTATCCGGGCGACCGCACCTACGTCTCCGACGGCCCCAAGGGCCTGAAGATCAGCCTCATCATCTGCGACGACGGCAACTACCCGGAGATCTGGCGGGACTGCGCCATGCGGGGGGCCGAGCTCATCATCCGCTGCCAGGGCTACATGTATCCGGCCAAGGAGCAGCAGATCCTGATGTCGAAGGCGATGGCGTTCGCCAACAACACCTACGTGGCGGTGGCCAACGCCGCCGGCTTCGACGGGGTCTACACCTATTTCGGCCACTCGGCGGTGATCGGCTTCGACGGCCGCACCCTCGGCGAGTGCGGCGAGGAGGAGATGGGCATCCAGTACGCCGCCCTGTCGAAGTTCCTGATCCGCGATGCCCGCGCCCACGGGCAGTCGGAGAACCACCTCTTCAAGCTGCTGCATCGCGGCTATACCGGCATGATCGCCTCGAAGGAGAACCGGCACGGCCTGTCGGAATGCCCCTACGACTTCTACCGCCGCTGGATCGAGGATCCCGACGCCGCCCGCGACGCCGTGCGGGCCATCACCCGCCAGAGCGTGGGCACCGAGGAATGCCCGATCGAGGGCATCCCCTTCGTCGGCAAGGGCGAGGGCCCGCCCGACCCGCGGTGAGCGGCGCTGTGGCGCGCGCGCCACGCCCGATCCGGATCGAGGGCCGGTTCCGCCGCCGCGGGGCCGGCCCTCGCCGTTTCGCGGCGGCGGGTCCGCCCCGCCCGGTTTGACCCGGGCGGGCAGCCCCTCTACCGCCCGTGGCGAGACCCGTCGCCCCTGATCGACACCCCGGAAGGATGGACGTCCCGGCATGAGCCAGCCCGAGACCGACGCGCTCCTGCGCCGCGCCGCGGATCTGGAGCGGGACGCCGCGCGCCTGCGGGACGCGGCGCGCCGGTCCGCCGGAGAGCCGGGCGCTGCGCCGGACAGGGCCGCGCCGGGGTCCGACCCGGTGCCGCACCGGCAGGCGATCCTCGACAGCACCACCCGCTTCGCCATCGTGGGCACGGATCGGGACGGGGTGGTGACCGACTGGAACGCCGGCGCCGCCCGCATCTTCGGCTGGAGCGCCGCCGACATCCGCGGGCGCAACATCGCCGACCTGTTCACCCCCGAGGATCGCGCGATCGACCGGCCCGGGATCGAGATGCGCCTCGCCCTGGAGCAGGGCCGCGCCGAGGACGAGCGCTGGCACCTGCGCGCCGACGGCACGCGCTTCTGGGCCTCGGGCGAGATGATGCCCCTGCGCGACGGCGACGGCCATCACATCGGCTACGTCAAGGTCGTGAGCGACCGCACCGCGGAGCACCGGGCCGGGGACGCCCTGCAGGACGCCGAGATGCGCCTGCGCCGCGCCCAGGAGGCCGGCGGCATCGGCGTGTTCTCGGTCGGCATCGACGACGGCATCCTGCATCCGACCCCGGAATTCTGCCGCCTCTACGGCCTGCCCGAGGCCGCGACCTACCCGGCCTCCACCTTCGAGCGCCTGGTCATCCCCGACGATGCCCACCTCGTCTCCACGGCGGAGAGCCGCCGGCGGGGCGAGCCGCCCCGGGACGTCGAGTACCGCATCCGCCGGCCCGACTCCGGCGAACTCCGCTGGATCGCCCGCCGGGGCGAGATCGAGCGCGATGCCGCGGGGCGCCCCCTGCGCTTCTCCGGCATCGCCCGGGACGTCACCGAGGCGCGTTCCGCCCGCGACGCCCTGGCCACCAGCGAGGCGCGCTACCGCGCCCTGTTCGAGGCCGTGGACGACGGCTTCTGCATCATCGAGTTCTTCGACGGACCGCACGGTCCGGCCAGCGACTTCGTCCATCTCGAGGCCAATGCCGGCTACGAGCGCCACACCGGCATCCCGAACATCGTCGGCCGCACCCTGCGCGACCTCGCGCCGGCGGAGGCCGAGGGCTGGCTCGAGCTCTACGGCGGCGTCCTGCGCACCGGCACCGCGATCCGGTTCGAGCGCGCCTTCCCCCTGGCCGGGCGTCACATCGAGGTCTCCGCCGCCCGGATCGAGCCGGCGAGCCGGCGCCAGGTCTCGGTGCTGTTCCGGGACATCTCGGCCCGCCGCCGGGCGGAGGACGCCCTGCGCACCAGCGAGGCCCTGGCCCGGGAGAACATCGAGCGGGTGCAGCTCGCCCTGGCCGCCGGGGCGATCATCGGCACCTGGCTCTGGGACCTGCCGACCGACCGCTTCAGCGTCGACGAGGCCTTCGCCCGCAGCTTCGGCCTCGATCCCGCCGCCGGGCGCGAGGGCCTGAGCCTCGCCCGGGTGGTGGAGACCGTGCACCCGGACGACCGCGCCGGCCTCGCCGAGGCCATCCAGGCCGCCATCGCCCGGGGCGGCGCCTACGCGCACCAGTACCGGACCCGCCGCGCCGACGGCCGCTACTACTGGCTCGAAGCCAACGGCCGCGTCGAGCACGGCCCGGACGGGACCCCCCTGCGCTTTCCCGGCGTGCTCATCGACGTGGAGGAGCGCCGCGCCGGCGAGGCCGAGCGGGCGCGCGTCACCGAGCAGCTGCGCAGCCTGAACGAGACCCTGGAGCAGCGCGTCGCCGAGCGGACGGCCGAGCTGATGCGGGCCGAGGAGGCCCTGCGCCAGTCGCAGAAGATGGAGGCGGTGGGCCAGCTCACGGGCGGCCTCGCCCACGACTTCAACAACATGCTGGCGGGCATCGTCGGCTCCCTGGAGCTGATGCAGACCCGCATGCTCCAGGGCCGGGTCGGCGACCTGGAGCGCTATATCGGCGCCGCGCAGGGGGCGGCGCGCCGGGCCGCGGCCCTGACCCATCGCCTCCTCGCCTTCTCGCGCCGCCAGACCCTGGCCCCGAAGCCCACCGACGTGAACCGCCTCGTCGAGGGCATGGAGGAGCTGGTGCGCCGCACCGTGGGTCCGGCGGTCTCGGTGGAGGTGGTGGGCGCCGCCGGGCTGTGGCCGACCCTGGTCGATCCGAGCCAGCTCGAGAACGCCCTGCTCAACCTCTGCATCAACGCCCGCGACGCCATGCCGGAGGGCGGCCGCATCGTGGTCGAGACCGGCAACCGCTGGCTCGACGCCCGCGGGGCCCGCGAGCGCGACCTCGACCCGGGCCAGTACGTCGCCCTCTGCGTCTCGGACAACGGCACCGGCATGACCCCGGACGTCGCCGCCAAGGCCTTCGATCCGTTCTTCACCACGAAGCCCCTCGGCGAGGGCACCGGCCTCGGCCTGTCGATGATCTACGGCTTCGCCAAGCAGTCGGGCGGCCAGGTCCGGATCTATTCCGAGCCCGGCGAGGGCACGATGGTGTGCATCTACCTGCCGCGCCATCTCGGCGAGGCGGAGGGGGTGGAGACGGTGCCGGACCTGTCGGAGGCGGCCCGGGCCAAGGTCGGCGAGACGGTGCTGGTGGTGGACGACGAGCCCACGGTGCGGATGCTCGTGACCGAGGTGCTGGAGGATCTCGGCTACGCCGCCATCGAGGCGGCCGACGGCGCCTCGGGCCTCAAGGTGCTGCAATCCGATGTGCGCATCGACCTCCTCGTCACCGATGTCGGCCTGCCCGGCGGCATGAACGGCCGCCAGATGGCGGAGGCGGCCCTGGTGTCCCGCCCGGGCCTGAAGGTGCTGTTCATCACCGGCTATGCCGAGAACGCCGCCCTCAACCACGGCCACCTCGCCCCCGGCATGCAGGTGCTGGTCAAGCCCTTCGCCCTGGAGGCCCTCGCCACCCGCATCCGCGGCCTGATCGAGGGCGCCGACTGACGCTCGGGGACCGGGCGGGTCCCGCGTCCCCGGCGATCGCTGCACGCAGGGCAAGACTACCGTCGTTAGCATCTTGTTAAGATCCTCGCGCTGAAAGTGGAGCGCTCAGTAACGACCGGAAACAACACATCGCAGGGGACCGAAATGCAGGATTTGGGCTTCAAATCGCTCCTGGTTTTGGCGAAGATTGGCTATGAGCTGCGCGACGAGTTCGCCCATACTTTCGATGATGATGTCCGGCGCGCCTTCGGCCCGCTCCTCGACGCCCTCGACGACAGCGCCGGCGTGCTCCGCCTGGTCGCCTCGGACGAGAGCTGGGTCAGCGACGCCGCCTTCTTCGAGGCCCGGGGCGCTGTCGGCCTCGGGCACTGAGCGCTCGCCCTCGCCCCCTTCCCCGGGCGCTGGACCGGATCGCGATGCGGTGTCCCCCCTGCGGGATCAGCCCTGATCGACCCCCAGTCCGGGGCGGTTCCGCCGCTGTGAGGGCGGAGTCGGATCGCGGCCCTCGGCAGCTATACGACGGACTTTATCGCCTGCAAGGCAGGGCGGTCGCGGCTGGCGCGGCCTGGCCGGCGACGTTCGCGGGCAGCCCCGCGGCATCCCGGGACGGCGCAGCGGAGCCCGGGATCCAGACCCGCAGGGGGCAGAGCTTGCGAGCGTCGTCGGTTCGGGATGGTCGCCTCAGGCAAACCCCGTCAGCTGGCGCAACGCCGCCGCGTGCAGCTCCGGGTTGGCGGCGGCGATGACGCGGCCGTCGAAGTCCGGGGTGAGCGGACGTCCGGCCCAGTCGGTCATCACGCCGCCGGCCCCCTCCACCACGGGGGCGAGGGCCATGACGTCGTAGACCTTGAGGCCGGCCTCCACCACGAGGTCGCAATGGCCCGAGGCGAGGAGGCCGTAGGCGTAGCAGTCGCCGCCGAAGCGGCGCAGGCCCACGGCGGCGCTCAGGGCCGCGAAGGCCTCGGCGTCGGCCCCCTTGAACAGGTCGGGGGAGGTCGCGAACAGCCGGGCCTCGGCGAGGGCGCGCCGGCTGGTGCGGATCGGCTTGCCGCCGAACCAGGCGCTGCTGCCGTTGCCGTGCCAGCGCTCGGCCAGGGCCGGCATGTCGATGAGGCCGAGGATCGGCCGCCCGCCCCGCACCAGGGCGATCAGGGTGCCGAAGAGCGGCATGCCGGTGATGAAGCTCTGGGTCCCGTCGATGGGGTCCACCACCCAGGTCAGGTCGTGGGCGAAGTCGCCGCCCTCCTCCTCGCCGAGGATGCCGTGCCCCGGGTAGGCTTGGCGGATCTCGGCCCGCAAGCGAGCCTCGATGCCGCGATCGGCCTCGGTGACGGGGCTCGCATCGGCCTTGGCCTCGACGGCCAGGGGCGTGCGGAAGTGCCGGCGCGCCAGGGGGCGCACGCTGTTGGCGAGGTGGTGGGCGAAGGCCATCAGCCCATCGGGGGTGGCGTCGAAGCCCGCCGGTGGGGCGAGGGTCGGGAACATGGGATCGGCCTTGCGCGAAGGGGAACGCGGGAACGGGACGGCGGCGCGGGCGGCGGTCACAGCAGTCGCAGCCAGCGCGGCCAGTCGGGATGGTGGAACAGGGTCCGGGCCCGCGAGAGCTTCCAGGTCCCGTACTTGTAGTAGTCGAAGTCGAGGGTCGATACCCGCTCCTGGATCATCGCCCAGGTCGCCCATTTGAGGTCGCCCAAAGCCTTCAGCACCTCGGTGCGGGCGTGGATCTGCGGGGTCCAGCGGCCCCAATAGGCCGCGATCATCTCGCGCTCGACCTCGGCCGAGAACGCCATCTCGTCGAACCACAGGGCGAGCTCGTAGGCGCGCTCGTTGTTGGAGGCGTACTCGAAGTCGACGAGGCGGACATGGTCCTGCCCGTCGAGCATGAAGTTGCCGGCCAGCGTGTCGTTCATGCAGGGCACGAGGTCGAGGCCCGAGGCCAGGAGCGCCGCCTTGGCCTGGCCGTAGCGGCGCATCAGGAAGGCCGAATCCGGCGGCACCCGGCCGCCGACGGCCTCGACCTGCCCGACATGCTCCTCGATCATGTCGAAGATCGTCTTGGTCAGGGTCAGGGCCGGCGCATCGTTGAAGGCCCGCAGGGCCCGGACCGCGTTGTGGCGCACGACCGGGCGCAGGAAGTCGAGGTTCGAGGAGGCCCGGAAGTCGTCCAGGAAGGCGAAGATCTCGACGCCGTCCTCGGGCAGGTAGTCGAGCACCGCCACCCCGAAGCCGCAGGCCTCCGCCCGCCGGCTCGCCTCGTGGGCGGCGTCCCGCGTGATGAACATCTCCGTGCCGCGCCCCGGGACCTTGAGGAAGACGTCCGTGCCCTCCCCCGCCTGGACCCGCCAGTTGGTGTTGCTGATGCCGCCCGAGACGGCGCGGTAGCGCAGGGGGGCGCCCGCCCAGGCCGGCACCCGGGCGAGGATCGCCTCCAGGGCCTGCTCGGCGGCGCCCCGCCCCTCGCCCATGCGTGTCCAGCTCATCGTCCCCTCCCCGCGGCCGTCACAGCTGGCGCAGCCAGAGCTCGAAGTCGCGCGCCGCCAGGGTGGTGCGCGCATGCAGCAGCCGCCACTGGCCGTACTTGAAGAACTCGATGCCGGGCCGGCGCACGGTCACGGCCCGGGTGATCCCCCACAGGCCCCACATCAGGTCGTCCACCGCGCCGTAGAGGCGGCAGCGGGCGAGCAGGGCCTCGGTGCAGCGCCCGGCATAGATCTCGATGGCCTGCCGGCGCTCCGGGTCGAACGTGGTGGCCTCGTTGAGGAGCGCGCCGACCTCGAACCAGGGGTCGAAGTCGCCCGCGAGGTCGAAATCCACGAGCCGGACCCCGTCCGGCGCGAGGCCGCTCCCTTCGAAGCGCAGCATGAGGTTCGAGGCGGTGCCGTCGTTGCGGCTGAAGCGGCGGTCGAAGCCGGCCGCCGCGATCGCCTCCCGGATCAGCGCGGCATCCGCCAGGAGCGCGTCGATGTCGTCGGGCACCGGGGCGGCGCAGGCCCGGGCCTCCGCCGCGAGGGCGGCGATCCGCTCGAACGGGCAGAAGGTCTGGCCCAGGGGCTCCGCCCCGTGCAGCCGCCGCAGGGCCCCGAGGACCTGCGCCATCGTGTCCGCATCCTGCAGGTCGCCGACCCGGGCGTAGCGCCAGGGCTCGGGCAGGTCGGCCAGAACGACCACGCCGTCGCCCTCAGCCCCACCTCCCGCCAGCAGGGCCG
The DNA here is from genome assembly GCF_979256535.1 of Methylobacterium sp. AC690. Taxonomy (NCBI): domain Bacteria; kingdom Pseudomonadati; phylum Pseudomonadota; class Alphaproteobacteria; order Hyphomicrobiales; family Methylobacteriaceae; genus Methylobacterium; species Methylobacterium sp. AC690. The sequence continues at coordinate 224,372 of NZ_CEEDOX010000007.1, read as the reverse complement.
GCCCGAGGCCGAGAGCGCCGGCCCGGCGCGTCGCCTCCGCCATGGCGGGCCGGAGGTCGGCGGCCATGTCGGCGTGGCGCCGCTTGACGAAGACCGGATCGGCGCCGTCGCGCCGGACCCGGGCGCAGTCCGAGGCCACCGCCCGGTGGGTCGGGGACGCGACCGGCGCCGCCGCCAGGGCGATCTGCCCCGTCCCGGCTTCCCAGCCCGGGAGCTGCGCCAGGGCGGCGGCGATTCGCGTCGCGAAGTCGGGTTCGGGCGGCCTCATTCCGTCGGCTCCGGTTGCGCGGCCCGCACCGGGTCGCCGCCCCGGCGGCACAGGCGCTCGGCCGCCTCCCGCATCAGGGCCAGTCCGGCGGCGAGGTCGGCCGGGTCGGTGGCCTCGGCCTCGTTGTGGGCGATGCCGTCGATGCTCGGCACGAAGACGAGTCCGGTCGGACAGATCCCGAGGAAGCTCAGGGCGTCGTGCCCCGCCACCGTGTCCATCCGCAGGGCCCCGAGCCCCTGCGCCTCGGCGCAGGCGGCGACGAGGTCGCAGACCGCCTCGGGCATCGCCCGGATCGGGCGCTCGCCCCGGCTGGTGATCGTCAGCCCGGTGCCGGCCCGGTCCGCGGCTCCCGCCAGGAGCCGGTCGGCCCGGCCTCCGGCCTCCGTCAGGATGGCGTCGTCGGCGGATCGGAGCTCCACCGAGATCGCGACGCGTGCCGCGACCACGTTGGCGGAATTCGGCGCGACCTGGACACGACCTACCGCGGTATACAGCAGGCCGGGCCACGCGTCGGCCAGCGCCCGGATGTCCGCGATCGCATAGGCGGCGGCGAGCAGCGCGTCGCGCCGGCGCTCCATCCGTCCGGGCCCGGTATGGGCCTGAACGCCGGTGAAGACCGCCTCGATCTTGGTCGCGCCCCAGTTCCGGGTGACGATGCCGATGGTCCGCCCGGCCTCCTCCAGCGCGGTGCCCTGCTCCACGTGGATCTCGAGGTAGCAGGCCGGACGCGGCGGCGGTGCGTCGTCGCCCGCCAGGCCGATCGCCGCCAGCGCCGCGCCCAGGCTGATGCCGTCGTCGTCGCGGCAGGCCAGGGCCTCCGCCACCGTGTGCCGGCCGAGATAGGTGCCGCTGCCGAGGAGGCTCGGCCGGAAGCGGGCCCCCTCCTCGTTGGTCCAGTTCACGGCGCAGAAATCGGCGGTGAAGCGCGCTCCGGCGCGGCGGGCCGTCATCAGTCCGGCGCCCACCTGCAGGGCCGCCGCGACGCCGTAGGTGCCGTCGAGGCGGCCGGCGCGGCTCTGGCTGTCGAGGTGCGAGCCCATCATGACGAGGGGCGCATCCCCTTGGCCCGTCAGCGAAAACAGGCCGAACTGGTTGCCCACCGCGTCGACCCGCAGGGCGCCGCCGGCCGCCCGGACCCCCTCCGCGAACACCGCGCGGGCGGCCCCGTCCGCCGGGCTGGCGCAGAGCCGCGTCACGCCGCCCCCCGGGGTGGCGCCGCAGGCGGAGAAGCGTTCGAGCAGCGCCGCGAGGGCGCTCGCCGCGCCGGCCTCAGGTATGGATGGTCTCGATCTCATGCCGCGCGAACGCGTCCTGGAACGCCTCCGGCGGCGGCTTGTCGGTAACGATGCTCAGCTTCTCGCCGAGCCCGAAGGTGCAGAGATTGGCCTGCCGGCCGAACTTGCGGGAATCGGCGAGCAGGACGGCCCGGCGCGACTGCCCCCTGAGGGTCCGGCGCAGCACCGATTCGTGCTCCTCGTAATCCATCCAGCCGTGCTCGAGATCGCAGGCCGCGATCCCCATGAAGGCGATGTCGAAGAAGTAGCGCTGCGCGTAGGCCACGGTCTCGTAGCCCACCAGCGCGTTGTCCTTGCTCCGCAGGGTGCCAGGCGTCAGGTTGACCCGCGCCGGGCCGCCGCCGAGATGCAGGGCCACGTCCACCGAATTGGTGGTGATCGTGAGATTGCGCCCGGTGAGCCGCCGCGCGAGGGCGAGCGTGGTGGTGCCCGTGTCGATGAAGATCGACATCCCGTCGAGCACCAGGGCCTCGGCCAGGACCGCGACCCGCCCCTTCTCGCGGGTGTTGAGCTTGCCGCGCTCCTGCAGCGGGCGCTCCTGGTCGAGGCGCGGCGGCACGGCGCCGCCATGGATGCGCCGGAGCAGGCCACGTTCCTCCAGCACCTTCAGATCGCGGCGGATGGTCTCCTCGGAGACTTTCAGGAAGAGGGCCACATCCGCGACGCCGACCCGGCCGGTCCCGTGGAGGCGGGACAGGATTTCCTGGTGGCGATGATCCGTCAGCATGCTCGATGGCCGTCCTACCGTTCACCCGATGATAACGGTGATCCGTGGCCGCGGTCGCGCGGGAATGCGGAAGCGGCATGCGGTATCCCATGCTCGTTCGCGTTGTAATGCAACCGGAATGATGCATCGGCTCTCGCATTTCGTTTTGAGCGCGTATGACTGCTCGGTCAGAAACCACACCCACAGGCCGTACCCCGAAACCCGGCGGCACCGCCGAGGACGGCCGGCCCACTGTCGCTGCGCAGTTCGCCCGCCCCCGGCGGGGGCATCGACCGGGTCGCCGACGGAACTTCTCCGCTGACCGACTACGCCGCGTCACGGGATGGAGGTCAAACGGAAAATGTGATGTTTGTGGGTTATGTGGTTTATTGCTCATCATCAGGGCGGCCTGCCGGTCCGTTGGGCAATCCTGCCCGCGCGGTACACGCGCCCGAGCCTCAGCCGATCAGGTCCGGAGCGCGGCGGTGACGCGTCGCCTGCTCGTAGTCGTAGGCGAAGCCGAGCAGGTCCGCCTCGCTCCACATCCGGCCGACGAAGATCAGGTTGAACGGCGCCCCCGAGGCGTAGAACCCGGCCGGAACCGTCACGCCGGGCAAGCCCGCGATATTGATCTCGCACACCGTGGTCTCGTTGATCGCCTCCTCGCCGTGAAGGGGGGGGCAGTTCGTTCCGCATCTGCGGGAAGACGAGGCCGTCGAGCCGGTTCGCATCCATCGCCGTGTCGAAGATCGCCAGGTAGGCCTCCCGCAGGGTGAGGAAGGCGGAGAGATCCGGCGGTACGGTCGGGTTGGCCAGGATCGGCGCGAAGGCCGGGATGCTGTGCAGGTAGCGCAGGACGCCGACGGGGCCGAAGGCGTCTTCCGCCTCGGTGGCCGCGGCGAAGGCCTCGACGCTGCGGAGGGTGGCGCTCGGGCCGAGGCGCTGCAGATAGAGGTGCAGGTCGTAGGGCACCGATTCCATGCCGCGGGCGTCGAAGTGGTTCAGGCCCGGCGTGGGACGGCCGAGCGCGGCAAAGCCGGTCCCGGCGAAGGGATCGGCCACCAGCGTGGCGCCGCGGGCGGTGATCTCGTCCTGTGCGCGGGCATAGAGCGCGCCCGCCTCCGGGGAGAGCGGCAGGTCGCGCCAGCCCGGTCCGAACAGGCCGAGGCGCTGACCCTTCAGCGCACCGGTGTCGAGGCGGGCGGTGTAGCCGCCCCGGGGGCGCTTGCCGATGCCGGCCACGGTCTTCGGATCGGCGGGCGTGTAGCCCGCCAGCACGTCGAGGGTCAGCGCGGCGTCGCGCACGCAGCGGGCGATGGGGCCGACCACGTCGCGGGTGCTGCCGGCGAGCGGCACCACGCCGGCATTGGGCACCAGGGCGAAGGTTGGCTTGATGCCGACCAGACCCTGCGCCGATGCGGGATTCTGGATCGACCCGCCCGTCTCCTCGGCGAGGCCCAGCACCGCGAAGCTGGCACCGACGGCGGTCGCCGTCCCGGCGCTGCTGCCACCCGGCAGGCTCTCGGGCGCTGCCGAATTCAGGGTCGGGCCAGCCCAGCTGTCGTTGGCGTGACTGCCGGTGGCGCTCAGCACCGGCACGTTGGTCTTGCCGAGCATGACGCAGCCGGCCGCCCGCATCCGCGCCACCACGGGCGAGTCGGTCTCCGGGATGAGGTCGACGCCGCCGGCCCGGGCGCTCAGGAAATGCCAGCCGGCGGTGGTCGGCAGGCCCGCCATGTCCATCGGGTCCTTGATCACCACGGGGATACCGGCGAGGGGCCCCAGGGCCTCGCCGGCCGCCCGCCGGGCGTCGATGGCGCGGGCATCGGCCAGGGCATCCGGGTTCATGATGATGAGGGCGTTGTAGTGCGGGTTATGCGCCGCGATGCGATCGAGGAAGGCCTGCGTCAGCGCCTCGGAGGTCACACCGCTGGCGAAGGCGTCGGCCGCATCGGCCAGGGTCATCTCGACCACGTCGAAGGGGCTGTGTGTCGTGGCATCCATTCCGGAGGTCTCCTGACTGGAACAAGACGGGCATGGCCTTCAGGCCATGCCGACGAATTCGTCGATCATCGCCCGGTCGCGGGCGACATCGGGCGGCACCTCGCGGGTGATGCGGCCCTTCTGCAGGATCAGCACGCGCTGCGAGAGCGACGCGATGAAGTTCAGGTTCTGCTCCACCAGCAGCACCGTGAGCCCGCGTTGCCGGCCGATGGCCTGGAGCGTCTCGATGATCTCCTCGATGATCGAGGGCTGGATGCCCTCGGTGGGCTCGTCGAGGAGGAGGATGCGGGGAGCCCCGCAGAGGCAGCGGGCCAGCGCCAGCAACTGCTGTTCGCCCCCCGAGAGTGCGCCGCCCGGCCGGTCGAGATAGGCCTTGAGGCGCGGGAACAGGGTGAGGATATCGGCGATGACCGCCTCCTCCTTGTCCCGGGACAGCAGGCAGCCCATCCGCAGGTTCTCGTGGACGCTCAGCGCCGGGAAGATCTCGCGGCCTTGAGGAACGTAGCCGATGCCGGCCCGGGCCCGGGCGGTCGGGGAGAGCCGCGTGATGTCGCGCCCGTCGAACGTGATTGATCCGGCCGCGGCGGGCAGGTTGCCGGTGAGCGTCCGCAGCAGGGTCGACTTGCCCATGCCGTTATGGCCGAGGATGCCGACGAACGCGCCCTCGCCGACCTGCAGCGACACGCCGCCGAGGATCGGGATGCGGCCGTAGCCGGAATGCAGGTCGTCGACGGTCAGGATGGGAGCGGTCATGCGGCCTGCTTGCCGAGATAGACGTCGCGGACGCGCGTGTCGGACAGCACCGTGTCGACGTCGCCCTCGATGAGGATGCGGCCCTGGTTGAACACCGTCACGGTCTTGGCGATCATCCGGATGAACGGCATGTCGTGCTCCACCACGATGACCGCGTGGGTGCGGTTGATCTCGCGGATGAGAGCGGCGGTGCGCTCGACCTCCTCCTTCGTCATCCCGGCGGCAGGCTCGTCGAGGAGGATCAGCTCCGGCTCCTGGGCGAGGACGGTGGCGATCTCGACCCATTGGCGCTGGCCGTGGGCGAGCTGCCCGACGAGGCGGGTGGCGATCTCGGTGAGCTTGAGGCGGGTCAGCGTCTCTTCGACGATGGCGCGGGTGCGGGCGAGCGACTTCTTGCGCCCTGCCGCGACGAAGACGTTCTCGCGCACCGACAGGCCGTTGAAGACGTTGGGGACCTGCGTCTTGATGCCGACCCCGAGGCGGGCGATCTCGTGCGGGTGCGCAGCCGTGATGTCGGTGTCGCGGAAATGGATGCGTCCGGCGCTCGCCGTGAGCTGGCCGGTGAGCATCTTGAAGAAAGTGCTCTTCCCGGCGCCGTTCGGGCCGATGAGGCAGCGCAGCTCAACTTCGCCGAGGACGAAGTCGACCGCGTTGACGGCGGTCACGCCGCCGAAGCGCATGGTGGCGCCCTTGGCTTCCAGCAGGGGGCGGACGGGCTTCGTCGCAGGAGACACGCTCATCGACGGACCTCCCCGGCAAGGGCCGTGCCCGGGGCGGGCCCGAGGGGCTTGGGCCTCATGCGCCGGCCGCTGAGCGCCGTGCCGAGGCGCAGGACGAGGTTGCGGGCCACCGGCACCAGCCCCTGCGGGATCAGCAGCACGAAGGTGACGAGGATCGCGCCCAGGCCGAGGTTGGAATCGATGACGTTCTGGGCGCCGGCCTCGATGGTCAGCCACTGGATCAGCACCGCGCCGAGGATCGGCCCGAGCAGGGTGCCGAGCCCGCCGACGAGGACGAAGATGATCACCTGGGCCGACATGGTCAGGCCGAACACCGTCGGGCTGATGAAACCGCCCCAGTTGGCGAAGAGGCAGCCGGCGAGGCCCGCGATGCCGGCCGAGATCATGAAGGCCAGGAGCTTGTAGAGGCGCGGGTCGTAGCCGATGAGCTGCGCCCGGGTCTCGTTCTCGCGGATCGCCACGACCACGCGGCCGAACCGGCTTGCCAGGATGGCGCGCAGGATCATGTAGACGACGACGAGGCTCCCCATCGCGGCGTACCAGATGCCCTCGGGGTCGAGCTGGTTGCCGGCATCGCCCGGCAGGTTGAGGGCCGGGATGGCCGGGATGCCGTTGAAGCCCCCGAGCTCGGCCTCTCCGATCCGGTACTGACTGCCCGAGGTGGTGTTCACGAGCTGGAACAGGATCACCGACACCGTCAGGGTGATGACCCCGATATAGGCGTCCGAAATCCGGCCGTAGAACATGAAGTAGCCGAGCAGCCCGGCGAACAGCATCGGCACCGCGATGGCGAGGAACACGGGCACGGTCGAGTCGCCCATGTTCAGGACCCCGACGGCGTAGGCGTAGCCGCCCAGTCCCAGGAAGGCGGCCTGCCCGAAGGACATCACCCCGCCATAGCCCCAGATGAAGCCCTGGCTGAGGGCGAACATCGCCATGGCGGTGAAGCCCGTCATCTGCACGAGGCCGAAGGTGTCGAGGACGTGGGGGGCACCGAACAGGATGGCGAGGCCGGAGGCGACCATGGCGAGGAAGCTGAGGGAAGCCGGGCGGACCAGGGCGCGGAGCGGTGACGGGGGACGGGTCATAGGCTGCGCCTCAGGTAGCGGCCGGTGATGCCCTGGGGCAGCACCCGGATGAGCAGGACCGCGGCGACGAGGAGGGCCACGTCGCCGATGACGGGGGTGGTCTTGAACGAGACGAGTTCGTTGATGAAGCCGAACAGGGTGGAGGCGAGGCCCGTGCCGGTGAGGATCGCCGGTCCGCCGCCCAGCACCGTGATGAAGGCGCGCGAGATGTAGGCCGCGCCCATGGCCGGCGAGATGCCGGAGATCGGTGCCAGCACGCCGCCGGCGAGACCCGCGAGGCCTGCGCCGAGGGCGAAGGTCGCCATGTAGATCCGGTCCGGAGGGACCCCGAGGGAGGCGGCCATGCGCGGGTTCTGCATCGTCGCCCGCAGGATCAGCCCGAACTTCGTCAGGCGGAGCAGCAGGTAGAGGCCGGCCAGGGCCGCACAGGCCACTGCCACGATGACGAGGCTGTAGAGACTTGCGCCGTACCGCCCGATCTCGAAGCTGCCCACGGGCGTCGACACGCCCCGCACGACGTTCCCGTAGATCGACGTGACGAGGCCGATGAGTCCGAGGCTGATGCCCCAGGTCGCCAGCATCGTGTCCATCATCCGCCCGTAGAGGAAGCGGATCACGGTGCGCTCGAGGACGAGGCCGATCAGCCCGACCACCAGGGGCGGCAGCACCAGCATGGCGACCCAGATGTTGAGGCCGGCATCGGAGGCGGCGACCGCCGTGTAGGCGCCGAGCATCATGAACTCGCCATGGGCGAGGTTGATGATCCGCATCATCCCGTAGATCACCCCGAGGCCCAGGGTGATCAGCGCGAGCGTGGCGATGCCCGCGAGGACGTTGAAGCCGAGCAGGCCGATGAGGTCGGGCGCCATGCTCCGCCTCAGCCCTTCAGGTCGGGGGTGAACTGCTTGTTGGTCTTCGGGTTCTTCTGCAGGTCGCAGGCGCCCGCGGTATCGGCGGGGAACTGGTCGGGGAAGCTCGCCAGGATCTCCCACTTCTTGTCCTTGGGCCGGGCAAGATAGGTGCTGCGTGTGGTGTGGTGGGTCGCCCCGTCCATGGTCACCTTGCCGGTCGGCCCTTCGTAGGAGATGCCGGATTCCAGGGCGGCGATGACCTTGTCGCGGTCGAGAGAGCCGGCCTTCTTCACCCCCTCGGCCCAGAGCATGATGCCGTCGTAGGTGGCGGTGTCGAGTTCGCTGAGGTCGGTGACGTCGGCGCCGAACTTGGCCTGCATCCCCTTCACGAATTCGACGCTGCGGGCGTCGGGCAGGTCGTTGTACCAGCCGTAGCAGGTGACGATGCCGTTCGTGGTCGAGGCGTCCATGGTGGTGAGCTCGTCGCCCAGCCCGAAGACCGAGGAGCCCAGGGGGATCCGGCCCTTCATGCCGGCGGCATCCCACTGGCGATAGAAGCCGGAATGGTTGGCGCCGACCAGGGCCGAGAGCACCAGGTCGGGCTGGGCCTGCTGGATCCGGCTGATCGCGGAGGAGAAATTCGTCACGTCGAGGGGGAAGAAGTCGGTGCCGGCGACCGAGCCGCCGCCCTCCTTCATGAACTTCGTCATCCAGCTCGCGGTGATGTGGCCGTAATTGTAATCCGCCGCGACGATGTACGCCTTCTTGCCCCAGGTCTTCAGGGCATAATCGACGATGTGATTCACGGTCTGGGCTGGTGTCGTGCCCGTGCAGAATACGTTGCGGTCGCAGACGCCGCCCTCGTACTGGGTGTTGTAGAAGTACAGGGTCTTGGACCGACCGAAGATTGGCCGGATCGCCTCGCGCGAGGCTGAAGTGATGCCGCCCTGGATGACGTCGACCTTCTCTTTCAGCGCGAGCTGCTGGGCGTACTGCGTGTAGAGCTGCATGCTCGACTGGGTGTCGTAGGCGATGATCTTGATCGGCCGACCGAGAAGGCCGCCGGCCTTGTTGAGCAGTTCCACCGCGTACTCGGTGGTCTCGATCATCCGCTTGCCCTCGAGGCCGAGTGCGCCGCTGCCGTCGAGGAGGCTCCCGAGCTTGATCGGTTCCTCGGCGGCGAGGCCGCTGCGGCCGAGGAACGGCGTCGCGAGGGCGCCCGCTGCGGCGGCCGTTCCGAGCTTGAGCGCGCCGCGTCGGCTGATCGTCGGGTGTGTCATGCGTTCGTGCTCCTCAGAAATGCCGGGAGGAGGCCGTGTCTGCCGCCGGGCGCAGTCAGGGCCTCGCGAAACCCGACATGGCAAAAGCAATGCCAACAAAACCCACAGATCGGTCATCGCTGTCAATCGATGCTTCGCGTGCCGCCCGCTTGGTCAGATCGGACAATTGAGCGCCATCATCGGGAGCAGAAAGCCACAAATCGTGCAGCTTCAAACCCGGGAGGTCCGAGATCGGCCGCCCTGTCGCCCGAGGCTCGGCAAGAGCCGTACCGCCGGGGCCATCGGGGCCGTTGCCGGTTCGGGAGCGCGGCGTACGCAAACCAGCACTCGCGCAGGCCGGGCGCTCGGCCTAGCTTGGATCGTCCTCTCATCCAGTCGCGAACACGCCATGCCCGAATGCCTCGTCTTCCGCGTGCCGACCCGGCATCCCGCCGACGTCTCGGGGGTGATGGAGCTCGTCACCACCGGTGCCGTGGCGGCGGACGAGATCGTGGCGATCTTCGGCAAGACCGAGGGCAATGGGTGCGTCAACGATTTCACCCGCCAGCTCGCCGTGACGGCCCTGGAGACCGCCCTCGCCGGTGCAATGGGCTGCCGCCCCGAGGCGGTCGGCGCGCGGGTCGCCCTGGTCATGTCCGGCGGCACCGAGGGCGGCCTCTCCCCACACCTCCTCGTGCTGGCGCGCCGCGATGCTCCTAAGGCCGAAGGTATGTCGGCGCTGGCGATCGGCACTGCGTTCACCGCCGAGTTCCGGCCGGAGGGAATCGGCCGGATGGCGCAGGTACGGGCGACGGCCGAAGCCGTGAGCGAGGCCATGGCGCAGGCCGGGATCGACGATCCCGAGGACGTCCACTTCGTGCAGGTGAAATGCCCGCTCCTCACCAGCGCGCGGATCCAGGAGGCCGCCGGACGCGGACAGGGCGTGGCGACCCACGACACCTACGCGTCCATGGGCCTGTCGCGCGGGGCCTCGGCGCTGGGCATCGCCCTGGCCCTGGGCGAGGTCTCGGGCGAGGACCTCTCGGAGGCCGCCATCGGCACGCGGCGCGAACTCTATTCCGGCCGCGCCAGTGCTTCCGCGGGCATCGAGCTGATGCGCAACGAGATCATCGTCCTCGGCAATGCCCGTGGCTGGTCAGGCCCCCACGCCATCGCCCACCGCGTCATGCGCGACGGCATCGATTTCGGAGCGATCCAGGGTGTCCTGGCAGATCTCGGGTTTTCCCCGTCGGGCCAGTTGGCCCCCGGGGAGTCGGAGCGCGTGGTCGCCCTGCTCGCCAAGGCCGAGCCGTCGCATGACGGGCTGATCCGGGGCCGGCGCCACATCATGAACGACGACAGCGACATCAACGCCACCCGACATGCCCGCGCCCTGGTGGGTGGGGTGGCTGCCGCCGCGATCGGGCGCACGGACCTCTTCGTCTCGGGCGGCGCCGAGCACCAGGGACCGGACGGCGGCGGCCCGGTGGCGATCATCGCCCGCGTAAGGGACTGAGGACATGCCCGACTTCGACCTCGCCATTCGCGGCGGCACCCTGGTCACCGCCACCGACACGTTTGCCGCCGATGTCGGCATTCGCGGCGGTCGCATCGCGGCGATCGGCGAGCGGATCGCCGATGCGGCCCGCACGATCGACGCTTCCGGCCTCCTCGTCCTGCCCGGGGGCATCGACAGCCATGTCCACATCGCCCAGGATTCCGGGCCCGGCATCGTCATGGCGGACGACTTCGCCTCGGCCACCCGCGCGGCGGCGGCGGGTGGCAATACCTGCGTGATGCCGTTCGCGCTCCAGCCCCGCGGCGCGTCGCTCCGCACGGCGACCCACGCCTACCGGGCGCTGGCGGACGGGCAGTGCCACATCGACGTGGCCATCCACCTCATCGTCTCGGACCCGACGCCGGCGGTGCTCGGCCAGGAACTGCCGGCGCTGATCGCGGAGGGCTACACCTCGTTCAAGGTCTTCATGACCTACGACGACCTCGTCCTGAACGACCGCCAGATCCTCGACGTGTTCGACCTGGCGCGGCGGGAAGGCGCGCGGGTCATGGTCCATGCGGAGGGTTACGATGCCATCCGGTACATGACCGAGCGGCTGGAGAAGGCCGGGGAAACCCGCCCCTTCGGCCATGCTCTGTCCCGACCGCAGGTGGTCGAGCGCGAGGCGGCGCACCGGGCCATCAGCCACGCCGAACTCGTCGACCTGCCGATCGTCATCGTCCACGTCTCGGGCGAGCAGGCCATGGAGCAGATCGCTTGGGGCCGGGAGCGCGGCCTGAAGATCCATGCCGAGACCTGCCCGCAATACCTGACCCTGACCGCCGACCACATGAAGGGCCTCGGCTCGGACGACCCGATGGCGGGGGCGAAATACGTCTGCTCGCCACCGCCGCGCGAGGCCTCCAACCAAGCCGCGATCTGGCGCGGGATCCAGACCGGGTTGTTCGACGTGGTCTCCTCCGACCATTGCCCCTTCCGCTACGACGATCCCGCCGGCAAGCTGAACCCGAAGGGCCGGACCTCCTTTCGCTGGGTGCCCAACGGGATTCCGGGCATCGAGACCCGTCTGCCGATCCTGTTCTCCGAGGGCGTCTCGGCGGGGCGCATCTCCCTCAATCGCTTCGTGGAACTCACCGCCACCAACCACGCCAAGCTCTACGGCCTCTACCCGCGCAAAGGTTCGATCGGGATCGGCTTCGACGCCGACCTGACGCTGTGGGACCCGAACCGCCGCGAGACGATCCGGCAGGCCAACCTCCACCACGGGGCGGACTACACCCCCTGGGAAGGGTTTTCCGTGACGGGCTGGCCGGTGATGACCCTCGCACGCGGAGAGGTCGTGGCCGAGGATGGGCGGGTGACCGGGGCGCCCGGGCACGGACAGGTCCTCGACCGGACGCCGGTGCCGGGTCCTGCCGCCTGATCCCGCCGGCCGCCTCCGGACGGCGCGGGCAAGCCCGGCTGCCGACGATCGGGGGGCGTTTTCGGGCGCGAAACGGGGACCGTCTGGCCCATCCCTTGCTGGGGATCGGGTGGGGAGAGACCGCATGGACGTCGAGCTGATCCGCCTGACCAAGCGCTACGGCCACACGACCGCCGTGGACGGCATCGACCTGAAGGTTCGCTCGGGTGCCTATTGCTGCCTGCTCGGCCCCTCGGGCTGCGGGAAGACCACGACCCTGCGGATGATCGGTGGCCACGAAACGGTCTCCGGCGGCGACGTGGTCATCGGTCCGCGCTCCGTGGGGGACGCCACGCCGGCCGAGCGCGGCACGGCGATGATGTTCCAGAGCTACGCCCTGTTTCCCCACCTGAACTGCCGCGACAACGTCGCCTTCAGCCTGAAGATGCGGGGCCTCGCGAAGGCCGAGCGCCGCGCCAAGGCGCTGGCGATGCTCGACCTCGTGCAGATGGCCCATCTGGCGGAACGCTTGCCGGCGCAACTCTCCGGTGGCCAGCAGCAGCGCGTGGCGCTCGCCCGCGCGCTGGTCACCGGACCCAAGGTGCTGCTCCTCGACGAGCCGCTCTCGGCCCTCGATCCGTTCCTGCGGGTGCGGATGCGGACCGAGCTGAAGCGGCTCCAGGCCGAACTCGGCATCACCTTCATCCACGTCACCCACAGCCAGGAGGAGGCGATGGCGCTCTCCGACCTCGTGGTGGTGATGAACGGCGGACGCATCGAGCAGGCGGCCGACCCCCGCACCGTGTTCGAACGCCCGGCCACCGCCTTCGTCGCCCGCTTCATCGGCGGTCACAACATCATCCGCCTGCCCGACGCGACCGAGGTGGCGGTGCGCGCCGACCGGATGCGCCTCGGCGCTCTGGCCGGCCCGGGGGCGGTGCCGGCCCGCGTCGTCTCGGTCGAGTACCAGGGCACCAGCGTGCACGTGGGGTTCGAGGCGGAGGGGCCGGGTGGGACCGCCACCGCCCTCACGGCGGTGATCGACGACCGCGCCTATGCCGGTGATCCCCTCGCCCTGGGCCAGACCGTGCCCCTCGGCTGGGACGCCGACGCCGCCCATCGCCTGAGCCCTCGCGCCTGAGCCCCCGCGCCCGAGCGCCTGATCCGCCTTCGTTTCCTCAGAGGACCCTGCATGACGACCACGATCAAGCTGAGCCGCCGCACCCTGCTCCAGGGCGCGGGTGCCACCGGACTGGCGCTCGGCGCCGGCCCGATCACCGGCTTTCCCAACGTGATCGCCGCCGAGCCCGTGACCCTGCGCTACCTCGGCACCGCCGTGAACCAATCCGGCGACATCGCCCGCAAGGTGAAGGAGGATCTCGGGATCACCATCGAGTACATCCCCGTCGTCACCGACGAGGTGACGAAGCGCGTGGTGACGCAGCCGAATTCCTTCGACCTCCTCGACACCGAGTTCTTCAGCCTGAAGAAGCTCATCCCGTCGGGCAACATCCAGGGCATGGATGCCCGTCGGATCAAGCAGGCCGACAACATCACCCCGGTCTTCACCAAGGGCGAGGTCGGGGGCAAGAAGATCGGCGACCAGGGGACTGCGCCCAAGAAAGTCTTCTATCTCGAGGGGCAAAACGCGAAGACCTTTGCAGGCTCGGCCACCGAGTGGATCACCCTGATCCCGACCACCTACAACGCCGATACGCTCGGCATCCGCCCGGACCTGATCAAGCGTCCGATCTCCAGCTGGAAGGAACTCCTGAATCCCGAATTCAAGGGAAAGGCCTCGATCCTCAACATCCCCTCCATCGGCATCATGGATGCCGCCATGGTGATCGAGGCCACGGGCGACTACACCTATCCCGACAAGGGCAACATGACGAAGGCCGAGATCGATCGCACCATCAAGCTGCTGATCGAGGCCAAGCGTGCCGGCCAGTTCCGCGCCTTCTGGCAGGACTTCAACGAATCGGTGAACCTGATGGCGTCGGGCGAGACCGTGATCCAGTCGATGTGGTCGCCCGCCGTCACCAAGGTCCGCAGCCAGGGCGTGGCCTGCACCTACCAGCCCCTCAAGGAGGGCTACCGCGCCTGGGCCACCGGCTTCGGCCTGCCCAAGACCCTGACGGGCCGCAAGCTCGACGCGGCCTACGACTTCATCAACTGGTTCCTCTCCGGCTGGGCCGGCGCCTACCTCAACCGGCAGGGTTACTACTCGGCCGTGCTGGAGACGGCCAAGGCCCATATGGAGCCCTATGAGTGGGCCTACTGGATGGAGGGCAAGCCCGCCGAGAAGGACATCAAGGGGCCGGACGGAAGCGTGCTGGAGAAGGCCGGCGCCACCCGCGACGGCGGCTCCTTCGAGACTCGCATGGGCAGCGTCGCCTGCTGGAACGCCGTGATGGACGAGAACACCTACATGGTCCGCAAGTGGAACGAGTTCATTGCCGCCTGAGCGGGGCGACGATGCGACCTTCTCCCCGGCAGCGGGGGGAAGGGTTTCGCCTGTCACGAGGGGTTGAGCCATGACCGACATCGCCCTGCCGGCCGCCGTGACGGAGGCGGCGCCCGCCAAGGCTCCCGCCGCCAGCCTCACGACGAAAACCCGCCGTCACCGCGCGCTGGCCTATCTCCAGGCCGCGCCGATGGCGCTCGTCTTCCTCGCGTTCTTCGTGGTGCCCCTCGCGCTCACCCTGATCGTCAGCTTCTGGGAGTACAACGAGTACGAAATCATCCCCGCCTTCACGGTGCAGAACTACGTCGACGTCTTCGAGGGGTGCCTCAACACGTCGGATGCCTGCACGACTGTCCGGACCTATCTCTCGACCCTCAAGTTCTGCGCATTGACCTGGGCCTGCACCCTCCTGATCGGCTTCACGGTCGCGTATTTCGTCGCCTTCCACGTCCGCTCGCGCACCCTGCAGATGGCGTTGTTCCTCGTCTGCACGATCCCGTTTTGGACCTCCAACGTGATCCGGATGATTTCCTGGATCCCGCTGCTCGGCCGCAACGGCCTCGTCAACGACACGCTGATGGGGATGGGACTGATCAAGTCGCCGATCGAGGGCCTGCTCTACTCCGACTTCTCGGTGGTGCTCGCCTTCGTGCACCTCAACACGGTCTTCATGATCGTGCCGATCTTCAACAGCATGGCGCGCATCGACCGGTCGCTGATCGAGGCGGCCTATGATTCCGGCGCCACCGGCTGGCAGACCCTCTGGAACGTGGTGGTGCCGCTGGCCAAGCCGGGCATCGCCATCGGGTCGATCTTCGTGGTGACCCTGGTGATGGGCGACTTCGTCACCGTCGGCGTCATGGGCGGCCAGCAGATCGCCTCGGTCGGCAAGGTCATCCAGGTCCAGATGTCGGCCCTGCAGCTGCCGGCGGCCGCGGCCAACGCGGTGGTTCTGCTGGGCGCCGTGATGCTGATGATCGTGGCCATGACCCGGCTCATCGACCTGCGCAAGGAGCTCTAGACGTGAGCGACCGCCCCCGCTCCCCGGCGTTCTACGCCCTGGCGGCGTTCTTCGCCCTCTTCGTCGCTTTCCTGTACGGGCCGACGCTGACGATCCTCGTCCTCAGCTTCCAGGGTCCGCAGGGCGGCCTCACCTTCCCGATGAACGGGGTCTCGACGCACTGGTTCGGCAAGCTCTGGGCCGGCCTCGGGATCGTCGACATCTGGGGCGCGCTCTGGCGCTCCCTGCGCCTCGGCCTCGTGGTGATGCTGCTCACCGTCGTCATCGCGTTCTTCGCGGGCCTCGCCTTCCGCAAGCGGTTCCGCGGCGAGCGTGCGCTGTTCACGATCGCGGTCGCGAGCCTGATCGTTCCCTCGATCGTGGTCTCGCTCGGCATCGGGTTGGAATTCCGCCTCCTCGACGAGGCGGTGAAATGGGTTGCGGCCGAAACCGGATGGGGCTGGCTGCAGGAGCACGGCACCCTGATGGGGCTCTACACTTCGGCGCTGGGTGCCCACCTGACCTGGACCCTGCCCTTCGGCCTCCTGATCATGTTCGCGGTCTTCAACCGGTTCGACCCGGCCTACGAGGAGGCCGCACGCGACCTCGGCGCCACCGGATCCCAAACCCTGCGTCACGTGGTGGTGCCGATCCTCGGCCCCTCCCTGGTCGGCGTTGCCCTCTTCGGCTTCACCCTGTCCTTCGACGAACTCGCCCGCACCAGCCAGGCCATCGGTGGCCGCAACACCCTGCCGCTGGAGCTGCAGGGCCTGACCACCACCGTCACGACGCCGGAGATCTACGCGCTGGGCACCCTCACCACCGGCATGTCGCTGGCGGTGATCGGGCTGGCGTTGGGGACGAGCCTGTACCTGCAAAGGCGAAAGGCGAAGGCGGGGCTGCGATTGGGCTGAACCGCGTCGTCGCGTTCCTCGCCCTTTCGCGGGAGACGGTGGCCCGCGCCTGCGGGTCGGATAGGGGCGCGCCATGTCCGGACAGGTCGTGTCCCCTCTCCCGCCTCGCTCCGCAAGCTCCCTCCCCGTTAGCCGAGGGAGGGATTGCGTCCTCACACCGCCGCGTCCGCCAGCACCGGCGCCCGGTCCCCCTGGAACGCTGCGTAGGCCGCCTCAGTCCGCCAGCAGGCGGCCCGATGGCCGGGCTGCACCGCCACGGCGGGCGGCGCCTCGACCCGGCAGCGTTCCTCGGCGAGGAAGCAGCGCGGTGCGAAGGGGCAGCCCGGCGGGCGGTTGGCGAGGTCGGGCGGGCTGCCGGGAATCGTCTTCAGGCGCGTGCCCTTGGCGAGGGCGCCGTCGGCGCGGCTGCGCAGGAGGCCGATCGTGTACGGGTGGTGCGGGTTCAACACCACGTCGCGGGCGGAGCCCTCCTCGACGATGCGGCCGGCATACATCACCGCGATCCGGTCGGCGACCTCCACGGCGGCGCCGAGGTCGTGGGTGACGAAGATGGTGGAGAGGCCGAGTTCCGCCTGCAACTCGCGCAGGAGCAGCAGGATCTGGATCTGCACGGTGGCGTCGAGCGCCGTGGTCGGCTCGTCGGCGAGCAGCACCTGCGGCCGGCAGGCGAGCGCCAGGGCGATCATGGCGCGCTGGCGCATGCCCCCCGACATCTCGTGCGGATAGGCATCGAGGCGCCGCTCGGGACTCGGGATGCGGACCCGCTCGAACAAGGCCAGGGCGCGCTGGCGGGCCGCCCCGGCACTGATCCGCTCATGCTGGCGGATCGCCTCGGTGATCTGCTGGCCCACCGTGTAGACGGGATCGAGGGCCAGCAGCGGCTCCTGGAAGATCATCGCCACCGCCCGGCCGCGCAGGGCCCGCAGGGCTTTGGGCGACATCGCCATCACGTCCGCGCCCCCGACCCGGATCGTGCCGCCGATCCGCGTCCGGCGCTCCGGGTTCAGGCGCATGATCGCCCGCAAGGTGACGCTCTTGCCGGAGCCGGATTCGCCGATCAGCGCCACGGCTTGGCCGCGCTCCAGGGTGAGGTCCACCCCGTCGACGGCCTCGACCACGCCGCCGAAGACCACCCTCAGGCCGCGGATGGCGACCGCCGGCTCGGGTGCGGGCGCGCTCATGCGGCCACCGTCAGGCTGGGCGCGAGGGAATGGCCCGAGCCGGGTTGGCGGGCGAGGCAGGCGACCCGGTGGCGTGCATCCAGGGCCTCGAGGGGCGGGACCGTGCCGCGGCAGACCTCTTCGACGAGGGTACAGCGGGGATGGAAGCGACAGCCGGCCGGCGGGTTGATGGGGTTCGGCGGGTCGCCCGCCAGGGGCGCGACCTCGGTCCGCGCATCCGGGTCCATCGAGGGCATCGAGGACAGCAGCGCGGTCGTGTAGGGATGGGCCGGGGCGGCCAGCACGGTGTCGGCGGGACCGATCTCCACCACCTGGCCGAGATACATCACCGCCACGCGGTCGCAGATGAAGCGCACCACGTTGAGGTCGTGGCTGATGAACAGGTAGGTGAGGTTGAACTCCTGCTTGAGGTCCATGAGCAGGTTCAGCACCTGCGCCTCCACCGACTTGTCGAGGGCCGAGACCGCCTCGTCGAGCACCACGAGGCGGGGTTCGAGCGCGAGCGCCCGGGCGATGTTCACCCGCTGGCGCTGGCCGCCGGAGAGCTCGTGCGGGTAGCGCGCGGCGAAGCGTGCCGGCTCCAGCCCCACCCGGGCGAGCAGGCTGCGGGCGCGCTCGATGGCCTGCCGCTTGGGCACCCCGTGCACCTGCGGCCCGAAGGCGATGGAGCCCTCGATGGTCATGCGCGGGTTGAGGGAGGAGTAGCTGTCCTGGAACACCATCTGGGCCTGGGCCCGGAAGTCCCGCAGGGGCAATGCCCGGCTGCCGATGCGCTCGCCGTCAAACAGCAGGTCGCCGGAATCGTGGCGGATCAGGCCCATGATGAGCCGGGCGGTGGTGGACTTGCCGCAACCCGACTCGCCGACCACGCCGAGGGTCTCCCCCTTCAGGATCTCGAAGTCGACGCCGTCCACCGCCCGCACCACGGCGCGTGCGCCGCCCAAGCCCTTCTTGACGGGGAAGTGCTTCACGAGGCGCTCGACGGTGAGGAGGGGCTGGGCCGGGCCACCCCGATCGCGGGCGAGCGGCACGGTGGCGAGGCCGATGGGCGTACTCATGCCTTCACCTCCATGGCGGACCGCAGGCCGTCGGAGAACAGGTTGAACGAGATCGAGACGATGAAGATGGCGAGCCCCGGCAGGGCCGCGACCATCGGGTTCACGTAGATCGCCGTGCGCAGGGTGTTCAGCATCAGGCCCCATTCGGGCTCCGGCGGCTTCACCCCGAGGCCGAGGAAGGACAGGCCCGAGGCCAGGATCATCGACACGCTGATGAGGCTGGTGGCGTAGACGAAGATCGGCCCGAGCACGTTGCCGAGCACCTGCACCCGCAGGATCGTTAGGGTCGAGGCACCCGAGAGGCGCGCGGCGTCGACGTAGTCACGGGCGCGGATCTGGGTGGTCACGCTCTCGGCCACGCGGGCGATCTGGGGCACGAACACGCAGGTGAGCGATACGATGGAGTTGAAGATGCCCGCGCCGAGGGCGCCCGAGAGCGCGATGGCGAGCAGCACCGAGGGGAATGCGAAGAAGACGTCCACCGTGCGCATCAGCACGGTGTTGACCCAGCCCCCGACATAGCCGGCCAGGATGCCGATGCCGGACCCGATCACGAAGGCGAGGATGACGGGGGTGACGCCGATGAAGAGGGACAGGCGTCCGCCCAGCATCAGGCGGCTCAGCATATCGCGGCCGAGCTCGTCCGAGCCCAGGATGTAGGTCGCATCGCCGATGGGCTTCAGGCGTCGCAGCATCGAGCCGCGATAGGGGTCCATCGGGGTGATCCAGGGCGAGAGCAGCGCCACCGCCACGATGGCGAGGATGATGCAGGCGGCGGCCATCGCCACCGGATCGCGCAGGAGCTTGTGGCCGACCTGACCCCAGAACCCCCGCGAGGGCACGAAGGCGTCGGGTGCCGCCGGCGCCGGGGCGGCCCCGCCGGCAATGTCGAGGATCGGCGCGGCGGACTGGGTCGCGAGTGCCATCAGCCCCTCTCGATGCGCGGGTCGAGCGCCGTCTGCACGACGTCGACGATGAGGTTGAGGGCGACGAAGAACATCGCCAGGACGAGGATCGAGCCCTGCAGCAGGGGCAGGTCGCGCTGGAAGATCGCGGCGTTGAGGAGGAAGCCGGTGCCGGGCCAGGCGAACACCGTCTCGATCAGGATCGAGCCGCCGAGCAGGTAGCCGAGCTGCAGGCCCATGATGGCCAGTGCCGTCGGGGCTGCGTTCTTGACGACGTGCTTGAACACGCCGAACTCGCTCATGCCCTTGGCCCGCAGCGCTCCGACGAAGTCCTGCGCGAGGATGTCGCCCACCAGCGCCCGGATGGTGCGGGCGATGACCCCCATGGGGATCACCGACATCGTGAGCGCCGGCAGGATGATGTAGCGCAGGTGGTCGAAGTCGGGCCGCCAGTTGCCCGAGCCGTCGGGCCCCGCCCCGGTGGGCGGCAGCCAGCCGAGCTGGGCCGAGAACACGATGACCAGCACCATGCCGAGCCAGTAATGTGGTACGCTCACCCCGAAGACCGAGACCGCCGAGGCGAGCCGATCCAGGATCGAGTTGCGGAAGTAGCCGGCCACGAAGCCGAACAGGCAGCCGAACGTGAAGCCGATCAGCGTCGCGACGAAGGCGAGGATCAGGCTGTTCACCACCGCCCGACCGACCTCCTGCACCACGGGGCGGCCGGTGGCGATGGAGGTTCCGAGATCGCCCTGGATCACGTGCCAGAGCCAGATCACGTATTGGACGGGCAGCGGCTTGTCGTAGCCATAGGCCGCCCGCATGGCGTCGATGGTCTCCTGTGTCGCGTCCACCGGGAGCACCGCGCTCAAGGGGTCGCCGGGGGCAAGGTGGACCAGCATGAAGCAGACGACGCTCACGCCGAGCGCCACCGGGGTCACGGTCAGCAGGCGCTGGAGGATGAACTTCAGCATGGCACCGACTTTCGGATCGTCCCTTCTCGCCCAACGGCGAAGGATCGGCCTCGCAGGAGCGCGGGTCGTGCCCGGACGAAGTCCCGCGAGAGGGGAGCACCACCGAACCCGGGTTGGTCGCGATCGCCTCTCCCGCCGGCTCCGCAGGCACCCTCCCCCGCAGAATTTGGAGGGGTCTGCCGCGCGACTCTCCTGGTCATCCGATCACTTGCCCATCGAGATCGGCGAGAAGTCCTGGAACCAGTTCTGCGCCTGCACGAAGCCCTTCACCTTGGGGCTCAGGGCGCGCGGGTTGGTGTCGTGGGCCACCATCAGGAACAGGGCGTCGTTGACGTACTTCTCGTGCACCTTCTCCAGGACCTTGGTCTGCTCGGCCGGGTCGAAGGTGGTGCGGACCTGATCGAAGAGCTTGTCCATCTCGGGGTCGCAGTAATGGCCCCAGTTGGTGCCGTTGGGTGCCGCGAGGTTGCACTGGAGGTGGCGGATGAAGCCGGTGAAGGGGTCCTGGATGAAGTAGGAGAAGTTCATCCCCGTCGCCTTGCGCGACATGTCGGACTTGGCGCCCGCGCGCCACAGGTTGATGAGTGTGTTCCACTCGACCACCTCAAACTCGACCTTGATGCCGACATCCGCGAGGTTCTGCTGGATGAATTCGTTCATCGGCAGGGGCTGCATCTGGCCCGAGCCCGACGGCGCGATCAGGATCTTGGTGACGATGGGCTTGTTCGGGCCGTAGCCGGCCTCGGCCAGGAGCTTCTTGGCGGCTTCCGGATCGTAGTTCGGCTTGAAGGTGGGGTGGCCGAACCAGGCCGAGCCCGGCGGCATGAAGCCCTGGGCCGGAATCATCAGCCCGTTGAGCAACTCCTTCATGCCCTCGCGGTCCACCGCGAGATTGGCCGCCTTGCGCACGCGGATGTCGTTCCAGGGCGAGCCCTCGACGCGGGACAGGTGCCAGGTCCAGTTGTGCGGGTAGGCGTTGGTGACGATGCCGAAACCGGCGGCCTTCAGGGACGCGACGGCATCCGGCGGGGGCGCCTCGATCCAGTCGACCTGGCCCGAGCGCAGTGCGGCCACGCGGGCATTGGCCTCGGGCAGCGGCACGAGCACGAGCTTGTCGAGCTTCGGCACCCGGGCCTTGTCCCAGTACTCCTTGTTCGGAACCATCTCGGCGCGCTCGCGCGGGGCGAACAGGGTGAGCTTCCACGGTCCGGTGCCGGCCGGATTCTTGGCGAAGGCGTCCCAGCTCTTGCCGACCTTCTCCCACTGGGCCGGCGACGAGATCATGATCCAGGCGATCTGGTAGGGCAGCGTCGCGTCGGGGTTCTTGGTGACGACCTCGAGGGTGGTCGGGTCGATGGCGCGGTAGCTGGCCACCGCCGGGATGCGCGAGCGTCCCTGGGCCGACTGCCGCGGGTCGAATTGCGGCGCGTCGGTCTTCAGGAGCTTGTCGAGGTTCCACACCACCGACTCGGCGGTGAAGGGCGAGCCGTCATGGAAGGTCACGCCCTCGCGCAGCTTGAAGGTCCACTTGGTGTTGTCGGCCGGATCGACGGCCCAGCTCGTGGCGAGGCCCGGCACCAGCACGGAGGGCTTGGTGGCGGAGGAGAGGTCCCAGTTGATGAGCCCGTCATAGACCGTGTAGCCCGTGAACCGCATGCCCTCGCCACCATTGTCGGCCTGGCCCGTGGTGAGCGGGATGTCGGAGGCCGTCATGCCGATCTTGAGGACGCCCTGCGCGAGGGCCGTGGGCATCAGGGCCCCGGACAGCAGGGTGGCGGCCAGAAGACGGGACTTCGACCAACGGGAGACGGAAGCAAACATGCGCGGACGGGTTTCCCTGGGCTGCAGGCGGTATGACGAGACCGTGAATGCAATCCATCGGCCAAACCGCTGCGCTGCTGTCGGGCGCCCGGAACAAACCCGCGCCCCGATCAGTTCTGAGCGCCCATGATCCGGGTCGGGGGCCGCACTGGCGCGGAAAGCGTCGATGCTGTCCCGGCGGCCGCGCGCACGGCCAGTCGCTGCCTCTAAGACATGCGGAAATCTTGACGTCGTTCGAAAGGTCTACGCTGCGTGCCTAATTTGTGGGCAGTGCGTCGGGAATGCCTTCCGGACTCGCAGCTCACCAGAGCGCCGTTCGTTAAAACGAGAGCTTGAGCCCTCCGACGACGTTGCGTGGCGCTCCCGCGAGGATCGATCCGGCCGTCCCCGCCAGGGTGGCGGCCCCGTTCTCCAGGCCGGTGGTCCGGCTGAGGGTGCTCGTCAGGTTCAGGGCCGAGGCGATGTAGGTGGTATCGAGCAGATTGCGGACCTCCAGGTACAGGCTGAGGCGCTTGGCGTAGCCGGCGGGCAGTTCGGTGGCGTAGTGGATATTCGCGTTGAGGACGGCGTAGCCGGGTGTCCGCAGGCGGTTGCCGTTGTCGATGAGGACGCCGTCCTGGACCACGGTCTCCAGGAAGGCGCCGAGCCCGTTGAGGGGGCCGCCGACCTGGTCGTAGCCGACCCGCGCCAGGAGTTGATGCGCGGGGACGCCGGGAATGGACTGGCCCGCCCGGTCGAAGCGCGCGCTGAAGGCCCCGGCACTCAGCTGCTCGGTGAACCGGGTGTAGAGCTGGTCGTCGAAGCTGTAGGCCAGCGTTCCGCGCCAGACCGGCGCGAAGGCCCATTCGCCGCCGAGTTCGACGCCGCGGTGCTCCGAGGCCGGGGCATTGACGAAGTAGCTCAGGCGGCCCCCGCCCGGTGATTGCGACAGGAGTTCGTTGCGGAAGAACTCGTAGAAGCCCGTCAGGTTGATCCGCAGGGATTCCACCGGCGTCCAGTCGACGCCGAGGTCGAAGCCGAGGTTTTCCTGCGCCTGGAGCTGCGTGTTGTTGCCCGGCAATCCCGCGCTGGTGACGAACAGGTTGCTGCCCGTCGGCGTGGCGTAGCCGGTGGCGACGCGGCCCCGGAAGCTCCAGGCGTCCTGGGGCCGATAGACCAGCGCGAGTTCCGGCGCCACGTTGAGGAAGCTGCGCGCGGCATCGACCACCGACACGGTCCGTCCGGCATCGGAATAGCCGTAGGCAATGTTGCGGCCGGTGATGGTGGTGTTCGTCGCGCTGATCCCGAGGAGCCCGGTCCAGTGCTAGGAGAGTGCCACCTCCGTGCGGGCGCGCCCGCCGAGATTGGTCTGGTCGCCGCGCAGATCTCCGATCAGGGCGCCCAGGGCCGGTCGCCCCGCCCCCGGCGCCCGGTTGAACGTCGTCACGTGGTTGTCGAGGATCTCGGAGGTGAAGGCCACGTAGCCCACGGCCGGCAGGCCCATCAGGTCGTAGCGCCGGGTGAGGTCGGTGAGGAAGGTCAGGGACGGGTAGCTGCCACGGAACGCGGAGGTGTAGAACGGCTGGTCGAAGTTGCGCTCGTCGAAGCCGAGCTGAGTGCGCCAGGTCGTCTGCGCGTCGAGGTCGTGCTCCCAGCGCAGGGCCACGACGGTGCGCCGGTCGTCGCGTCCGAACCCGCCCTCGGCCGCGGTGACGCCCACCGTCCGGCCGAACGCGCCGTTGGCGAACAGGGTCGTCAGGGTACAGCCGGGCGCGGCCGTCGCCGCCCGGGCACAGCCGCGCTGATCGGGGTTGATCCGGTACTGCTCGAGGGAAGCGCGCGCCGGCAGGTCCGCCTGCAGCTGGTTGTTGATCAGCTTCAGGGTGAAGCGGTTGTCCGGTGTCGGGGTGTAGCTCGCCAGCAGGTTGATCGTCTGCGTGTCGTAGGCGCTGTGATCCTGGTAGCCGCCGGCGCGGACGTCGCTGGCGAACAGGCTGATCTCGACGGGGCCGCTGACGCCGCCGACCGTGAAAGAATTGCTGAGGTAGCCGAAGCCGCCTGCATCGGTGCCGATCTCGAAGCCGCCGATCTCGCGGCCCGTCCGGGTGCGGAAGGCGAGTGCGCCGCCGGTGGCGTAGTTGCCGAACAGCGCCGATTGCGGGCCACGGAACACGTCGATGCGGCTGTAGGCGCGGGGATCGACGAGGTCGAAGCGCGAGGCGCCGTCCGGCTGGGTCAGGAGGAAGCCGTCCTCCAGCACGACCATGTTTCGGATGACGCCGGTGGAGCGGGCATTGTTGCCCCGGATGGAGATCACCACGTCGCGCCCGCCATTGCCCTGGCGCACGGTGACGCCGGGACTGTCCAGCAGCACCGATCCGATGCTGGTGGCTGGCCGGTTCTCGATCGTGTCGGTGCGTCCGACGCGCGCCGCGGTGGTGCCCAGGGGCTGTTCGATCAGGCTCGGGCTCGAACCGGGAGGTGCCGAGACGCCGAAGGGCACCGCGGCCGGTGCCGGGCGGCCCTCGGCCGAGACCGAGAGTTCCTCCAGGACGATCCCCGCCGCGTCCTCGGCGCGCGCGTCGGTCGCGGCGAGGAGGGCGACGAAGCAGGCGAACCGGACGGCTCCGGACCGAGAGCCCGCACTTCGGGACGCGACGGCCTGGGAACGGCAAGAGCGGGGAGCAGCGGCCATGCCGGTTTCGACCACGGGAGTGGAGGCGGATCACGCCGCATGGGGAGGCCGGCCCGGACGGGTGCCAACCGGCACGTCCCATCAGGCGTGTCGTATGTCCGAACGTACCGGCATGACTTGTAGCCTGTGACACGGGGGTACGCGACGGGTCGGACATTCTGTGGTCGTGACCTGTGGCGCACATACCACGTCCGACGGTCGGGGGCGCTGCGCGGCCCTCATCGCGCGTCGGCCTCGCGGTCGAGCAGCAGGCGCTTGCGCTCGACGCCCCATCGGTAGCCGGAAAGCGACCCGTCCGAGCGGACCACCCGGTGGCACGGGATGGCGACCGCCAGCCGGTTGGCGCCGCAGGCCTGGGCCACGGCCCGCATGGACGTCGGGGCGCCGATGGCCCGGGCGATCGCGCCATAGGTCGTCGTGGTGCCGATGGGGACGGCACGCAGGGCGGCCCAGACCCGCTGTTGGAAGACGGTGCCGCCGATGTCGAGCGGCAAGTCGAGCTCGCGGCCCGGCGTCTCGACGAAGCCGACGACCGCCGCCACCCACGCGTCGAAGGCGGAGTCGCCGGGCGCCAGGTCGGCCCTGGGGAAGCGGTCCTGGAGATCGCGGACCAGGGCGTCGGGATCGTCGCCCAGGAGGATGGCGCAGAGGCCCCGGGCGGTCGCCGCGACGAGCAGCGCGCCGAGGGAGGACGCGGCCACCGCGAAGCGGATCGCCGTACCGGTGCCGCCCGCACGATAGGCCGATGGGCTCATCCCGAGCCGAGCCGGCCCCTGCGCGTAGAAGCGGCTCGAGGCGTTGAAGCCGGCTGCGAAGGCCGCTTCGGTCACCGTCCCGGCCTGGGGCAGGCGCTGCGCGATTCGCTCTGCCAGCTTGGCTGCCGCGTAGGCCTTCGGTGTGATGCCGGTGATCCGCCGGAAGACGCGGTGAAAGTGGAAGGTGCTCAGGCCCGCCGTCGCCGCGAGGTCCTCGAGGCTCGGCATGGTCTCGGCCGCGTCGATGCGGCGGCACGCCCGGACGATCACCGCAGCGTGCCGTTCGGCCGCGGCCACGTCGTTCGGCCGACAGCGCCGGCACGGGCGGAAGCCTGCAGCCTCGGCCGCATCGCAGGTGGCGTGGAAGCTGACGTTCTTCGGGTTGGCCGCCCGGGAGGGACAACTGGGGCGGCAATACACCCCAGTGGTGCGAACGGCGTAGACGAAGGCGCCGTCGGCTCGAGCGTCCCGGGCGGTCACCGCGGCCCAGCGCTGCGCCTCCTCGTCGAGGGTGATCGAGTCGTCCCTGACCCGTTGGAGGTCTGCGCTCTGCATGGGGAAACGTCCTCCGTCGTCCAGGGCCGGTCGCCGCCTGTCACAGCCGCGCCTCGGCCTGTCCTGGCCTGAAATGACCGCCGCCGCATCCCGATCCTTGCTTTCCAATCCAGGCCGCGACGCGCCCGCAGGGAAACCGGACGGTGATCCTGAGTTATCGCAGTCAGCAACAGGAGTGACCATGAAAACGCTCACGCTCTCGACCTGCGCCCTGGCCCTGTCATCCCTCGTGCTGGTGCAGATGAGCACGACCGCCGACGCGCGGGCACGGCACAAGAAGCGCGGCATCGCGATGTCCAGCAGTCAGAATACCACGGGCGGCCGTCGCGGGCGGACCCTGTCGCGCGGCGCGACCGGGGCCGACACCACCACGTCGAACTCCGCCGCGGGCGGGAACGCCGGTCAGCCTTCGCGGGCGAACGGCACGGGCAGTGCCGGTGGCGGCGCAGGCGGCGCCGGCGGCCTGTAGGTCAGCAAGGACGCGTCGGCGTTCGGCCTGCTTGTCGCGCAGACCCTAGGGCGCTGGCGGTTCGCATCGGCGGTCGGAGGCTCCGTGGCTCGGTGCAAGCCTGACGGGGTCGCCCGATGGGAGGCGTGCGGGGCCGACCTCCAGGGTCAGCCCCATTCGCTTCAGACGCGGCGGGCGTCGGTGCCGTCGGCGAGGGTGAGGCGCTTGGGGGCGCCGAGGCGACCGCCGAGGAAGCCGGCGAGCGCGCCCAGGATCAGGGCGAGCGCGCCGTAGAAGGCGCCCTGGGTGGCGGCGGACTTGGCGGCCACGGCGGCGGCCTCGGCCTTCACCTTGGCGGCGGCCACGGTCTCGTCGTACTGCTTGCGGTAGTCCTGGATCTGCGCCTTGGCCTGCTCGACCGGGATGCCCTGGGCCTTGGCGAGCGCGTCGGCCGCGCGGGTCTCGGCCTGGGCCTTCTGGGCCGGATCCCCGGTGAACAGCGCCCGGATGGCGGCCACGGCCGCGTCCTTGGCCGCCTGCGGGTCCTGCCCGGCCGCCTGGTTGCGCACCGACTGCTCGATGCCGTCGAGGGGGTTGCTGATCTTGGAGAGCGAGGGCGCGGCCGCCTGCGCGGCGGTCTGCACCGTGCCGCCCACCAGCGAGCCGGCCCCGCCCAGCGTGCTGGTCACGCCCGAGAAGGCGCCGCCGATCAGGCCGCCGGCGGCCGAGGTCAGGAGGTAGAGCACCACCAGGGTGGTCACCGCCCAGGAGACCAGGCCGTGCAGGCCGGCCGCGCCGGTGACGGGCTTGCCCGAGAGGCGTCCGGCGATGAGGCCGCCGGCCAGGGAGGCGAGCACGCCCGAGCCGACGAACCAGAGGCCGGCGCTCAGGGACAGGGTGGAGGCGGCCGGGTTGTCGGCAGCCACCGGGCCGACGCTGGACAGGCCGACGCCGACCCCGACCATGTTGAGGATGACCTGGGTCACCAGCGCGGTGACGGCGCCGGCGAAGATCGCCCCCCAGGAGACCTGGTTCAGCAGGACCGTGCGGGTGTCGGTGGATGCGGCGGGGGACGAGGACAGAATGGGCGAGGCGGCCACGGGATGCTCCGAACGTTCGGTGGTTCTAGGAAATGCGGCGCGGAAGCGTCAGAGCTTGCTGACGAGGAGGCCCAGGCCGAAGCCCACGAGGCCGGCCACGAGAAGCGAGGCGTGCGGCCACGCGACGGACCGCTCGTAGACCTCGTGCATCTGGCGCTTGCCCTGGTCGTACGCGTCCTCGGCATAGTCCGAGACGTCGTCGGCGACGTTTCGGACGGCATCCTTGGCCTGGCCGTAGAGGTTCTCGGCTGAACCCTGCACCTCGCGCAGGCGGCCCTTCACCGAATCGTCCCGGGATCCCACGAGGTCGCCGATGGCGCCCTGGGCCTTGCCGGCGAGTTCCTTGGCGGTGCCGGTCACGCGGTTGGTATCGACCATGATGTTCTCCTGTCGTCGTCCGTCGAAATGGCTGGGTCGGTCAAAGCGCGGCTGCGGCCCGGTCGACGGTGGTCGGGCGCGTCAGCAACCGTGCACAAACGGGTTGTGCGCAATCCTGTTCCGGCCACGCTCGCGATTTCTGGTACGGACGCACTACGGGGACGGGCAGAAGGACCGCGGTGATACGCCCGCCGATGTTTGGATCGCCTGGCCCTCCCGCGCCGACGGCGTCCTCGGTTCACCGGGATCGAACCGGGTCAACACGGCCTGCGACGACGCGCCCGCGGAAGGCGGTTCAAGTTTTGTTCAATGGCCATTCACCGGTTTTACACCGTATGGCATCTGTCGATTTGGACTGGTTCAAGGCGCGCCCGGTGCCTCGAAGACTGGAGCTTCGCATTGACGACGTCCCCCGAGAAGCCGAAGACTTATGGTCCCAAGACCCCCGTCAGCGGCCGCGGTCCGTCGGGCGTCATTGATCAGCACCACGATATCTTCTTCGCCGCCGTCGAAACGACGCGCATGCCGATGATCGTCACGGATCCGCATCAGGCGGACAATCCGATCATCTTCGTCAATCGCGCCTTCGAGCGCATGACCGGCTACACCCGGGACGAGCTGATCGGCACGAATTGCCGCTTCCTGCAGGGCGCGGAGACGGACCGCGAGGTGGTGAGCGAGCTGCGCCTGGCTATCCAGGAACAGCGGGAGTTCTCAACCGAGATCATCAACTACCGCAAGGACGGCTCCTCGTTCTGGAACGCCCTGTTCGTGTCCCCGGTGTTCAACCGGTCCGGCGAACTCGTCTACTTCTTCGGCTCGCAGCTCGACGTCTCCCGGCGACGCGATGCCGAAGAGTCCCTGCATCAGGCGCAGAAGATGGAGAGCCTGGGCCAGCTCACCGGCGGCATCGCGCATGACTTCAACAACCTGCTGCAGGTGATCTCCGGACATAACGAGGTCATGCTCGCGCTGGTCGACCATCCCGATATCGATGTCGGACGCCTGCGCCGGGCCGGTGAGGCGGTCCGCGATGCGTCCGAGCGGGCCGCCAAGCTGACCCACCAGCTTCTCGCCTTCTCGCGCAAGCAGCGGCTCGAGGGGCGACTGCTCAACCTGAACGGCCTCGTCCAGAGCATGAGCGAGATGGCCGAGCGGACCTTGGGAGACCACGTCACCCTGCGCCAGGACCTCCTGCCCGAGCTCTGGAATACCCGCATCGACCCGACCCAGGCCGAGGTGGCCCTGCTCAACGTGATGCTGAACGCGCGCGACGCGATGCCGGGCGGGGGCACCGTCACGGTGAAGACGGAGAACCTCCTCGTCGAGGACGAGGACGCCGCCCTGTTCAAGACGGTCGGACCGGGGGCCTACGTGGTGGTCTCCGTCACCGACACCGGGAGCGGCATGCCGCCCGAGATCCTGAAGCGCGTGATGGAGCCGTTCTTCACCACCAAGGGCGAGGGCAAGGGCACCGGTCTTGGCCTCGCGATGGTCTACGGCTTCGCCAAGCAATCGGGCGGCTCGGTGAAGGTCTACTCCGAGGTCGGGCACGGCACGACGGTGCGCCTGCTGTTCCCGGCGAGCGACCAGAAGATCGAGGAGGAGCGCAAGGCCTCGCAGCGGTCCGCGGACCGGCATGGAACCGAGACGGTGCTGGTCGTGGACGACCGGGTGGACGTGGCCGAGACCGCCAGCATCATCCTGGAGGATTTCGGCTACAAGGTCATCGTGGCCGACGGCCCCCGGGCTGCCATCGAGATCCTCGACGGCGAGCGACGGATCGACCTCCTGTTCACCGACCTCATCATGCCGGGGGGCATGAACGGCGTCATGCTGGCCCGCGCCGCGCGCGAGCGTCAGCCCCGGATCAAGGTGCTGCTGACCACGGGCTACGCGGAGGCGTCCCTGGAGCGCACCGATGCGGGCGGCACCGAGTTCGAAATCATCAACAAGCCCTACAAGCGCCTGGAACTCGCGCGGCGCGTGCGGCGCGTCATCGACGGTCCCACCGGGGTCGGCTGAGGCAAGGATCTGGACGGCGCCCGCCGACCGCGGGCTCGGCCTCCTGGCCCGGCGGCTGTCTGGATTGCGCGATTTGGCGAAGGTGGCTCCAGATCCGGCGCGGGGTGGGTGGACCTCTCTCCCGCGCCGCAGCGCCGGTCGAGCCGCCCTCAAGGCCGGGCCGCCCTCAAGGCCGGGCCGCCCTCAAGGCCGGGCCGCTGAAGGCCTGTACCCTCTCGCGCAAGACTGACCCTGGGATCCTTTTGCCCGGAGAAGATGAAGGTCCAGACGCAGCGTCCTGCAGCGACGGGGGCCGCGGCAAGCGAATCGCCGTGCCGGGGCAAGGGACTGTGAGCCGGCCTCTGCGGTCGCCTCGGTGTCTCCCTCACGACGTTGTGATCCCGGCAGCCTCGGACCCCGCGATCCGGCCGACCTGTATGTTGGCGCAGCAACGCCTCAATCGCCGGCGTGTCCGTCCATGACATGACCCGCTGATGTCTCACGATCAGCCCGTGTCATTCGCCAGTCTTGCTTGCAAATCCCAGTCGAGCTGCGTGTTCGAGCGTTCGCTCAGCGTTCTTCCTGGGTCCTGTGCTTCTTTTTCGTGGACGCATTATCCGAGGAATGCTGTTCGGAACTATCCAGTTCGATCCAAGGACCGTTCCTCAACATCGTTCGCGGGGTGATTTCCGGAACGACCGTCCCAAGTCAGTTCTCCGCCGTCTAAGTAGTTTTCCTTGGGCGGAATGACTGCTGAACCAGCCGACCTACGCAGCTTAAATGCGGATCGGCCGCTTCCGGCCTCTTGGCTTTGGGTTAAGCTTCTATTAAAGCTCCCGCTACAGCGCGGGGCGCACTTGCTGCGGAGAGTCGTTCTCTCTCGAACGCAGTATTCCGTAGTCCGTGCCGTATAAGGATTGTGGGAAGGAAATTTGGGTATGGCTTTCGGATACTCCGCCCGCGGCACCGATGGTAACGATACACTGTACGCCTCGGAGAACCAGAACAGTCGTCTTGAAGGCGGTGCTGGCGATGACACCTACTATGTGTATCACCGCGAGGATAAAATCGTCGAGTTCAACGGCGAGGGCGGCGGTATCGACAACGTCCACTCGACCGTGACCTGGGCGCTCGGCGTCAATCTCGAGAACCTCTACCTCGAAGGGTCGGCCAACATCGGCGGCGCCGGCAATGACGGCGACAATATCCTCGTCGGTAACAGCGGCATGAACAGCCTGCGTGGCGGTGCCGGCAGCGACACGATCGATGGTGGCGCTGGCGACGACGTGATCTCCGGTGGGTCCGGTCATGATTTCCTGACCGGTGGAGCGGGTGCGGACAAGTTCATCTTCGATGCGTCCCTGACATCTGGTAACTCGGACAACATCACCGACTTCCAGGTCGGCATCGACAAGATCGTCCTGGACAGCTCGATCTTCGGCGTCTTCAACAACAGCACGCCGATCTACAACGGCTATGCTCAGCTGGTGGACGGGACCGGAGTGGACAATCACTTCGTTCTGCGCCCCGGCAGCGAGGCCTCCCAGAAGGGCGCGCCGACGATCATCTATGACAGCACGAGCGGAAACATCTCCTTCGATGCGGATGGGACCGCTGGGGCCGGCAAGGCGGTTGTCTTCGCGCATCTCGACACGAAGCCCGTCGAGCTCCATGCGGACGATTTCCTGGTCTACACCGCCCCGCTCTATGCCTGAGCTGGCGCTCGCCGGGTAACATGGCCGCCAGACCCGTCCGTGGACTGGTCGGCGGTTGATCGTCGACGGCCGTCGTCCCCGCTGGGGGGCGGCGGCTGTTTCTCGTTGCGAGGCCCCCGCGATCAGATTTGGCCAGACATGTCTCGGGGACCCGCCCGGTCGCGCCCCAGCGCGACACGCGAGGTTGGACTGGAGATTCAGGCTCGGACGATGCGCTCTTCACGGCTGCACCGTGCGCCTCGGACTCGCCCCGGCCCTTCCCAGGACCCTCCCCGGCATCGGGGCGAACCGTCATACGGCCCGGTCGGGTTCAGCAGGCTCGCGCAATGCGGCCTCTGCCCCCATTCGTGGTCCGGAGGCGGTCCGATCGAATTGGGCGGGCCCGGCTTGGACCACCGCTTCAGCGTGCACCGTCACGAAGGCGATCTCCGCCGAGCCGCCAACGGCCGGCATGAGGCCTCTTCGCCGCATCGGCCGGCCTGGCGGACAGAGTCCATTCTGCGACCCGTGATCGCGAGACGGACGCGGCGGCGACCGGGTCAGCCCCCTCGCAGGGCCGGCTCCCGCTCGCGAGCACGCCCTCCACACCCCGCGCGCGTCAACCTGCAACCCGATGCGTGAAGCCGGCGAACACGCCGCAGGCCACGACGACGGCAAAATTCCGCGGCCGACAGCCCGTTCGTACTTCAGCCCCAAGCGCTCAGTCGAGCCGGCTGGGGACCACGGCTATCCAGAAGGCGGTGCTGTCCCGGCCCGCGGGCCAGACGCGCTGGAGTAACCCTCGGATCCCGATCCTGGGAACCGCTGCCCGTATGGCGCAACTCGGCAGGATCTCAGCCCCTCTGCACCGCGGACTCCTTTTCCCGCTCTGCGTTATCGCGAAACGGGCAGTGCACGCGGGGCCTGCTGGACGACCATCACGCGGAATCTTGCCCGAGCTGGCGATCCTCGCTGCCAACATGCGAAGTACACCGTCCTCCGAACCGGGCGTTCCAGCGGGCTTTTTCGCTGCCCGCATCGCTCCGATGAGAATGGCTGAGATCACTTCGTGATGGCCCCAACCTCTCAGATCATGATCCCTCAGACAACACGGTGGAGTTCAGGGTCCGTCGAAGCCAATCCGCACGGATCTCGACTCTCAGCGGCCCGCCATCAATCGCTTGTCATCGTCCCGGGCGGAACCCTCAGAAACGACAAAGGCGGCCCGAAGGCCGCCTTTTGCAGACCACTACTCCGATCGAGGAGTAATGGTGGGCGCGACAGGGATCGAACCTGTGACCCCTACCATGTCAAGTTTGTTCCCCTCCCCCAACTGCCTCTAATCGTTGACGGTTGCCTCGCGTCCCCCTCCGTAAAATCGCGTCTTGTTCCGGCTGCGTTCACGGGGAACAGGCGCGGCGAACCCAAGAGCACTACCTAGGATCCAAGCGCACTGGCCTGGAGGCTTGAGAGGGAGCTTTCGACTCAGGGCCGACACAGGCAGTCTGCGCACGTCATCGATGGGAATCGGTTCTGGCACGCAACCTACAGAATACAATCCGGTTTGCGACGCGGTCGCGACTTCGTGGTCAGCTGAGACGATTAGCAACGAATAGCATTTTCGAAAGGATGGAAAAATCTCAATGAACAACATGAACCCACGACCGTTCAGCCATGACTGCTTCCGTACATATGGGTACTTCTCAGTTCCGTTGGACATAGACGTCTATCTAATGGGACAAGAATGGATGGAAGATTGGGCGGCGGAGTGGGTTAAAACTGCCGAAGGCCGGGACGGTAAACCGTTCCTAGTAGGCTACATCTCACGTGCCAGCGTAACTGCAGTGACGCCCGGTGGCATCGAGATTAGTTGGTTTCCCAACATCCACGACCGCTTCCACAAAGTGATAACGACGCTGCCACGCGATGCCTTCATTGTCGCCGTCGAAGCGTGGGCCTTTGAGAGGCGGCCGACAATATTTGTAAAAAGCAGATGGCTCCAAGCCATCCATTTGCGCTCAAATTCAGTTTTTGCAATGATTGACGCTGTAGACATGACCAAGGAGATCGAGCGCGGAAATTTAAGTCGCGATAAGCTTATAGATCTTCGCGATTCAATCGATTTACTCGCAGCCAAGCACAGCGATATCTCTTTTATATCATTTGCCGATAGTTTGCTTATTAAGACTAATTGGGTGGTGGGCGCAGTTGACACGGGAGTTGTATACAACTACCGTCCAGAGGACCTTATAGTTCTTTTTACTGAGATACGCGAGATCTATCGAGCGATCCTCGGGCTTGAGATATATGGCGTCTACGCGCAAGGCTCAAACGAATACTACGACGACGCTCTCACGCACACATCGCACTCCGGTAATCACATCTCACTGAACAGCCTCGGCTTACCATTCGCGCAGATTATGCTGATCGAGCACGCTGCACGCGCTGCGATCAGGAATGGCGAACACGGCCGTAACGAATTATATCTCGACGAAGATTTCTTCCGGTCGCTCCAATTTAGTGAACACAGTTTTAGAGATACTGTTCGCTCGGCGTCATACAAGCCAAAGATGTCTAGTTCGAAGGGCTCGTATTACTATCTTCAAGCCGACGATCTCCTTACGGCGCTTAAGCCTTCAGCTGGATCGGGCAGAGCGGGTTCTGAGTGACCGCTCGCTATGCAAGACGGCGCTTTACTCAGCAAGAAATGCTGGATGTCAGAGGCTAGGCTGTCCGGCGGCCCACAACGGCGATTGGCTCGTCATCGTCCAATTCCAGCGCGGCGGCGCCTCGGCTCAGTGCCTCGGGCGAGAATTTCGCGTAGATTGGGCGTCGGCCGGAGAAGAAGCAGGCCCTGACCGCCGACCTCCTGGCGAAGGTCATCAAGAAAATCCGGGGCGACGACCTCGCCAGCGTCCGCGACCGCGCGCTGATCCTGGTCTGCTTCGGTGCGGCGCTCCGCCGGTCCGAGCTCGTCGCGCTGGACGTGCCCGACCTGGAGCGGCA
The DNA here is from genome assembly GCF_979256535.1 of Methylobacterium sp. AC690. Lineage (NCBI taxonomy): Bacteria > Pseudomonadati > Pseudomonadota > Alphaproteobacteria > Hyphomicrobiales > Methylobacteriaceae > Methylobacterium > Methylobacterium sp. AC690. The sequence continues at coordinate 189,553 of NZ_CEEDOX010000007.1, read as the reverse complement.
TCGGCGCGGCCTCCTCGTCCGGATCGGCAAGAGCAAGACCGACCAGCAGGGCGTCGGTCGCTCTGTCGCCATCCTGGACGGCAAGCTGAAGATCCCCGCGGCTGTCGCGGCCTGGCTTGACGCCTCCGGCATCACGGACGGCGCGGTGTTCCGGGGCGCCGATCGCGGCCGCCTCTCCCCGGACCGGCTCACGGCCGGGCAGTTTGCCCGCGTTCTGAAATCCCGGTGCGCCGCCGCCGGCCTCGACCCCGACGCCTTCAGCGGCCACTCGCCCCGGCGCGGCTTCGCCACCACTGCCGGCGACGACGGGGCCGACCTGCGGCTGACCGCCAAGCACATGCGGCACGCCAAGCTGGAGACGACCCTCGGCTACATCGAGGACGGCGAGCTGTTCCGCGAGAACGCCGGCAAGGGCTTCCTGTGACCGCCCGCCCGGACTGGACGCCAGCGCAGGCCGCCCAGGCCCAGCGCGATCTCAAGCGCGACCCGGCCGCTGCCGCCTACTGGATCCTGATTAAGGCCCGCCGCGAGGCGGAGGCTCGGAAGGCGCGGACCGCATGAACGCCGTCACGCTCTCCCGGCGCCTCGCCGGCCTCGCCCTCACTGTCAGCCAGGGCCGGCCCACCGCCGCGCACTGGGTCGCTGCCATGGCCCTCGCCGCCCAGGCCGATCCGGTCCCAGGCCACACCCGCACAATCGAGTTCATCGCTGGCCGCGCCCGCGTCCGCCTCGACCCGCTACCCCGCTCAGGAAGCCGCCCGTGATCAAGCCTCGTCCGACTTCCACGCTGTGCCAGGTGCCCGGCTCCCCGCTGAAGGTCGGCAAGGCGATGGAGCCTCGGATGCGCTTGGTCTCGATCGGCGCTCGGCTCTCCGATGGCGCAGCAACCCTCGGCATGACCGGCCCAGATCCAGAGAAGCTCTCCGCCGAGGAAGCCCTGCGGTGCTTCGGCGTGAAGCAGGGCGGCCGCTGATGCTGTCCGGCCTCTTCCGCGAGCTGCTCGGGCCCGGCCCGGCTGATCACGGCCCGCCGCCGGTGGTCGACGTCTGGCGCATGGTATTCGGCACGATCGTCATCGCCTGCATCATCCTCTGGGTCCACCTGCTGCCACAGCCGGCCCACGCCGACGAGGCTGGGTTCCGCGCCGTGGTGCTGGTCTGTCCGGCTGGAGTGGAGGCCCTGGACTGCTCGCGCGACAACGCCCTCGACATGGCGATGCAGCCGGTCCCGCTGGTCACCGCCTGCGCCCAAGTCGGCGCGGTGCTGGCCACGCATCTGAGCCTCGCCCCGGGCGAGACGCACAAGATCGCCTGCGAGCGGCGGAAGAGCTGACCATGAATGCGTTCGACCGGTCGGTGCTCGAAGCCATGTTGCGCGAAGCCGCGACGCACCCGCGCGCCAATTCGGCCTTCGTCTACGGCTTCGATCCGGCCCGCCCCGGCAGCGATCGGTCGAGCACCTTCCACTACACTCAGGCGCCGCCCCCGCCACCGCGCAAGCCCTCGAAGTTCGACGGGCCCGACGTCATCGACCTCGTCCGCGGTGCCGATGGCGTCTGGCGCGTCCCGGCCGCGCTGGAGCCGCGGGTCCGCGCGCTCTGATGCTGATCCGTCCACGCCCGCCCGAGGACCTGATCGGCGCCGAGGGTGCCGTCACCGAGACCCCGGTGCGCCCCGCGCCCAACCTGCTCGACTGGATGCGCGCGACCTTCATTGATGAGGACGCGCTGCTGGCGAACGAGGACCACGCCCACCTGCGCGAGGCGCGGCTCGGCGTGCTCTGGTGCGCCGTCCCGAACGCCCGCCAGGGCAACGCGGTGGTCGGCATGTGCGAGACGACCGCCTTCATGGGCAACCGCTGGGCCAAGGCGCGCTTCGAGCAGCAGGTCACCGGGTGGTTCGGCACGATGCCGCACTTCCTGCTGACCTTCGACGCCGAGTACGCCGCCCAGTGCGACGACGCCACGTTCTGCAGCCTGATCGAGCACGAGCTCTACCACGCGGGCCAGGAGCGGGACCCCTACGGCGCCCCGAAGTTCCGGAAGGACGGATCGCCGGCCTTCACGATCCGCGGCCACGACGTCGAGGAGTTCGTCGGCGTGGTGGCGCGGTACGGCGCTGGCGCAGCGGCGGGTCAGACCGCAGCCCTGGTCGCCGCGGCCAACCGGGCCCCGATCATCAGCGAGGCGGAGATCGCCGGCGCGTGCGGGACCTGCGGCCGGACTTTGACGTGACTTTGATCGGATCTCGGCCGTGAGCGCGCTTTCAGACGAGGTGAAAACCTTCATCGTCCAGCAGCTTGCGTGCTTCGACCCGCCCTCCGTGGTGGTGAAGGCGGTCAAGGCGGAGTTCGGCGAGGCCGTCACACCGCAGCAGGTCGAGGCCTACAACCCGGAGCGCCGGGCGGGCCAGGGCCTCTCCGAGGTCTACCGCGAGCTGTTCCGGACGACGCGCGAGGCCTTCCTCGACGACACGGCGTCGATCGGCATCTCGCACCGGGTCGCGCGCCTCCGGACGCTCCAGCGCCTCGCGGACCGGGCCGAGGCTCAGGGCAACATCGCCCTCGCCGCGCAGCTGGTCGTCCAGGCCGCGAAGGAAGTCGGCGACGTGTTCACGAACCGGCAGCGGATTGATGCAAGCCACACCGTCCGCAGCCACGAAGACGCTCTCGGGGATCTTGAGTGAGCGCGAGCTCGCGATCCGGCAGAGGCTGAAATCCGACTTCGAGCACTACGCCCCGCGGTGCCTGCGCATCCGGACCAAGTCGGGCAAGATCGTCCCGTTCACGCTGAACAAGGCGCAGCGCTACATCCACGCCCGGCTGCAGGAGCAGCTGCTCAGCACCGGCAGCGTCCGAGCCCTGATCCTGAAGGGCCGGCAGCAGGGCGCCTCGACCTACATCGGCGGCCGGTTCTTCTGGCGCACCAGCCACAACCGCGGCGTCCGAACCTTCATCCTCACCCACCAGGAGGATTCCACCGCGGCGCTGTTCGAGATGGTGTCGCGGTACCACGAGCACTGTCCGCCCCTGGTGCGGCCCTCCGCCGGAGCGGCCAACGCCAAGGAGCTGCTCTTCGACCGCCTCGACAGCGGGTACAAGGTCGGCACGGCGGGCTCGAAGGCAGTCGGGCGCGGCAACACGCTCCAATTCTTCCACGGCTCCGAGGTCGGGTTCTGGCCGCACGCACACAGCCACGCGTCGGGCATCCTCCAGGCCATCGCGGACGAGCCCGGCACCGAGGTGATCCTCGAAAGCACGGCCAACGGGGTGGGCAACTACTTCCACCAGCAATGGCGGAAGGCGGAGCGGGGCGAGTCCGAGTTTCAGCCGATCTTCGTCCCGTGGTTCTGGGATGACGGCTACCGGAAGGTCGCACCCCCGGACTTCGCGCTCTCCGCCGATCCCGACGAGCAGGGCGAGTCCGAGATCGACTACGCCGAGGCTCACGGCCTCGACCACGATCAGATGTTCTGGCGCCGCCGCAAGATCGCGGACCTCGGCGAGTCCCTGTTCCGGCAGGAATATCCCGCCACGGCGGCCGAGGCTTTCCAGATGGCGAACACCAACGGGCTGATCAGCGCCAAACTGGTCATGGCCGCCCGCAAGCGCACCGTGGAGCCCTCGGGCCCGCTCGTGTTTGGTTACGACCCGGCCCACCAGGGCGGCGACCGCCACGCGCTGGCCAAGCGCCGCGGCCGCAAGGTGCTCTGGGCCGGCGGCAAGCCGGGCATGTCGATCCCGGAAAGCGCGAACTACGTCGCGGGCCACATCGACCGGGACAACCCGGTGAAGTGCTTCATCGACGTGACGGGCGGCTACGGCGCTGGCGTCTACGACATCCTGGTGGAGCGCGGCTACGGCTCGCCCGGCCGGGGCATCGTCGTCCCGGTCAACTTCGGCGGCTCTCCGATCCAGGAGGAGCGCTACTCGCCCACCACCGGCGAGAAGCTGCCCGGCCCGCTTAACCGGCGCGCCGAGATCTGGCTCAACTCGCTCGAATGGCTCGAAGACCCCGCCGGCGTCGACCTGCCGGACGAGGACGAGATCCAGGCCGACGCCTGCTCCACCGGCTACGGCCACAACTCGCGCGGCCAGGTGCAGCTCTGGTCGAAAGAGAAGATGCGCGGCATGGGCATCCCCTCGCCTGACCTCTGGGATGCCGTCGCGCTGACCTTCGCCGAGCCCGTGGTCGACGCCGCTCCGCTCGTGATCAAGACCGGCGCCCGGCGCGCCGGCGGTTGGATGGGTGCCTGATGGCCGCGAAGCAACCACGTCGCTCGAAGGCCGCCACCGAGGCGAATTCGGAGCCGAAGGCCGCGACAGCGAAGCTCTCGGTGCACGAGATCGCCATGCGCCGCTGGCATCGCGCCGACGACGCTGATCGCGAGAACCGCGAGAAAGCCTACTCCGACCTGGAGTTCGTCGAGGTCGAAGGCGCGCAGTGGACTGAGGAGGCGAAGCGCGCCCGTGAAGGCCGGCCCTGCCTGGAGTTTGATCGCCTCGGCACGTCCATCCTCCAAATCACCGGCGACATCCGGCAGATGCGGCCCGCGATCAAGGTCGTGCCGGTCGACAGCCGCGGCGACGTGAAGACGGCCGACACCATCGCCGGCATGACCCGGTACGTCGAGAACCGCTCCGACGCGCCCGCGGCCTACTTCGCGGCGGCGGATCAACAGGTCACCGCTGGCATCGGTCACTGGCAGGTCCTGACCGAGTACGGCTCCGACTCGACGTTTGAGCAGGAGATCCGCATCGCCCCGATCCCGGACGGCATCGGCGTGCGCTGGGACCCCGACGCGGTGCTCCCGACCCGGGAGGATGCCAAGTTCTGCTTCGTGCCGTTCGACATGAGCCGGGACATCTACGACGAGACCTATCCCGACCATCCGGCCGCTGACATCGGCGACGCGGACAACGCTGGCCGCAGCCTCACGGAATGGGTGACGGCCGACATCGTTCGGATCGCCAAGTACTGGGTGAAGACCCCGGTCAAGAAAACCCTCGCTCTGATGCCCGATGGCGAGATCCTAGACCTGACCGACAAGGCCGCCGAGGACTATGCCGAGAACCTCGCCCTGGCCGAGTCGGTCGGCGCCCGGATCGAGCAGCGCGACGGCCATAAGGTCGAAAGCTACCTGATCAGCGCGACCGACATCCTCGAAGGCCCGATCGAATGGAAGGGCCGGTTCATCCCGGTGGTGCCCGCGATCGGCATCGAGATGACCATCGGCAAGAAGCGCACCCGCCGTGGCGTCGTGCGCAAGGCCAAGGACGCGCAGCGCGCCTACAACTATGCTCGCTCGACCCAGACCGAGGTCGTGGCGCTCCAGCCCAAGGCCGGGTTCGTCGGGACCGCAGCGCAGTTCAAGGGCTACGAGCACATCTGGGAGACGGCCAACACCGAGGCTCACCCCTTCCTGCCGTTCAACCCGGACCCGAAGTTTCCCACCCCGCCGCAGCGTCAGACCCCGCCCGTCGCCTCGTCCGGCCTCGCCGAGCTGACCCGCGAGTCCGCTGAGGACATCAAGGCGGTGACCGGCATCTACGACGCCTCGCTCGGCGCCCGCTCAAATGAGACCTCTGGCAAGGCGATCCGCGCCCGGCAGCAGGAGGGCGACGTCGGGTCCTTCGTCTACATCGTGAATTTCAGCCGCTCGATCCGCCACACCGGCGCGATCGTCTGCGACCTGATCCCCCACATCTACGACACGGCGCGCACGCTCCGGATCGTGGGCGAGGACGGCAAGGTCGACCTCGTCGACATCAACAAGCCGCAGGGTGTGGCGCTGGATGGCCAAGCCCAGGTGATCGAGAACGACGTCACGGTCGGCGCCTACGACGTCGCCATGGAGATGGGTGCCTCGTACACGACCCGGCGCGAGGCCGCGCTCGACGGCATGATCTCCCTCGTCCAGGCCGCGCCCGACGTGGCGCCCCTGGTGCTCGACCTCCTGGCCAAGGCCCAGGATTGGCCGATGGCGGACAAGATCGCCAAGCGCATCAAGACGATGCTGCCGGCCAAGATCCAAGCCGAGGAGGCGCTGGAGAGTGGCGAGCCTCCGCCGCCGCCCGTGCCGCCCTCGCCCGAGGAGCAGGCTGCGATGCAGGCCCAGCAGCGGCAGGAGCAGCTCGAAGCGGCCAAGCATCAGCTCGAAGGTGCGAAGCTCGAGGTAGAGCACCAGAAGCTTCAGGCCGAGATGGCGAAGATCCAGGGCGAGGTCCAGAAAGCCGTGCTCGAGCACGAGGCCCGCATCGCCGAGGCCAACCGCCCAGCCGAGGGCGCGGCCGGTGCTCCGGTCGAGGATCCGCGTGTCGACGCCATCGCAGCCGCGCTCCAGCACCTGTCCGACCTCGTCTCGATGCTGATGGAAGAGATGACCCCTCCGGCCGAGGCGCAGGTGCCCGATCCCGCTGCGCAGGGCGGCCCGCCTGGGCTGCCGGACCCCATACCGGGCCAGATGCCCACTGAACCAACCGAGGCGCCCCAGGGCGCCTTTTCTTTTGACCCGAGCGCGATGGGCGAACCCGCGGCTCCGATGATGGGTGCGTGATGTCCGACCTTCAGCCTTTCCGTCCCAACCCGGCGGCGACCCTGCGTCTGTCCGCCATAACCGCCCCCGGCGCCGCGGTCCGCCTCGCCGGCGCCCCCTCTGGCGGCGGCTGTCAGGTCCGCGTCCGCAACCGCGGCACGGTCGAGGTCTTCGTCGAGTTCGGCAGGGCCAGCGTCGTCGCTACCATCCCGGGCGCGTCCGGCGGCTCGGCCGGCATCGCCCCGGGGGCGGTCGAGTACTGGACCGTCCAGCAGTCCGAGCACTTCGTCGCCCTGGCGGTGGAGTCCGGCACGCCGTCGGTCGAGATCACCACCGGGGTCGGGGGCTGATCATGCCTGGGTATGGCACCGGCCAGAGCCAGCAGCTGGTCGAGGCGATGGTGACCGCCATGATGCCGGCGCCGGCCACCGTGACGCCGCCCGCGACCGCGCTCGACAGCGGCAAGGGAACCTCGGCCCGGTTCGCGCGAGAGGATCACACCCATGCCGCCCGCGTGCAGCGGACCGTGCTGACCACTGCGACCGATGGAACGCTGACCTGGACCTTCGCGCGGCCGATCGTGTGTGCGGCCGGGAAGGTCCCGCCGATCACGTACATGGTCGAGGACCCGGGCACGCCCGTCGTCGTGCAGATCACTGGCCGGACCTTCACCAGCGACGGTACGAACGACACCCACACCGCAGTGAGCATCAAGGCGCAGCGCTCGCGCACCCTGCCGGCGACGATCCTGTCCCTGGCAACCCTGATCAACTTCGACCTGTTCGGGGCCGCCGCCGGCGCCACCAAGGTCAACCTCTTCGCGGCCGACCCGACGCAGTAGCGCGTCCGCTCGCCACCCCTCGCCCACCTCGCATCCCTACCGAATGGAGCCACCACCATGGCCGCCAAATACACGACCGCGCGCGTCATCACCCCGAACAAGGGCGGCGTCACCTCCGGCAACGGCGTCGGTATTGCCTGCTCGGCGGCCGGCATCGTCATGCTCGTGATGACGGATGGCTCGCTCTACCCGATCCAGGCGTCCGTTGGGCACGCCCAGATCGACGATGTGCAGGTGACCGACGTCAACGTGGCGGGCACCACCGCCACGGCCGTCGTCACGGTTCTGGCGTAACCGCCATGGGTCAGCGCTTCCCCTTCACCGTCTTCGGCGGCGGGCGCTCCGGCGCTGGCTCCGCAACCACCGACACCAGCGGTCGGCCGAGCGCCAGCGGTCTCAAGCCCGGAACCTCCGCGTCGCTCTTCAACGTCACGGCCGGCGGTGGCGCCATCGAGACCGTGACGGTAGATGCGCAGGGCAAGGCGAGCTTCACCACTGTGAAGCAGCCGGGCCAGTCCTACGTGATCGACGCGCCCGTGCGCCTGGACGCCGGCCCGGGCCAGGTCGTCGCGCCGGCCGCGCCCACCATGACGCTGACCGCCGGCAACGGGCAGGTCTCGATCGCCTGGACCGACGGCGCCAATGGTGGATCCGCCATCACGAGCCACGGTCTCTACCGCGGCACGGTTTCGGGCAACCTGCAACTCGTCGGCTTCATCACCACCGGCTCGCCCTACGTCGACGCCGGCCTGACCAACGGCACCCCGTACATCTACCAGCTCAGCGCCAAGAACGGCGCGGGTGAGAGTGTGCGCACCGCCGAGGCGACCGTGACGCCGGCCGCGGCAAGCACCGCCGTCAACCTTCTGATCGTTGCGGGTCAGTCGAACAGCCAGTCGCTCGGCACCGCCACCACGGCGAACGGCGGCCCGCTGGCCTCGCAGGTCCTGCCGGCCGGGTGGACCGGTCCGTCGGCCAACCTCCTGATCTATGACGCCGCCTCGAACACGCTGGCTCAGTATCAGCCCTACGTGAACAGCGAGCAGGGCGCGAACCCGGGCAACACCTGGGGGCCCGAGGCCGCCTACGCGCTGCGCTACCTCGCCGACAACCCCGGCGTCCCGCTGGTCATCGTCAAGCACAGCATCGGCTCGACCGGCTTGGCGGCCGACGCGAGCCAGCAGGATTGGTCGCCCTCGACCAACGAGCTTTACCTGACCCTCAAGAACAAGGTTCAGGCGGCCAAGACGCTCATCGCCGCGGCCGGCAAGACTATCGCCAGCAATATCATGCTGTGGTGCCAGGGCGAGCAGGATGCCCGAGACGCGACCAAGGCTGGGAACTACGGGACCAACCTCAGCAACTTCAAGCAGACCGCGCAGACCGACTTCGGGTTCAGCCGCTTCCTGCTGATGCGTCTGCACATCGAGCAGACCAACAGCGGCTTCACGGCCGGATGGGGTACGGTCTACGCCGCGCAGGGCACCTTCGCGACGTCGGCCCAGGACGTCGAGTTCGTCTCGACCGACGGATTGGCGACGATCGGCGACAGCCTGCACCTGACCACGGGTGCCGTCGATACGATGGGCGCCCGGTTCTACGACGTGAGCACCCGCTGGTGGGCGAAGGCTCCGTTCACGGGCCTCGCCGCCATCGCCGACATCACGAACGACCGCTGCGCGATCCCCTTCGTGGCCGGCGACCTGTCCACGATGAAGTCGTGCCGCCTGTCGGACGTGCTGGCGGTCACCACCACCGCGACCACGGCGCGGACCTACATCGACGCGTTCGGCTTCCTTCGTAACGATCTCGCCGCCAACACGATGCGGATCAACTACGTGGGCAGCCGCCGCGAGTTGCGCATGGACGGGCAGCAGCAGAACGCGGCCCTCTACAGCCACGACCTGACGCAGTCGGCGACCTGGGTTTCGAGCGGCATCACTGCGGCCCTCGACCAGACCGGGATGGAATTCACCAGCCCGACGAACGCGGCCTTGTCGATCACGGCCACGACCGCCAACGCCACCATCCTGCAGTCGATCACGGCGGCTTCGGCTCTGCGGTTCTTTTCGGCCCACCTGAAGCGGATCACCGGCACGGGCGCCGTGCAGATGACCCAGGACGGCGGCGCGACTTGGACCACCGTCGCGGTCACAGGGACCTGGGCGCGGTTCTCGGTCTCGGGCCAGACCCTGGCCAATCCGCAGGTCGGCTTCCGGCTCGCGGTCTCTGGCGACGCCGTCGCGGTGCAGTTCTGCCAGTCCGAGGTCAACCTCGTTACCCCGGCGATCAAGACGACCAACTCGGCGGTGACACGCGCGTCCGAGAACTTCGGCTTGTCGTCGGCCGCCCTTGCCCTGCTCCAGGGCTCGGCCGGAACGCTGATCGTCCGCGCGACGGGGCCGACCCAGTCCGCCGCGACCTTCGCCTCGGGTGACACGGCGAACGAAACGCTGATGTCACGCAGCGCGGGCGGTCAGCTGCAGACCACGGCCGGCGGTGTCACGCTGAGCGCCACGGCGGGCAGCGGCGGGCTCGGCGGCGCGTTCGGCGGAGCCTCGGGCTACTCGCCGGCAGGGCGGCGCCTCTGCCTCAACGGCGGGGCCGTGGCCTCCGATACGCAGGCGGTCACAGCGCACACCGCGGTGCAGCTGATGCGGGCTCAGAGCGGGTCCACCGCCTCGTACCCGAACTGCGGCATCGACTTCTTCGCGGTGGGGCCGTCGCTGCTCAACGACAACCAGTACCAGGCGCTGGCTGCGGCGAACTACTGATGGCCTGCCTCCTCGACGGGCAGGTCTTCCGCCTGCCCTCCGCTCCGCAACTCGGACGGCTGATCGCCTACAACTGCGGCCTCGGGCACTGCCTCGAGGTCGACGAGGTCGGGCGTCAGACCTTCCGGCTGCAGGCTGGTGACACGAACTCCGTCGTCGCCCACGACCCGGGCCAGGCGAAGGTGCGGACCATGGCTGCGCCCTACGAGCTGAACCCCGGCGCCGTCGGCGTGATGCCGGCCCTGGTGCCCTCGTTCTTCGAGGCCCGGTTCCTCATCAAGGGCACCCCCGCGCGGATGGGCTACGCCGACCCGCGCATCGACTTCTGGTTCGTTCTCTCGCAGATCCAGCGCATACCCGACGCTGGCGACAAGCCCACGTCCCCGCCGGTCGCCCTGCAGATCGTGAACCGCAACGGCATGGAGTATTTCCAGGCCGTCGTGAGCCACGCTGCAGCACCAGGCGGCGTGAAGGTCGGGCCGGCGAACGTCATCGTGCCGCGCAACAACGGCTTCAAGGTCCGCAAGGACTATGTCGACGCCAAGGGGGGGCCGAACGGCCGCCTCCGCATCGTGGTCACGGAAGACGGCAAGGCACCCCGGACCGTCTGCGACTATGCCGGCGTCACCGGCTTCGACGACGTGCGCGACGTCTATGCGGGATGGGGCATCTACGCGAAGGACCGATGGACCGCCCGGCAGCTCCCCCTGGTCGTCCAGGTCGAGGCGATCGCGTGGGGCGCCACGCCCGCCCCTTGACCCGACGGCAGTTCCTCGGGCGAACGCGCTTGACCTCACAGGCATTCTGCGCGCAATAGCTACCTGTCGCGAGACGCGTGGGCCGCATCGGCCCTGCTCGCGCCAGCCCCCATTTCCGACGTGCCGGCCGACCCGCTCGGGCCCGCCGCACGTCCGCTCCCCTTCACGCAGGCCAGTGCATGAAGCGCAGGCCGCGATGATGCCCGCACCCGCCCCTCACCAGGGCGGGTTTTTTCATGGACGAACCACATGGACGAGGACCTGATCGTGCTGGGCGCGCAGGCGGAAACGCCAGCGGCAAGTGGCGAGACCTCGGAAGCGACCGAAGCCCCCGAAGGCCAGCAGGCCGAAGGCGCCGAGGCCGCACAGCCAGGGACAGAGCAGGCCAATCCGGCCGCTGACACTCCGAAGCCCGAGGGCGAGGAGGAAAGCGAGGCGGAGAAGCAGAAGAAGCGTAGCGGCTACCAGCGGGCGAAGGACAAGATCGCACGTCTCGAGGCCGAGCTTGCCGCAACCCGCAGCGCGCCGACGGGTGCCAGCGGTGATCGGAAGGCCGACATCGAGAAAGAGATCGGAGCCCCCCCGAAGGAAGCCGACTTCGAGGACTATGCCGCGTTCGAGGATGCCAAGGCGGACTATCGCCTTTCCAAGGCCCTCGCCGAGCAGCGCCTGAACGAGCGGGACGCCCACGCGTCGCGCGCCCAGTCGCAGGCCCGTGAAGCGGCGATCGAAGCCTTCCACGACCGCATGGACGATGCCCGGGAGAAGATCTCGGACTTCGACACGGTGGTGAAGGGTGCTGCTGAGCGTGAGATCAAGGCTCACGTCCAGGAGCTCGTCGTCGACAGCGAGAAGGGTGGGCTGCTCACCTACTACCTCGCCAAGAACCCCGCTGAGCTGACCAAGCTCAACGGGATGAGCCCGCTCCAGGCCGCGAAGGCCGTGGGCGCGCTCGAAGCTCGCCTGACCCTGGCGAAACCCAACAAGGCCACCGCCGCCCCTGCCCCCGCGAAGCCCGTCACGGGTTCCGCCGCGCCCGGTCCCGACCCGTCGAAGATGTCCTTCGCCGAGTACGAGAAGTGGCGCGCGGGCAAGCGCTGATCCCCCAGACCGACTGAAGGACACCTCGACCCATGGCCAATACGCCCCTGCTCGTCCCCTCCATCATCGCCAAAGAGGCGCTGATGCAGCTGAAGAACGCCCTCGTCTTCGGCAAGCTGGCCCATCGCCAGTACAAGAAAGAGTTCGCCAAGGTCGGCGACACCGTGACCATCCGCAAGCCGGTCAAGTTCGTGACCACGGACGGTGCCACCCGCGTCAACCAGGACGTCGAGGAAGGCAGCACCTCGATCAAGATCGACCAGCGCAAGCACGTCTCCTGGGGCTTCAATACCCAGGACCTCACGCTCTCGATCGACGACTACTCCGAGCGCTACATCAAGCCGGCGATGATCACTCTGGCCCAGACCGTCGACACCTATGGTGCCGCGCTCTACCGCAAGGTCTGGAACGTGGTCGGCACGCCCGGCACCACCCCGGCGAACTACGCCGCGGCCGGTGCCGTCGCCCAGCGCATGACCGAAATGGCCGTGCCGAAGCAGGATCGCCGCGCGGTGATGACCTCGGAGGCCTTCCACAAGATCGCCGGCACCCTGACCACGCTCAACATGCCCCAGCAGGCCGCGGACGCCTGGGCCACCGGTGAGATCGGCAACCTCGCCGGCCTCAACACCCACGAGTCGGTGAACCTGCGCAGCCATACCGTCGGCACCAAGGCGGGTACCCCGCTCGTGAACGGCGCTGGCCAGGTGTCCCTTTACCGGGACGTGATGAAGACGGGTGTGCAGACCCTCTCCACCAAGGGCTGGACCGCCTCCTCGGTTGGCGTGCTCCGCGAGGGCGACGTCTTCACCATCGGCGGCGTATTCGCGGTCAACCCGGTCCCGGGCGAGGGCGGCAGCGGTAAGACCGTGCTGCCCTACCTCCAGCAGTTCGTGGTTCGCTCGAACGTCAATTCCGACGCCTCGGGCAACGGCACCCTGACGATCTCGCCCGCGATCATCGTCTCCGGCCCGTACCAGACTGTCTCGGCGCCCCCGGCCGACAGCGCCCCGATCACCATCGTGGGCGCAGCCAACCAGGTGTTCCCGCAGAACCTCTGCTTCCACAAGAACGCCCTGGCGATGGTCACCGTCCCGCTGGAGATGCCCGATAGCGTGGTGTGGAAGGCCCGCGAAGATGCCGATGGCCTCTCGGTCCGCATCCTGAAGGCCTACGACGAGACCAACGACGTTGAGATCGTCCGCGCCGACATCCTGTTCGGCTGGGAGGCGATCTACCCGGACCTGGCCGTCCGCCTCGCCGGCTGACGCCATCCCACCACCGCTAAGACGAAAGGGCGCCCTCGTGGCGCCCTTCGTCGTTCTGGGGCCCGGCCCCGCAGCAGACGAGGCCCACGATGAACGAGACCACCCCGACCTGGGGCTATAAGCCCGACGGGTCCGCCGAGATCTTCGACCTTGCCCCCGGCGAGGGCCTGCCCGACGGCTGGCACGCCTCCCCCGACTGCATCGCCGATCCGACCCTGGCGACCGCTGAGGCGCTGACCGCCCGCGTGGATGGCCGCCCCTCCCCGGCCATGCTCGACCTCCTGGACGAGTCCACCGCCCAACCAACCGCCGTCCTGGATGCCGACCTCACCAACGCGCTCGCCGAGATCGCCCGCCTCTCAACCATCATCGAGACCGGCACGGCCGAGAACGAGAAGCTGGTCGACGAGATCGAGGCCGTAGAGGCGGCCCGCGACGCAGCCCTCGCCGAGGTTGAGACGGCCCGTGCCGCGCACGCCGACACCCTGACCGCGCTCGATGGCGCCACCACCGCCCTGACCGACCTGCAGGCGCAGCTCACCCAGGCCCAGGCCGATGGCGGCTTCGCGGTGTCCGAGCGTGACGCCGCCAACGCCGATCTGGAGACACTCCGGACCGAACTCGCCCAGGCCCGCGTCGACCTCGACGCTGCCACGGCGCCGAAGGCCTCCAAGGCGGCCAAGTAGCATGCGCACCCGCGAGGACCTGATCAAACGCGTCCTGAAGGACGTCGGGGTGCTCGCGGCCGGGCAGCAGCCCTCCGATGAGGACCGGGCCGAGATCGACGACCTGATCGAGCCGGTGTGCGCCAAGCTGCTGGCGGACGAGGTCGCGAAGGTGAACGGCGACGAGATCGACGACGCGGTGTACCTGCCGCTCGCCGCGATCATCGCCGAAGCCGCCATGGTGCCGTTCGGCATCGGCGGCACCCGAGCGCAGGAGCTGATGGCGAACGCCGAGCGCGCGCGCACGTCCCTGCAGCTGGCCTACAAGGTCTATGACGCCCGGCCGCCGATGCGGGTCGAGCCGTTCTGGGGCGGCTGCGGCTCACGACGCGGGCGCTGCTGATGCCCGCGATCGCTTGGCCGCTCTCGTCGCGCCCTGGGCTCTCCGATGCGGAGGGCTCGGGCCGGCTGATCAATGCCTTTGTCGAGAAGCTCGGCGACGGTGCCCGTGCGCCCGTGTCCCGCCGCCGTGCACCGGGCCTGGGCCGCTTCGTCGACACGGGCCTGCGCGGGCCGCGCGGCATGCGCGAGATCGGCGCGAATGTGCTCGCCGGCTATCGCGACCAGGTCGCCCGGATCTCCGAGGACGGCACGGTGCGGGTGCTCGGGCCGCTCCCAGGATCGCAGCGCATCACGATCGGGCGCAACAACCGCGCGCCGGCGCCGGACATCGTCGCGACCACGGAATATGGCGCCTACACGCTGCGTCTCGACGGCCAGCCCCAGCCCCTCATCATCCCGGACGCCCTGCCCCAGCCCAACTCGGTCTGCGAGCTGTTCGGCTTCCTGTTCTTCACGGCGGGCGACGGGACCTGCTTCGCGTCGGGGCTGAACGCGACCACCTTCAACACCCTGGACAAGACCACGGAGCAGGCACGGCCCGGCGGGCTGCTGCGCGGCATCGCCTTCCGCGACGAGCTGTTCCTCTTCGGCCCGTCCGGGATCGGCGTCTACGGCGGCCAGGCGCAGGCCAACGGCTTCCCGCTCGCCCGGGTCACCGGCATCCCGCGCGGCCTTATCGGGCCGTGGGCCGTCGCCGGCCACGAGGAGGGATGGTCGAACGAGATGCTGTGGGTGGGCGACGATTCGGTCGTCTACAAGCTGACGGGCTACGCCCCGGCCCGCGTCTCGAACCATGACGTCGAGCGGGACCTCGCCGCGGCGGCGAAGGTCGACCGGACCGCGATCGAGGCCTCGGTCCACCTGATCGGCGGCCACGCGTTCTGGGTCGTCTCGATGCCGAACCGGACCTGGGTCTACGATCTGACCACCGAGCAATGGTTCGAGCGCGCCAGCGCCGGCCTGGATCGGTGGCGCGGCACCCAGAGCACCAACGCCTTCGGGCGCTGGCTGATCGGCGACAGTGCCGGCACCGGCCTCCTCGAGGTTCGCGAGGACGTGTTCGACGAGGACGGCGCCCCGCTGCGCTTCCGCGTCGAAAGCCTGCCGGGCCAGGGCTTCCCCCAACGACTCCAGATCCCGCGGGCCGATTTCGATTTCACGCTCGGGGTGGGTCGGCTCTCGGCCGATCCGACCATCCGCGATCCCGTCGTTCTGATCTCGTGGTCGGATGATGGTGGGCTGACCTGGTCGAACCCGCTGCGCCGGGCGCTCGGCCGTCAGGGCGAGTCCCGCACCCGCATCAACGTGCTTCGCACCGGCCTGACCGGCGTGCAGGGCCGCATCTGGCGCATCGACGTGTCCGATCCGGTCTACTGCGCCCTACTGGGCGGCGCGATGGCAGTCGAGGCCCGCACCGAATGAGCTCCAATCTCCCGACGACCCCCTCCCCGCAGGCACCCGCCGTGGTCGCCTCGACCGGCGTGCTGAACCGCGAGTGGTTCACCTTCCTGCAGGCCCTCCTAGCCGCGCTCGTCGCGCAGGATGCCCGCATCTCTGCTCTCGAACAGAAGTAGGAGTTCCCGATGGGCCTATTCGGCGCGTTCAGCGCGAAGCCGACCAAGGATGCCGTCGCGACCGCTGCGAAGGCCATCCAGACCGGCCAAATCCAGGGCAAGGATCAGCTCGACCAGGGCTATGACCAGGCGGCGGACCTGTACGGGCAGGCCGGCGGCCTCTTCGGCAACCTCGCGTCCGGCTACGGGGCCGGCTCGAAGCTCTATGCCGACGCGCTGGGCGTGAACGGCAAGGACGCCAGTGACGCGGCCCGCTCGGCCTACACCGCGACGCCGGGCTACACCTTTAACCTGGATCAAGGTCTCCAGGGCCTGCAGCGCGCACGCGCGGTCAACGGTACGCTCGCCTCAGGCAACGCCGACACCGACGCGATGAAGTTCGCAAGCGGCCTCGCCTCGCAGGATTTCAACTCCTGGCTCCAGAACCTCTCGGGCTACGACGGCAAGACGCTCGCCGCGACTACGGGGCAGGCCGGCACGCTCGGGGCGCTCGGAAACCTCGGGTACCAGACCGGCGCGGCCAAGGCGGGCATCGACGTGAACGCCGGCAACGCCGTCGCGCAGGGCGCCTACAAGGTCGGCGAGGCGGAGCAGAAAGCCAACGAGGCCAAGCTCGGCGCCGTGCTGGGCATCGGCAACCTGTTCGGCTCCGCGCTGGGCGGCCTCGCTGGCAACGGCAGCGCACTCGGCAACATCGGCAAGAACCTGTCGTCGCTCGGCAGCGGCGTGAAGTCTGCCTTCTCGATCTTCGGGTGACCTGATGAGCGGCGGCACCAGCATCTACAGCATGATCACCGGCATCGGGGACTCCTTCGGGAAGTCCTACGAGTCGGCGCGCAAGCAAGCCCAGGAGGATGAGGCCCCGGACCTGTTCGGGAAGCTGATCGGCATGACTGCGGCACCGTCTGCCGCCGGGGCGCCAGGCACCACGCTTGGAACCCTCGGACAGGGCTCAGCGCCAGCCGGCAACGCCGTGCCCGCCTTCGCGGGTGGGCAGGCCTCCATGCGCTCGCCCGGCAACGGTGGCGAGACCGAGAAGCGGTTCATCGGCGCGCTGAAGGATGGCGGCCTGACCAACCCCTACGGCCTCGCGGCGGTGGCGGCCTATGCCGCCCACGAGAGTGGCTACAAGGGCAACAACATCAACGGCTCGTGGTCGGACCCGAGCGAAAGCGGCGCGCCCGGCACGTCGGGCGGCATCCTGTCGTGGCGCGGCGATCGGTTCGCCAATATGCGCCGGCTGACGGCCGGTGCGCAGGATCCGGTCGTCGCGCAGGCCAAGTTCACCCTTACCGAGAACCCGGACCTCACCCTCGCGCTGCAGAACGCCAAGTCGCCGGAGGAGGCCAACCGCCTGATGGCGGACGCCTGGAAGTTCGCGGGCTACAATCGGCCCGGCGGCGAGGCACAGGCGCGGCTCAACTCGACCCGGGCCTACCTCGCGAAGCTCGGGGGCGACGCGCCGGCTGCGGCGGCGCCGAACGCTCCTGGTGTGCCGAGCATGGTGGCGGCGGCTCCGCCCGCCTTCACGGCTCAGCGCCCGGTCCAGGTCGCAGAGAACGAGGCCCAGACCCAGGCGCTGGAGCAGCGCATGGGCATGATGCCGGCCGGTGCGACCGCCGCCACGGCTGAGGCCGACATGCCGGCGCCGGACGCGCGCCCGGCCGGCTTCTTCGTCCCGGGTCAGGGCGCCACGGCGCCGGCCGCTCCCGTGGCCGCTCCGGCTGCGCCCGCCGCGCCCCAGGGCTTCGCCGGGTTCGGCACCACCGCCTCGCGCATGTCTCCCGAGCAGCAGGCAATCCTCACTCAGGCATGGAAGAACCCCGTCACCCGACCGATGGCGACGGCGCTCTACCAGCAGATCCTCACGGGTAAGGACAGCCCCTGGAAGATCGAAAGCATCAACGGTCAGTCGGCCTGGGTGAACAATCGGACCCAGCAGATCGTGCCCGTCACAGGCATGGGGCCGCGCTTCACCGACGAGACCGATCCAGACGGAAGCCAGTTCAAGCGGAACGCCACGACCGGCGAACGCAGCCTCGTCATGAAGGCCGAGAAAGATCCCGGTGCGCAGATCACAGCGCAGGTGCGCGCCCGCGAGGCGGAGATTCTGGGCCGGGGCCTGGACCCGAACGAGGAGGGCAACCGCCGATATATCCTCAACGGCACCCTGCCGGAGACGAAGGTCGACAAGGATGGCGGGGCGGCGATCACGGCTCAGATCGAAGCCCGCCGGCAGGCCGCTCCTGGCTTGAACCTGAAGGAAGGCACGCCCGCTTGGCAGTCCTACGTCGGCACGGGCAAGATCGGCCGCGACCAGGACCTGTCTGCCACGGACAAGAAAGCCATCCAGGAGGCGGACGAGGGCGTGCTCTCGGCCCAGACCGCGATCGAGGCGCTGGGCCAAGCCAAGACGCTCTCGCGGCAGGCCTACGAGGGTCCGACCGCTGGGGCGCGTAGTGCGGTCACCAGCATCTTCGGGAACGAGGCTGGTGTCGCCACCGAGGACCTGCACAACGTCGTCACGACGAACGCGCTTGGCCAGCTCAAGGCGATCTTCGGCGGCAACCCGACCGAGGGTGAGCGGAAGATCCTGCTGGATATCCAAGGCTCCGTGAATCAGCCGGACGTGGTGCGCCAGAAGATCTTCGACCGGGGCATCGCGCTCGCGCAGAAGCGGCTCGACTTCAACCAGCGCCGCGCCGAGGACCTGCGCGGCGGGACCTACTACAAGCAGGACGGCGCGCCCGGCGGTCCGAAGCCGACTGAGCTCCGGAACTCCCTGCCCGTCCGCGTGACGCCTCAGATGAAGCCGGAAGATGTGATGAAGCGCTACCCGTCGGGGACGCGCCTGATCCTGCCCGATGGGTCCGAAGGAGTGGTGCCCTAATGAGCGATGATGCCTGGGCCGCGTTCCGGAAGCCCGCCGCTCCTGCCGTTAATGCCGCCCCGCCGGCAGCGGACGACTGGGCTGCGTTCCGTCCCAAGGTGGTAGCTGCCCCGGTTGTCGAGCAGGCAGCACCGGCTCGGCCAGCGACGGGCGATCTCCCCGCCGATGGCACACCCGGCGACGGTTCGGCCGCGGTCGGCCGCGGTATCATCGAAGGTGTGCCCGTCATCGGTCCGTATCTGCTCGGCGGTGTAAACCGCGCAATGGCTGCGGCCCGCACGCTCCAGAACGGCACCACCTTCCCTGAGGAGCTGAAGCGGGTCGAGAAGTTCGGCGAGGCCACGGCCAAGGAGAACCCGAAGGCCGCCGGCCTGGGCGAATTCGTCGGCGGCGTCGCCGGCACCCTGCCGTTGGTGGCGGCGGCTCCGGCTGCGTTCGGCGCGGGCGCGGGTTCGCTGCCTGTCCGAATGGGCGCCTCGCTGCTCTCTGGCGCCGCTCTCGGTGGTGCGGATAGCGCGGTCCGATCCGATGGTGATGGCAAGCAGACGTTCGTTGGTGCTGGCCTCGGTGGCGCGCTTGGTGCTGCTGGCCCTGCCGTCGGCGCACTCGTCGGCAAGGGCGTCGGCGCGCTGACCAGTAAGGGACGCAGTCAAGCCCTTGTGACCGAGGCGCTGGACGGCATCTCGGACAAGGATCTCGCTTCGGCTCAGTACCTGATCGAGCAGGCCAAGAACCTGCCCGGCGGCGGGGTGAACCTGACCCTGGACGAGGCGCTGAACGCCGTCACGGGCGGCCAGGCCACGCGCGCTTCGCAGCTCGCCCGGGTGATCGGCAACTCCGGCGGCGAAGGTGGCCGCATCATGGGCGAGTTCTATGCAGGACGCCCCGCTGCGGTCGACAACGTCGGACGCGCTGGCTTCGATGGGATCGGTCCCCAGAACCAAGCGCCGACCGCGCTCGGAGGTACGGTTCAGGCCGTCGCGCAGGCCGGCGTTGCCGCGACCCCCGAAGGTCAGGCCGTGATCCGAGCGCAGCAGGCCGCCGGCCCGCGGGTTACCCAGGATCAGGCCGGGCAGGTGATCCAGCGCGAGATGCGCGGCGTCGCTGATGCGCGCGAGGCCGCCCGCAAGGTGCAGGCCGATGGCGATTATGCTGCCGCGCGAGCCGCGCCCGAAAACGTTGGCGTCGAGAGCACCGTGACGGTGGAGCGCCCGGGCGAGCCGATCGTGACCCAGCCCGCCTACTCGCGCCCTCAATTCGAGGCCGATGCGCCGCGCCCGGTCGAGCCGTTCGAGCGCCCCGGCGCTGTGGCGGCCGAGCCCGGCCCGGAAAGCCTCGCCCGCTTCATCGCGCGGAACGGCGGACTACGCCTGGATAGCGACGCCGCCGCGACTGATCTGCACCGCTTTACCGTGCCCGGCGTGGGCAAGGTCGCCCGGCCCGATGGCAAGAGCCTCGACAACTTCTGGCGCGAGCGCCTGATCGAGGAGGGCTATTTCCGTCCAGATGCCGATGGAGGCATGGCGCGGGACATCTCGTCCGAGCTGCTGCGCAAGCTCCAGAACGAACAGCGCGGGGTGCCATCCTACCCGCTCGACGCTCAGGGCAAGCCGCGCGCGCGCTCCGAAGCGAGCCGTGGCCGAGACGAGTACGACGCCGCGCTCTCCACGGCGGAGTCGCGCCTCGACGAGGACCTGACCCGCGCCGGGATCGACCCGGCCGGGGTTCACCCCGACATCCGGAGCCGCGTCGTCGGCGCCGTGATGCGCGGTGAGATCCCCGACCCGCTCGACGCCTACGAGCATGTCGTCAGCCGGATGAAGGGGCCGCTCGAACCCTACGTGAAGTCGACCGTGGTGACGGAGGAAATCCCGAGCGTTCGCTTCGGGCAGGTGAATCCGCAGTCCGCGCTCAACGCGATCGACGGGCGGCTGCGCACCGCCAAGGGCGATGTGCGCTCCGCCCTCGTCCAGGCCCGCAAGGACATGCATGGGCCCGACGGAAAGATCGATCTCACCGTCGAAGGCCTGCTGAAGGCCCGCGAGCGCCTGGACTTCGACATCAAGGCCGCGCGGGACATCGGCGACCGCACCAAGGTGCGCGACCTGCAGATTGCCCGCTCGACCTTGGATGGTGAGCTGAAGGCCGTTCCTGAGGTCGCCCGAGCCGACACGAACTTCGCGGCCAACTCGCGCCCGCTGGAGCCGTTCGAGGGGAACACCCCGCTCAGCCGTGTCGTGCAGCGGGACGCGGACACTGGCCGCATGGCGACGCCCGCCGAACAGGTACCGAGCAACCTCCAGGGCGCCACCGCCGCGCGCGAGTTCCTGGCGAACGCGACACCCGAGGCGCGCCGAGCCTTCCAGGCCCGCGAGGTCACCCGAATCCTCGACGAGGTCTCCGCCGGCGAGGGCGGCGCCTCCGCCGCCTCGATCCGCGCCGCGATGCGCCGGAACGAGGACCTGCTCGTGCAGCTGCCGGAGGCCCGTCAGCGGCTTCGCGCCCTGGCCCTGGCCCATGAGGGGCGCGAGGTCGTGGAACGCTCCCCGCTCGGGCGGATCGCGAAACGACCCGACGTGAAGGCTGCGGTCGACGCCCTCTTCCCGATGAACCCGGATGTCGGCTCGCACGCCGAAGTGTCGTCCGCTGTTCAGGCGCTGTCCCGCAGCAATCCGGGCGCGGCCCGCGACCTCGTCCGCTTCTACCTGGAGCGCGTATTCAACGAGGCGACCCAGGACACCAAGGGCATTGCTCGCCAGTACGGCGGCGCCGGGTTCGCCTCAGCCGTTCGAGGCAACGGCCAGCAGCGTCAGAACCTCGAAGCGGCGGTGCGCGCCCTGCCCAGCGGGGACGCAGTCTGGGGCGGTCTCGACCGCATGCTGACCACCCTGGAGGCGACCGGCTGGAAACCCGCCAAGGGTTCGGACACCTACTTCAACAGCGTGATCGGCCAGCGGCTGAAAGAGGGCACTGGCCCAATCGGCAAAGCGATCACCGAAGTGGCGTCAAGTGCTGCGGCCGGCGCCGGGGTCGGCGGCGTGAAGGGTGCGGCCGGTGGCGCGGTGCTCGGTGCGAAGCGGGCGGGCAAGGATCTCCTCCAGGAGCGCCGCATGCTGAAGGACGGCGAGGCGATCGCCCGCATCCTGACCGATCCGAAGGCGATCCCGTACCTGCGCTCTCTCTCGCACGCCAAGGAGGGCAGCCGCAGCGCCGAGCTTCTCACGACGAAGCTGTTGCTGCTCACGAACCGGGGCGTGTCCTCCGCCGTCCAGGCGCCCGCGTCAGTCTCGGCTCGATAGGCGACTTCTCGTCCAGCCGGCACTGATACGCGGCCAGAAAGCGGCTACAGCAGCGATCGTCAGCACTGCGGCCAACGCGAGCCAAGCCACGAGGCCCCCCGCTCCATCGTAGAAGGTGCCAAGCCACGGACCAGCCCACGTTTTCAGGCCCCACCAGACGAGGCCCATGGCGGCGGCGTAGAGGATCAGGGTAAGGGCGACGACGAACCAGCGGGGCATGCTCTACCTCGCCCCTCCCTGCTGGGCTGGGCAGATGTTGAAGAGGTACTGAACATACACGGCAGAGACGTTTTGGCTCATCATTTCCGGGTGCGTCTGCACCCAAGCAGCGAACGCGGTCGCGAGATCTGCATCCGTCTTGAGGCCTGAGAGGCAGCCCCGAATCCGCGCTCTGGGCGGAGAGTCGTCTGACGTGAGGGCGATCCCCAGAAAGCCATCGTGCACGCCGAGCAAATAAGTCCGCTGCTGATTGAAATCCCTCCGCCAGTACTCGGCAAGCGACATTGCCTGTGCTGGCGACGCGATCGCGATCAAGGAGGCGAACAGGATGATGCTCGGACGCATGCCCCTACTATGGCCGAGCCGTCCTAACGCTCCGGAAACTTTCCGGACCTAAGCCTGCGATCGCCATGTTAATGCGAACGGCACTTCAGTCGCATAGAAGCGGTGTATCGCGGCTCTGCCCTTGGCCTTCCGCGCCTGTGAGACCTCGTGTGCTCCCGCCTGCTGCGCGAGGAGAGACCGATGGCGCTGTATTATTTCGACATCCACGATGGGACGTTTCGGTTGGATGAGCAGGGCACGGACTGTGCCGACTTCGATGCTGTTCGCCGCGAAGCGAAGCGCGTCCTGCCGGAGATTGCCAGGGAGATCCTGCCGGAGGATGGGGACCACCACACTCTGACGGTTCGCGTGCGCAACGACCGTCATGAGACGGTCTACACCGCTACGCTCATTTTCAACGGATTCAGTTCGCCCCCTGAGTTCGGCTAGGCACCCCAAACTTCAGTCAGCCCTGACGTCAATCGACCAGCTGCACGACAGGCGCCGGCGACCGAAGGATGATCAGCGCACTGCCGGCAGCAGCTAAGCCCAGTGCTGCCGACAGGACCAACAAGAGCCGGCGCGTCATCAGCGAACATCCTGGCGGCCATCGCCGGTGCGTACGAAGAGCCGATAGACGACGAACGCACTAACGACAGCGAATGCGAACAGCGTCACCATCCTGGTGGCAATGGTCTCGAACGTGCGCTCGTCGGGCGTTAGGGCCCAGACGTGTATCGTTCGGCCGACCACGGCCATGATCACGGCGTAAATCAACAGGGCGGGTACGAGGCGGAACCAGCGAGGCATCCACCCTCATACCATGGCCGGCGGAACAGCCAAGCTTCGCTGCCGTAGTGGACTGCAGCCTGCGAAAGTTTCGCACCCTTCCAGGTCACGAGATAACCGTTGCGGCGGCGGGCCTTGACCTCACAGGCAATCCGCCCGAAACAACCACCGTCCCGAGACGCGCGCGAGCGATCCGCCGCGCTGCCCAAGGCCCCGCCTCCGCGCGGGGCTTTTGCTTTTCCGGAGCACCCCTGCATGACGATTTCCTGGCCGCTCTCGCGGCAGCAGGTGCTCGACGATTCCGGTCGCCCGCTCCTCGTGCCCAGCGTGAACTTCTACGCCGCCGGCACGACAGCTCCGCTGACGGTCTACAAGGACGCGGCGCTCTCCAAGCCCTGGACCCAGCCCGTGAAGGCGGACGGATTCGGTCGCTTCCCACGCGTTTTCCTGGCCGCCGGCCAGTACCGCGAGGAGGTGCTTGGACCCTACGGTGACCTGCTCTGGAACGATGACGGTCTGGGCGAGGCGGTTGCCGCAGATAACGGCTCCGATGCGCCGATCGACCCGACTGCCATCGCGACCACCGGCGACATCAAGTGGCGCCTCGACGCTTCGATCCAGGCCGGCTGGGTGCGGATGAACGCGCGCACGATCGGCGGTTCCGGCTCCGGCGCGAGCGAGCTCGCGAACGCCAGCGCCAGGGCCCTGTTCCTGTTCCTCTGGAACACCTTTCCGGACTCGGTCGCGTCCGTGGTCGGCGGGCGCGGTGTTTCGGCCACGGAAGACTTCTCGGCCGGCCGACAGATCATGATCCCGACCATGCAGGGACTCGTCGCGGCCGGGCTCGACGACATGGGCTCGACCCCAGCCAACCGTCTTCAAGTCTCGGCGCAGATCACCCTCGCATCGAACTCGGCCATCGCAACGGTCGACAACGGCGGACGCATCGGGCTGGACATGGCGATCGTGGCCGACGGACTTCCGGTCGGAACCCGGGTGATCGGGAAGACCGGCAACACGATCACGATGTCTTCACCGGCGGGAGCTGGCACGAGTGGCACGGTGCCTGCGCGGTTCTCCTACTTCCTCGACGCCCAAACGCCCGGCGGGTCCGGCGGTGACTGCATCGCGTTGCTCAGCCTGAAGAACCTGCCCGAGGATCTGCCCGATGGGTCGGTCGAGGTGAGCTACCCGGAGCAGCAGGGTGTCATCTACGCCCAGTTGCAGGTCGTGCAGCAGGGGGCCGGTGCAGCGGTGCCGAACGTCTGGACCGCGACCACGAACTACAAGACGTCACCGAATCCGGTTGGCGCCAAGACGTTCGGCGTGCCGATCTCGAACCCGGATGGTGGCGTGCCGCATCGGACGATGCAGCCGACCCGCCTCGGCACCTTCTACATCAAGCTTTAGGTGCGCCGATGCCCTCGTACCTGAACACGCTCGGCTCGGTCTCGCGCCGGGGCCAGTGGCGATTCCGTGAGATCCTGCGCGCCGTACGCGCGGACGGACGGGTCGACGTGTCCGACAACGGGCTGAT
The DNA here is from genome assembly GCF_979256535.1 of Methylobacterium sp. AC690. Lineage (NCBI taxonomy): Bacteria > Pseudomonadati > Pseudomonadota > Alphaproteobacteria > Hyphomicrobiales > Methylobacteriaceae > Methylobacterium > Methylobacterium sp. AC690. The sequence goes on along the minus strand of NZ_CEEDOX010000007.1, from coordinate 164,579 downwards.
CGACTTCTCGACCGTCTCCGACATCGTCCTGACCGTGACGCGCCGGCCTCCGGTGCAGCATCAGGCCTGGTGCGGGCCCGCCTTTGGCTGGGAAGATGGCTACAGCGCCCCGGCACCGGTGCTGAGCGCGTCGCTGTCGGCCGGTACTCTGACCGTCGCGAACCCGGGGATCGTCGAGGCGCTGTTCCCAGCCGGCTCTCTGCTCGGCTTCGCGCCCGGCCTCTACGACGTCCGGATCAGCATCACGATCGGGCCGGAGACGGCCGAGATCTTCGACGAGCCGATCGCTTTCGCCTGATCCCCGCCTCCCCTGCCTGACCGCCCTTCACCCGCCCTCACCCGGCGGGTTTTTCTTTGCCCGGAGCCCTGCTCATGTCCGCCTATCCGCAGACGCCCAGCTTCCCGATCGACGTTCGGAGCGGTCGGCGCATCAAGGTCAATCGGGTAGGCGGCACGGCCGTCAGCATCGACCTTGAGGACGGCTCGTTCGACAACGCCGTCCTGGCGCCGATGAACGCTTTCACGCTGAAGGGTAATTCGACGGGGGATCAAGCGGCTCCGCAGGACGTGCCGCTGGCCACGGTCGCAGCGCCCGGCAACCCGATCGGCGACTCCATCAGGACGAAGCTCGGTCTGACCCGGGCCAACCTCGCCCAAGCCGTGATCCCGGCCGTCATCCTCTCCATGGCGCTGGCCGGCTATTACGCCGAGGGCGACCGGGCGTTCGGTATGCCGATGGTCCGCACCAGCGCGGCGGACACCGACCCGACCAAGGTCCCTGATGGCAGCACGCCGACCGGTTACTGGAAGCTGAACGCGCCCGACGTCGCCAATGTCTTCTGGCTCGGCGCCAAAGGTGATGTGAATACGGACGACACGCCGGCGTTCAATCTTGCAACGCAGGTGACGCAGACCGTCTACGCCCCGGCGGCCATCTACAACGTCCGGAATTTTACGCTCCCGGCTGGCAAGCGGTTTCGGGGCGACGGCGAGCGCGAGACGATCCTGCGCCCGACCACGGCCTGCAATTGGGTCTTCCGCGCCCTCCAGGGCACCGATTGCCGCCTGTTCGCTACCAACGGCAACACGTATGCGCAGCGCGGCTTCTCGGTCGGTGGCGACCACGTCAACCTTCAGGACTGGCGCGGAGAGTACAACATCTATGCGCTCTATAACGAGCGTGAAGGCGTCGTCCTTCGTACGCTCAACACGAGCACCGCCAACAACAGCTATTCGATTTACTCGGCTGGAGGCTGGAATAACTCCAAGACCACGGCGCACATCAGCGATGGCGACACCTACGGCGCCTACTTCACCTATGCCGACGGGCTGAACCCCGACCTCGACCAGCCCCAGGCCGTGCGGTTCAGCGAGTGCCTGTTCTTCGGCAACCAAAACGGCATCTGGTTCCAGAAGAACGTCTTCGTATTCACCTTCACCAACTCGGTGATCGACGGCTGCCCCGGCACTGCGATCCGCATCGGGCCGAACAGCTCGACGATCAAGATCTTCGGCGGCAACTTCATCTCGGGCCAGGTCACGGCCATCGACATCTGCGAGGGAACCAACGACGTCAGCATTCGCGACAACGGCGGGATCGCGAACGGCTTCGTCAACATCCTGGTGCGTGCCACCGCCACGAAACGCTGCTCCAACGTCGTGATCGATGGAAACTCGATCGGCGTCTCAACCTCGTCGCCGATTCAGCTCGACAGCGTGCTGAACGGCAAGGTCATCAACAACGGGTTCGCGCCGGTCGGGCCTACGCTCTGCGTCACGACACTCCAGACCTACACTGGTTCCGGGGGCAACCCTCGTGTGTGTGTCGAGGGCAACACCTTCCCGCAGGGCGGTGCAGCGGTGAACACCACCGGGACGCGGAGCCGCAATAATTACGGCTGGAAGACCGACGCCGACGGCATCGCCCAAGTGCCGCCGGCCGGGAGCGTCGTCGTCTCGCACGGCATGTCGATCCCACCCGCCCGAGTCATGCTGTCTTCCGGCGGCAACGTCGGCGCGCCTTGGTACGGCAATATCACAGCGACCACGTTCACGATCTTCGTCCCGAACCCGCCCGCGACCGGCAATACGTCGGTCTCGTGGGAGGCCTACGCAGACGCGGCTTGAGCGCCAAACCGAAGAGGATCAATCTTCATGACATCTCTGCCCCCGCTCGGGACTGCTGTCGCCCTCGCTCCGAACCAAGTCATCGCGGAGTATCAGGTCCTCGGTTTCTGGGTGCCGCTCCTGAACGGCGTCCCCGTCTCGGGCGCTCGCGGCATGTACGCCGAGCTCGACCCATCGGCCACGGACGGCCCCCAGGTCGCCTGCGCCGTTGCGCTTGCCGCGGCCACCAGCGGAGCGGAGGGCGGCACGGTGCAGGCGCTTCTCACCGGGCGGAATCCCCGCGACGGCCGGCTCCCCAGCGAAGGGGTCCTGCCACTGGATGCCTTGGTCTGGCCGCCGGGCATCTCGTCTGAAGCCAAGACCAGTGCCATCGCGTCGCTGAAGGCCCGGCTCATCGTCGCCCCCTAGGCCGCCACCCTCCCACCGTCCGTCTCTCCGCCCAGCCCGCCGCGTGCGGGCTTTTTCATGCCCGGAGGCATCCCGTGAAACTGAAGTCCAACTGGCGGGCGGTGCTGCGGCACGCCTGGAGCGTTCGGCTGGCCGCGCTCGCGGTCCTCCTGTCTGGAGCCGAGGTCGCGCTGTCATGCCTTGCCGGCAGCCCCCCGATCCCGGCCGGGTGGTTCGCCGCGCTTTCCGGCGCTGTGACGATCGCTGCCGCCCTGGCGCGCCTCGTCTCGCAGAAAGCCTTGCCTGAGGGCGGCGAATGAGCCGGCTCGCGCGCAAGACCATGTGGGGCGGAGCGCTTGCCGCTACGGCCGCCGGGCTGATGGCGATCGTCAACGTGGGCAAGGACGAGGGCCTGCGGCTGCGGACGTACAAGGACATCGTCGGGGTCCCGACCTACTGCTACGGCGAGACCCAAGGCGCTGTGATGGGCCGGACCTACACCAAGGCGCAGTGCGACGCGCTGCTGCTGAGTCGGCTCGACGAGTTCGCCGGCAAGGTCGAGCACTGCGTGAAAGCGCCTATGAGCGATCGGACGCTCGTGGCGTTCACGTCCATGGCCTACAACGTCGGGGTCGGCGGGTTCTGCGGCTCGACCACGGTCCGGCTCTACAACGCCGGCGATCGCGCCGGGGCCTGCCGGGCCATGGGCTACTGGAATAAGGCCGGCGGCCGAGTCGTTTCAGGCCTCACCGCCCGACGCGCCCGTGAGACGGCTCTCTGCCTCGAGGGCGTGAAGTGATCGCCCTCCTCACCATCCTCCAGAACGGCTGGACCGCCTTCTCGCTCGTCTCGCTCCTGACCGGCGCGGGCGGCCTCGGGCTGATCCTGCTCGCCTTGCTCGGCACGGCCTACCTGCCGGGCTTCCTGCGCCGGCCGCTGATCGGGGCCGGCCTCGCCCTCCTCGTCGGCGCCGCGCTGTTCCAGGCCGGGCAGGCTCGAGGGGCCCACGAGGCCTTCGCGCGCGAGGCGGCCCGAGCCGTGGCGGCCGAACAGACCCGCACCAAGGTCGCGAAGGACATCACCGACCGTGTCGCGATCCAGGCCGTGCGCGACCTCGCCGCCGCCGAAGCCACGAACCGAAAGCTCCAGGAGATCAACGATGCGCTGGCCAAGGACCCGGAGCGGGATCGCCGCTGCACTACTCGCGACGATGCTCGGCGCCTGCGAGCATTCTAGTGGCGCGGGGCCGAGCGTCCGCGTGACGCTTCCTGCCGCGCCCGACGGCGTGGCCGAGTGCCTGCGTCGATCCTTCCCCGAAATCCCGGACCGCGCCCTGACGAAGCGCGACGTGGTCCAACTCATCGGCGAGGCCAAGGCGCTCGACCGGGCCAAGACCGCTTGCGGCGCCCGCGCCGTCTTCTGGATCGACAGCGTGCGTCGCGACCTGGCCCGCTGATCCTCTCTCGCGCGACCGGACACCGGCGCGCCTCAGGCCTTGGGGGCCGAAATGACCAGCATTTCCGATACCGAGGGGCACGTCGTGCTGCCGCGGCGCATGCCCTTACTCGTCGGCCTGGGCTTCCTCGCCACCTTCGCGGGGCAGGTGTTCTGGGCCGGGACCTACACGACCACGATCGACAACCGCCTGACCGCCCTCGTCGACAGTGATGGGCGCATCACGGCCCGGTCCGACGAACGGTACGCGATGCTGACCAACCGCCTCGAAAGCCTGGAACGGGACCGTGATCGGCTCCCGAAGCTTGAGGAGCGATTCGGGCGTATCGAGGAGAAGATGACGATGATGATCGAGCTGTTGCGCGAGACCCGGGCGGAGCGCGCCCCGAAACGCTGATCCCCGCTATCCACCGCCGTCCACAGCGCCCCGGAGCTTCGGCTCCGGGGCTTTTGTCGTGTGACGTACAGATTTGTGGAGGAGGGCGACCGTATTCGCCAGGCACCTCCAGAAGCCACAAGCATCCGACAGCTGCTGCTGCGACACCGGGCAAATATTGCGGTCGCGAGATCGTGAGGCCCGTTGACAACCCTAAGGAGGTCAAGATTAATTGCCGCCGCACGAAATCGACGAGGGCGGCATGCGTCTCTTGAGACCTCTTGGGCCGGAGTTGAACGGTGCCGTCTATATCGTCGACGAAACAAAACGGTATTACGTGCGCGACGGTGGAGTCGCGCGAGCACACAATCTAGATATCGGAAATATTACGAACGTCTCTAACGAAGAGCTTTATAGCTACCATCGTGGCCAGTGGGCGCCGAATATCTGGCCCGACCATATCGTTTCAAGGCCGCCACTAGACTTGTCGAGCCAAGATATGCGCGAAATCATAGCGCAGGACTTGCGCGGCGGCGGCGTCGAGATCGGCGCCTACACCGCTCCGTTCCCGCTCCCCCTGCGCTGCGATACAACCTATGCGGATCACTGGCCCTACGAGCAGCTCATCGCCGCGGCCGATCCGAGCGTCGACAAGCATGAAATCGTGCGACCGTCGATTGTCGCGCATTTCGAAGATCTGTCCGCAATCGAGGATGGGTCCTGCGACTACTTCGTAGCGTCGCACGTCATCGAGCACACCCGCAGCCCGATCAAGTGCATCCACGACGCCCTGGAAAAGCTACGGCCGGGAGGCTCGCTCGTCCTGGTCGTGCCCGACAAGCATAAGACCTTCGACCGGGAGCGTGGCATCACCTCGCTCGAGCACCTGATCTACGATCACATCGACTACCGCGAGGAACGGGACATCGAGCACTATCTGGAGTTCTTCAGTAAGGCGCACGGCCTGTCAGGGGTCGCCTTGGTGGAGGCCGCCCGTGATGCGATGGCGAAGCGGGACAACATCCACTTCCACACCTGGGACTATGAGAGTTTCTCAGCGATGATCGACTACATCGTCGAGAGCCGGCGTAGCGGTCCTCAGCCGGTGGCGTCAGTGCTCAGCCATCCGACGCGGAATGGCGATGCGTCCTTTGAGTTCTATTTCAAGCTGACGGTGTGATCAGCTCGCCGGCTTGCTGACCCGTCTCCACTTAACCCGCTTCGGATGGCTCGGGGCGGGTTTCTTCATTCGGCCGCCTGTCGTTCGGGGTCGAGCCACGCAAAGAAACAGGTCATGAAACTCGCTCGATTGATCCAGAAGCTGCTCCCCGAAACCTGCGAAGAAAGAATGCCCGGCTTCGATGAGGTCTATTACCGCTACTGGTATCGCGACACGGTACAGTTTCCCGGCACACCGCTGCAGCACTACCTTCAGCACGGATGGAAGGAAGGGCGAGACCCCAGCGCCGGCTTCAGCACGGATGGCTATCTCGCCGCCAATCCAGACGTCAGGGCCAACGGGTTCAATCCTCTGTCCCACTTTCTGGAATTTGGATTGGCTGAAGGGCGGAAAGGTTGGGAGAAGGACCGGCATGCGCCTGCTCCCGGGCCGAAATATTTCTCCGACGGCCGAGTGCAAAAGCTGCTGATGCCTCCGCGCCAGCAGTAGGCCTTTCGCGCGTTCATCTCTGCTGTGGCAGCTTTTGTCCGTAATCGTACGCTCAAGCAGCCCTGCGCAAGCCAGTAGTTGCACTCTTCTCTCGGCCGCGGATCAATCAGCGCCCCACGCTCGTGAAGCGGCTTACCTTTCACCCGCCCGGCTCCGGCCGTGGCGGGTTTTTCGCGCTCGAGTCCCACAGGTCACCCGGCCGCAGTTCGTCGTGCCAAGGGTCCAGTATCCCGACGAAGATCGGTCTGCTGCGCTGATCCCTGCTATCCACCGCCGTCTACAGCGCCCCGGAGCTTCGGCTCCGGGGCTTTCGTTGTTTCCAGTACACCCAGTTTCACCCGCCCAATCCGATCCAATTTCAATGCCCTGATCGTACAATCATCAAGAGCTTGATCGGCCAAAGACAAAACCAAGTGACAGAGTAATAAATCCGCCGATAAGCGTAAGTGCATCTTTTTTCGATATGCTTGGCTCATCATGGCCAAAAATCATCATGCACGCGAACATTATAGAAAAAACGATTATGGAAAAGGCGGCTATATTGCCAGGCTTGTTGGAAGATGATCCAAATAATCTGCCCATTAGGCCGAGTTCTAGTTTCTGAGATGTATGCTCCGACTCGGTATCGATTAAACGGCCCGCGATTTCAGTATTCTCTGGCAGGTTTAAGTGGTTCATTTCGCACCCCCCACCGCAGTGTACGAAATCAAATAGGTAGTCTCTTTTGAGCCGACTCCGTGTATCACCATATGTAGAGAAATAGCCTGACCATCAATTATAAATATATCGTCGAGCAAATATGATATGCCCAATGGATTATCAAACCCGGTCATAAAGAATTTTACATGTGTAGCTGCAATATTTGTCCTTCTCACGCTAGGTTCTGTGTCTCTCTTACTTTGAAGTTCTAATTCTACAGTAAGGTTATTTACGACCAGAAAGACGCTCCGGTTACTGGGTGGGAGTACAATCACCCCGCTCCCAATCATAACCTTACCGGGAAATTTGACCTCCAGCTTTATATCACTCACTTCCGTCCCTTTCTAACCCAACGCGCCAATCCGTTATCGCACACTTTGCGTCGGCGGCCGTTGTTCGTCCGGATCCAGGTCTCCGCGACGCAGCCAATCGTAGGCGGTGCTACTCGCTCGGTTGAAGCTCGTTCGACTGATCCAGACACCATGCACCGGCACGCCCTGCCTTCTCGTGTATGCGCTGGCGGATGATGGAAAGCTGATCCGCCGGCCTGCATCCTCTCGCACGTCCTGCAGCGACCACCGCCAGCAGGATCTCCTCGAATGCCCGCTCGGTGAGCCCGAGGCTCAAAGCCACGGCCTCAAGGCGGTGAAGCTCTGCTGCCTCTTCGCTGAAGGTCATGCGCGCCTCAGGCGTTCTGCAGCGCCTCAGCGAAGTCGTCCGGGATCTCACCAAATTGCCCGAGAATCATCGCGGCTTCGAGCTCTCCCGTTTCGTCGTCGGCGATGACCTTGATCGCGGCCGTGCCCGGCATCCGACCGGCCATGGCCTCAGCTTTCTTCAGCGCGCCGCTCTCTGTCGGTGAAACCTCGCGGTCGCCCGGCACGAGCCGCTTCCGCTTAGTCACGAACGTCTGGACCATGAACGTCGACTTCATCGCCATCTGATGGCTCCTCGGTTCCGCGCACAGGAGCGTTTTCCCCGTTATCCACACGCGGCATAGCCGAGCTTGACCGGGAACCCTGCGGCTGTTTGTTCTCTTTCCGTTCTATCACGGAAGGATGCCGCTGTGGGCCTTTATCGGGTCGACGAACTCGCGAAAGCTGGGGATGGCCTGGTACGCATCCCGATCCAGGGAGCGGCGCTTTGTGCCGGCTTTCCCTCGCCGGCCGACGACTTCCTGGAGGGCTCTCTTGAGCTTCCCAGGTGGCTTGCGCCCAACCCCCCGGCCACGTTCGCCTGGAACATCTCCGGCGACAGCATGCGCGGCGCCGGCATCTTCGACCGGGATCTGGCGGTAGCAGATCGCAGCCTCAAGCCGGGCAACGGCAGCGTCGTTGTAGCGATCGTCGACGGCACCATGAGCCTGAAGCGCCTCGTCATCGAGGGCAACGTCGCACGCCTCGCCTTCGACAATCCGGATCTGCCGGCCTTTGCCGTCGAGGATCTGATCGAAGGTGAGATCTGGGGCGTGGTGCGCTTCTCCATCCGCTGGCACGTGGCGCGCGCCGGCCTGGTGCGATGAGCCGGGCCATCGCGCTGATCGACGGCAACAGCTTCTACTGCTCGTGCGAGCGGGTGTTCGACCCCAAGCTCGCCCGCGTGCCAGTGATCGTGCTCTCCAACAACGACGGCTGCGCCATTGCCCGCACGGCCGAGGCCAAAGCCCTCGGCATCAAGATGGGCGATCCCTGGTTCAAGATCCGCCAGCAGTGCCAGCGCGAGGGGGTGCGCGTCTTCTCCTCGAACTACACCCTCTACGGCGACATGAGCGCCCGCACGAACGCGGTCTACCGGGACTTCTCGCCAGCGGTGGAGATCTACTCCATCGATGAGAGCTTCCTCGACCTCTCCGATGTGCGCGACCGGGACCGCGTGACGCTTGCGCGCGACCTGCGCGCAACGGTGCGGGCCTGGACCGGCATCCCGACCTGCGTCGGCATCGGGCCCACAAAGACCCTGGCGAAGCTCGCCAACCACATCGCCAAGACGATCCCGGATCTGGATGGGGTATGCGATCTGACCGACCCGGTTGCTTACGACCACTGGCTCTGCCGGATCTCGGTGGCCGAGGTCTGGGGTATCGGCCGGGCCTCGCTCGCCAAGCTGATGGGGCTCGGGGTCGACACAGTCGCCGACCTCCGCGACCTCGACCCACGTCCGGTGCGCAAAGCCATGACAGTGGTGGGCGAGCGCATCATCTACGAGTTGCGCGGGCTGGCCTGCCTGCCGCTCGAGCTGATGCCGGCCCAGCGCAAGGGCTGCGCGGTGACCCGCTCGTTCTCCCGCCGCATCACCGAGCGCGAGACCCTGGAGCAGGCGGTTGCCGCCCATGCGACGCGGCTCGGTGAGAAGCTGCGGCGCGGTGGGCTCGGGACTACGCACGTGTCGGTCTTTTACCACACGTCCGAGCATGACCGGGGCGATCCCATGCGCTCGGTCTCCACGACCGTGACGCTACCGGAAGCCACGAACGATACGATGGCGCTGATCAAGGCCGCACAGGCTGGCGTGGCGCGGACCTGGCGTGACGCGCCAGGCGATCGGCCCTGGCGCTACAGCAAGGCCGGCGTGGTCACCACCGACCTGAAGCTACTGGAGAACGCACCGCGGGCGCTGATCGGTCAGCTCGACCGCGAGCGCAGCGCGCCGCTGATGGCGGCGATGGACGCCTGCAACGCGCGCTTCGGCCGGGGTGCGGTCGTGCCGGCCCGGGCGGGTCTCACCGAAAAGCGAACCTGGTCGACGAAGTTCGAAATGCGCAGCCCACGCTACACCACGCAGGTCACAGAGCTGCCAACAGCGCAGGCTTAGACATCAGGCAACCGCGCGAGCTGCGCGTAATGGATGGCCTGTCTCACTCTAAGACTGCCGGCCGCCAACTTCGTAGCGCGACGGGCGGTACGGAAGCATCCGCCACTGGTGACACGCTCATCATTCAGGCGAATGACCCAGCACCAGCGCTCCGGCTGGTCCGGGTGAGGCTCTACGTCGATCGTCCATTGATCATCATTCGGAGTCGGAAAGCTCCGGCCTCTCGCTCCCACTCAGGGCTTGTCCGGCCGGGCCAACAGGATGGCAGTGCGCACGGCGACCCGCTTATGATGGTCGGCCGCGTGAACGTCCTTTACCACTAGGCTAGCGAACTTGCTCGCCACCACAGCCCCGGCGACGTCGATCCGGTAACCGTCACCGAAAAGGAACGCCGTGGTGGTCGGATCCGCCATGAAGGCGTCCACAGCGGCCTGGACGTCCGCTTCAAGGATGGCCTTCGCCTTATAGAGCTCGCCGGTCGTGGGGTTCTCAGCCATGGCGGCGAGATAGGGCGCTGCGCAGCCGCGTCACCTGCCGAACAACCACAGCGGCACCGCACCGCCGGGCCGGCCCGGCTTGTCCCGCTAGAACGTCGTGTTCCCGAGGCGGATGCGGGTCTCTTCGATCCCGGACACGCGCTCCCCACTGAGCACTAGGGCGCCGCAATAGTCGGGGCGGATGGTGCCGACCTCAGGATGCACGCCGAACACGTCCAGCGTCGTCCAGCCGAGGGCGACCGCTTCATCGGCCCAGCGATCCAAGAAGTCGATGCACGCCTCGTGCGCACCGCCCCAGGACTGAAGCGTGAAGCCCGGGCACGGGACGACGCTCGGCCGGAGGTCGAGAAAACCCTGGCGCCACAATTGCGGGTCGGCAGGTATAAGCTTTGGTTTTGATGATGGTGGCATGGGTCTCGTGGATAAGGCTCGAACCGACAGCGAACCTGCTGGAGACCCGTTCTGAACCTCAACCAGGTTCGCTGAACCTGGGGTCACTAACTGCGCTTCAGGGAAAACCCTGTGACATCAGGCAGTTAATGGTGGGCGCGACAGGGATCGAACCTGTGACCCCTACCATGTCAAGGTAGTGCTCTCCCGCTGAGCTACGCGCCCTCACCGGTGCGCTCGGCGCCGGTGGAGGGGGCTATAGCCTGGGGTTCCGGGGTACGCAAGAGCCCTCGCGGCGCGAATGTTCGGGTTCTCGGTTCGCCGATCGTCGGCCCTGGCATCGGCCCTGTGTGGCCTTCGAAAATGCGGTAAGCCGGAAGCGTCGCGTCCCGGAGGCGGGGTCCGGTCCGGTCCGCTGAGGGGGTCGGCGGCCAGCACGGGCGGGTTGGAGCTGCGTTGAGACGATGCGTGTCGGGGACGAGGGGGGGCGCGGAGAGGCCGTTCGCGCTTGGGGCGGCGATGCCGACCGAGCGCGCTCGGGCGTGGATCGGGCCTGCCCTGCGGGATCCCGTCGTTCGAAGCGGAGTACGGGACTGTCCGGCCGGGCCACCTCGGGCACGGTCTGCAATGGCGTGAGGCAGTGATGACGACCCCGAACCGGTCCGGCTCGCCGCAGGCGGCCTCCCTCCCCCGCAGTCGCAGGGGGCCTGCGACGCGGAGCTTCGTCCCGGATGGAGCGGCCCGCGATCTCGACCTGGCCGATACCGATCTCGGCGGGAGCTGGGCGACGATCCGGTTCCGGGACGTCGGAAGCGCGGGCGTCTGCCGGCTGGTGCTCAGCGCACGGGTGCTCGGGCCGGATGGCCGGCCCGGCATCGTCGCCCTCTCCGAGGAGGCCGAGGGCGGGGATCGCTTCGTCTGGACGGGGCGTCTCCCGGAGGGGCTGCGCGCCCTGCGGGTGACCCCCCTCACCCGCGAAACCGCGTTCCACCTCGACGGCTTCACGATCCGCCGGGTCCGCCGGATCGGCCTCGTCGCACGCGCCCTGCCCCGGAACCCGGGTCTCACCGCGCGCGCCGTGTACTGGCGCGCCCTCGGGCTCAAGGTCCGCGGGCGGGCGCTGCTCCTGCGGGCCCTGCACGATCGAACGGAGACCGGCTACGCCACCTGGATCGCCCGCTTCGATACCCTCTCGCAGGCCGATCGGCGGCGCATCCGCGACGAGATCGACGCGTGGCCGGACGCACCGCGGATCTCGGTGGTGATGCCGGTGCACGATCCCGCGCCGCGCGTCCTGGACGCCGCGATCCGGTCGGTCCGCGCGCAACTCTACCCGAACTGGGAGCTCTCCATCGTCGACGATGCCTCGACGGATCCGGCGATCCCGCGCCTCCTCGCCCGTCACGCGCAGCAGGATCCACGCATCCACGTGCTTCGGCGTGCGGAGAACGGTCACATCGCGCGCGCCACCAACGACGCCCTCGCGCAGGCGACCGGACCGTTCATTGCCTTTCTCGACCACGATGACGTGCTGGCCGAGGGCGCGCTCTACCACGTCGCGGCCGCGATCCGTGCCGCCCCCGAACTGGTTCTGATCTACAGCGACGAGGACAAGATCGACGGCCGGGGGCGTCGCTTCGAGCCGCACTTCAAGTCGGGCTTCGATCGGGAGCTGCTCTACGGTCAGAACTACATCAATCACCTCACGGTGATCCGCACGGAGGCGATCCGGGCCGTGGGGGGCCTGCGTCCGGGCTTCGAGGGCAGCCAGGACCACGATCTGCTCTTGCGGATCACGGCTCGACTGACGCCGGATCGCATCCGGCACATTCCGCGGATCCTCTACCACTGGCGGGCGGCCGGCGGCTCGGGGACGTTCTCGGACCGGGCCCTGGAGCGGAGCGAGGTGGCGCGGCTGCGCGCCCTGGCCGAGGTTGCAGCACCCCTGCAGGCGACGGCGGTCCGCGGCCCCCTCGGTTTCAACCGGCTCGTCCGTCCGGTCCCGGAGCCCGCGCCCCTCGTCTCGGTGATCATTCCGACGCGCGACCGCGCGGACCTGCTCGCCGTGGCGCTCGCGGGGGTTCTCGACGGGACGGACTATCCGGCCATCGAGCTGCTCATCATCGACAACGACAGCCGGGAGACCCGCACGCGCGACCTCTTCGCGCGCTTCGCCAAGGACCCGCGCGTGCGGGTCGTGTCCGTGCCCGGGCCCTTCAACTTTTCCGACCTCTCCAACCGCGGTGCCGCAGCGGCGCGGGGCGCGCTGCTGCTGTTCCTGAACAACGACGTCGAGGTCATCGAGCCCGGCTGGCTGCGCGAGATGGTGTCCATCGCGCTGACGCAGGACATCGGCGCCGTGGGCGCGAAGCTGCTCTACCCGGACCGGACGCTCCAGCACGGCGGCATCGTCCTCGGAATCGGCGGCGTGGCCGGCCACAGCCATCCCGGGCTGTCCGAGGACGATTCCGGATACTTCGCCCGGATGGTCCTGACCCAGGAAGTCTCGGCCGTGACCGGGGCCTGCCTGCTTCTGCGGGCTTCTGTCTTCGCCGAGAGCGGGGGCTTCGACGCCGACGAACTCGCCGTCGCGTTCAACGACGTCGACCTCTGCCTCAAGCTGCGCGCGCACGGGTACCGGATCGTGTGGACACCCCATGCGCGCCTGATCCACCACGAATCGAAGAGCCGCGGCGCGGAGGACACGCCCGAGAAGCTGGCCCGGTTCGAGCGCGAAGTCCGGATCATGCAAGACCGCTGGGGACCGGTTCTGCGCGCCGATCCGTACTACAATCCCAATCTCTCGAAGACCGCGGCGCGCTATCGGCTTTGATGGTGCGGCGCAGCGGCGTCCTGTCGCACCGCAAAGTCGCCGTAATCGGACGCTCTATCCGCCTACCTTCAGTGGTGCCGGCAAAGCGATGCGTCGGTACCGGAGAAGGCGGCACCGAGGCCGGAACCTTCGGGGCGACGATGGTTCGCATCCGTGCGGCTTGTCCGAGCCCTCCGCGGCCGGGATGCCGAAGGCACGGGCTCTTTGGCACGGGTCGGTGATAACACAGGACTCAGACCGGGCGAGCCGATCTGATTTGTGGCATTTGTTTGGAAGGCTTGCCTGAGATCGAGTGAAAGTCGTCGCACGTGACGGCGCGCTACTCCCTCGTCTTGCCGGAAGACCGATGAATACGTGCAACAGGGTGACTGTTCCCGGTTGGTGATTGCCCGGATTCCGGGCGCTCCGGTTGGACAGTAGCCTGGAGCCATACTAAGGATCGGGTTGGTTGCCGCCGGTGGTACAAGTCGATCCTGTCCCCCGTTCAAGAGCGTGTGCGAATCGAACGTGACACAACGTACAGACATCGCGATCATCGGCCGTGCCTGCCGGCTTCCCGGCGCTTCGAGCGTCGACGGTCTCTGGCAACTGCTCACCGAGGCGCGATGCGCCGTCGGTCGGATCCCGGACGACCGCTGGTCCCTGGAGCGGTTCGGCCACCCGCGCGCGCAGGAGCGCGGCAAGAGCTATACCTGGTCGGCCGGCGTCCTCGATGACATCTGGTCGTTCGACCCGGGTGTCTTCGGCATCTCGCCCCGCGAGGCCGAGCAGATGGACCCGCAGCAGCGCCTGCTGCTGGAACTGACCTGGGAGGCCCTGGAAGATGCGGGGCTGCGCCCCTCGGACGTGGCCGGGACCCAGATCGGCGTCTTCGTCGGCGCCTCCTCCCTGGATTACGGCAACCTGCGCGTCCTCGACACGTCGTCGGGCGATGCCTACGCGGCCACCGGGAACACGCTCTCGATCCTGTCGAACCGCATCTCCTACATCTACGACCTGAAGGGACCGAGCTTCACCGTCGACACGGCCTGCTCGTCCTCGCTCGTCGCCCTCGACGCGGCGGTGGCGGCCATCTCCAGCGGTCGGATCGACACGGCGGTCGTCGCCGGCGTGAACCTTCTCGCCAGCCCCTTCAACTTCATCTGCTTCTCGAACGCGCAGATGCTCTCGCGCACCGGCCTGTGCCAGGCCTTCTCGTCGAGCGCCGACGGCTACGTGCGCTCCGAGGGCGGTGTCGTGCTCGTGCTCAAATCCGCCAAGGCGGCCCTGCGCGACGGCAGCACCGTGCGCGGCGTGATCGCGGCCAGCGGCGTCAATTCGGACGGGCGCACCACCGGCATCTCCCTGCCCTCCGGCTATGCCCAGGGCGCGCTCCTGGAGCAGGTCTATCGCGAGGCCGAGATCGACCTCGACTCCGTGGTCTTCGTCGAGGCCCACGGCACCGGCACGCCGGTCGGCGATCCGATCGAGGCGAGCGCGATCGGCGGTAAGCTCGGTCGCCCGCGCAAGGCGCCGCTGCCGATCGGCTCGATCAAGAGCAACATCGGTCATACCGAGCCGGTCTCGGGCCTCGCCGGTCTCCTGAAGGCCAGCCTGGCCCTCGAGCATGACCTGTTCCCGACCTCGCTTCACGCGGCCGAACTGAATCCCGAGATCCCGTTTCAGGATCTGAACCTGTCGGTGACGAACAAGCCGCTGCCGCTGACCCGCGATGGCAAGGTGCGCTTCGCCGGCGTCAACTCCTTCGGGTTCGGCGGCACCAACGCGCACGTCGTTCTCACCGACGGACCGCCGGTCCGTGCCGATTCCGTCGCGCCCGATGCGGCCCGGATGCCGGAGGTGCTCCTGCTCTCCGCCCAGAGCCGTGCCGCCCTCAACGAACTCGCCCTGGACTACGCCGATCGCTTCGACGGCGCCGGCAAGGCCGAGATCGCCCGCATCGCGGCGGCCGCCGCGCATCGCCGCGAGCGCCTGTCCTCGCGTTTGGCCGTGTCCCTGGACGCCGATCTCCCGGGGGTTCTGCGTGCCGTCGGTGAGGCCGAGGATGCCCCCGAGGCCCTTCTCGGGACCGCCGTGGACCGCGCCGCGGAGGTCGCCTTCGTCTATTCCGGCAACGGCAGCCAGTGGGCCGGCATGGGTCGCGAGGCCTATGACGAGAACGCCGCGTTCCGCGAGGCCTTCGACCGCATCGACGGCCTGTTCCACACCCTGTCCGGCTGGTCCCTGAAGGACGCCCTGTTCGCCGAGGATCTCGAGGAGCGCCTTGCCCTCACGCGGGTGTCGCAGCCGCTGATCTTCGCCATCTCGAGCGCCTCGACGACGGCCCTGCGGGCCCGCGGCCTCAAGCCGAGCTACGTCCTCGGCCACAGCGTCGGCGAGATCGCGGCAGCGGAAGCCGCCGGGATCCTGAGCCTCGAACAGGCCGTGAAGGTCATCTTCTACCGGAGCAAGCACCAGGAGACGACGCGCGGCTTCGGCACCATGGCCGTGCTGCTCGCCCCGGCCGACGAGATCGAGCTGTTCCTGAAGGATTATCCGAGCCTCGACATCGCCGCCTATAACAGCCCCAAGGCCATCACGGTGGCGGGCCCGGTGGAGGATATCGACGCGGCCATGAAGGCGCTGACGCGCAAGCGTCGCCGCGGGCGCAAGCTCGACCTCGAGTACCCCTTCCACGGCCGGTTGATGAACCCGACCGAGAAGCCGCTGCTGCGGGATCTCGCGGGTCTCAAGCCGCATGCCGCGACGACCGCGATGGTGTCGACCGTCACCGGCAAGGTGCTGGCCGGCGACCAGTTCGGGGCCGGTTACTGGTGGCGCAACATCCGTGAGCCGGTTCGCTTCTGCGAGGCGGTCCAGGAGGCGACCCGACAGGGCGCCCGCGTCTTCATCGAGGTCGGCCCGCGCGCCACCCTGCTGTCGCATATCGGCGACGCCATCGAGCCCCTCGGCATCGAGAACGCCACCATCGGCGTTCTCCACCGCAAGCCGGCCGGCGGCGATCCGATCGCCCGCACCGTCGCGGCCGCCCTCGTGCAGGGCGCCGCCGTCGATGAGGCGACGGTGTTCGGCGCGAATCCGACCGGCGACGTGCCGCTGCCGCTCTATCCCTGGCAGCGTCGACCCTTCCGGCTCGCCGAGACCACCGAGGGCGTCGGCGCGGCGACACCGCGTCCCTATCATCCGCTCTACGGCTCCCGCGTCGCACCGGACGGCCTCGAATGGCACGGTCACGTCGACATCGCGACGGTGCCGGAACTCGACGATCACCGCATCGACGGGCAGGCGATCCTGCCCGGTGCCGCCTTCATCGAGATGGCGCTCGGCGTCGCCCGCGAGGCGATGAAGAGCGACAGCGTCACGCTCGCCGACTTCGAGATCCAGTCGCCGATGGTGTTCGGCGAGGAATCCCTGCGCGAGGTCGCGGTGCGGGTCGCCGGCTCCGGCAACGCCATCCAGATTCTCAGCCGGCCCCGCCTGACCCAGGCCGCGTGGCAGCTCCACGCCGCGGCGAAGATCATCGATGGCAGCTTCCCGGCGCCCGCTCCGGTGGACATGCACGTTCCCGCCGAAACGGCGGTGGCGGGCGAAGGCCTCTACCGCCTCGCCGCCGCCTCGGGTCTCGGCTTCGGCCCGAGCTTCCGCCAGGTCGCGGCGAGTGCGCGCCTGGACGAGACGACCATCGTCTCGGAGCTCCTGCCCGCCGAGGCGGACGAGCGGTTCGGGCTCGTCCCCGCGCGCCTCGATTCCTGCTTCCACGGCCTGATCCTGCTCTTCGCCGGTCTGATGGGCGAGGGTTCGACCAAGGCCTATGTCCCGGTTCGCTTCGGGGAAATCCGCCTCGTGAAGCCGGGGGCCGTCATTGCCCGGGCGATGATCCGGACCCGGCGTGCCAACGAGCGCAGCATCCTGGCCGACTTCACCCTGGTGGATGCCGAGGGCGCCGTCATC
Source organism: Methylobacterium sp. AC690 (assembly GCF_979256535.1). Taxonomy (NCBI): domain Bacteria; kingdom Pseudomonadati; phylum Pseudomonadota; class Alphaproteobacteria; order Hyphomicrobiales; family Methylobacteriaceae; genus Methylobacterium; species Methylobacterium sp. AC690. Next base: position 147,384 of record NZ_CEEDOX010000007.1, on the reverse strand, counting down.
GCCACCCTGCGCGAGGGGCGGTTCCAGGCGCTCCGCGCCAAGAACGGCAGCGATCTGGCCGCCTACGCCATCGCGCAGCGGCCCGAACTCGCCACCGAGCCCACCGCCATCGCGATGGAGCGCGGGAAGCGCGTCGCCGACGCGATCCGTCCGGCCTGCAAGGCCGCCGTCGCACCCGCCGAAGCACCCCTGGCACCGGGGCACCTGCTTCTCGAAGGCTGGGCGACCTCGATGGCTTACCGCCTGGCGGAAGGCCTGCAGCGCTCCGGCACCGTGGCGATCGACGACCGCGTGCCCGAGGCGATGCGTCCCTGGCTCCTCAACGCCCTCTACGCCCTGGAGAGCAGCGACCTCGCCACCCTCACGGGGGAGCGCTGGACCCTGCGCAAGGATGTCTCCCTGCCGGCCCCCGACGAGATCATGCGCTGGATCGCGGCGGATCATCCCGAACTCTCCGCCGAGCTCGTGCTCACCGCCGATATCGGTGCCGTGGTCGGCCGCCTGCTCACGGGGGACCTGACCGAGGCTCCGACCCTGTCGCAGAATGCGCTGGACGCCTTCGTCCTGCGCAGCGCGACGGCACGGGCCGCGGCCGACGTGATCGCGGCTCTCGCCGAGTCCGGCCGCGGCGCCCTGCCCCGCGACCGTGCCCTGCGGGTGCTGCAGGTCGGCTTCGGGCCTCTCTCGGCGCAGGCCGCCGCCTTCACGGACACCATCGAGGCGCAGCTGACGGTCTTCGAAGCCGATCGTCGCCTGGCGGAGCGGGCGCGCCTCGCCCTGCCGCGCGGCGTCACGGTGATCGAGGATACGGCCGAGCTGGCCGCGGGTAGCTTCGACGTGATCCTGGCCAGCAACGTCCTGCATCGCTCCGAGCGGACGCTGCTCGGCAAGGTCGCCGACGCTCTGGCGACCGGTGGGTTCCTCGCCGCCGTCGAGCCCGGGGCGTCGCTGTTCCGCGATCTGGTGTTCGGTCTGACGCCGGATTGGTTCGAGGCGACGGCCGACCTGCCGGTGGGCCGTCTCGACGACATCACCGGTTGGCAGCGTGCCCTCAGCGACACCGGCCTCGTGCGGGTGGCCGTCGATCGCGCCGTCTCGGCCAATGGCGACGATCTTCTCTTCATCGCCGAGGCCCCGGTGCGCGCCAGGCCGGCGCCCGGTCAGACCTTCGCCTTCGTGATCGGATCGCACGACGCCGTCGCGGCGGAGACGGCCTCCTCGCTGGCGACCTTGCTGGTGGCGAGCGGCGTCCACGTCTCGATCATCCTGGATTCGGAGCAGTCGCTGCTCGAACTGGAGCGTGAGACCCCCGACACGGTGGTCTTCCTCGCCGGCGCCTTCAACCATGCCGGCGCGGCGGCGGACCGCCTGCGCGAGCGCTGCCTCAGCCTGACGCGCTGTGTCGAGCATCTCGGCAGCCGCCAGACCCGGCTCTGGGTCGTCTGCCCCGGTGCCACCCGCGATGCGGGCGATCCCACCGGCTCCGTGGAGGCCGGCGTCTGGGCCTTCAGCCGGACGCTCGCCAACGAGGTGGCCAACCTCGACGTGCGTCGGATCGACCTCGCGGAGACGCTCTCGACCAAGGCTGCCGCCGAGCGCCTGCGCGATCTCATCCTCTCGGGCACGCTCGAGACCGAGATCATTCTCGACGCCGACCGGACCCGCGTGATCCGGTTCTCCCCGGGCCAGCTCTCGCGCCGCCCCGGCGCCGACGCGGTCCCGGCCGAGGCGGCGCGCCTGGAGCGCAGCAACACCGGCGGCCTCAACGAGATGGCCTGGGGGCCGGCGACGCGTCGGGCTCCCGAGCGCGGTGAGGTCGAGATCGCGGTCGAGGCCACGGGTCTCAATTTCCGCGACGTCCTCTGGGCGCTGTCAATGCTGCCGGAGGAGATCCTGGAGGACGGCTTCGCCGGTCCGCGCCTCGGACTGGAAGTGGCCGGCCGGGTCCTCTCCGTCGGCAAGGGTGTCGATGCCTTCAAGCCCGGCGATCGCGTCGTCGCCTTCGCGCAGTCGGGCTTCGCGACCCACATCGTCGTCCCCGAGCTCGTCGTCGCCCCGAGTCCGCCCGGCCTCGATCCGCAGGCCGCGGCCACCGTGCCGGTGGCCTTCCTCACCGCCTATTACGGCCTCGTCAGCTGCGCCCGCCTGCGCCGCGGCGAGTGGGTGCTGATCCATGGCGGCGCCGGCGGCGTCGGTCTCGCGGCCCTGCAGATCGCCAAGATGAAGGGCGCGCGGGTCATCGCCACGGCCGGCTCGCGGGAGAAGCGCGCCCTGGTCAAGGCGTTGGGCGCCGAGCACGTGCTCGACTCCCGGTCCCTTGCCTTCGTCGACGACGTCCGCCGCATCACCGGCGACGGGGTCGGCGTGGTGCTGAACAGCCTGTTCGGCGAGGCGATGGAGCGCAGCCTCAACGTCCTCAAGCCCTTCGGCCGCTTCATCGAGCTGGGCAAGCGCGACTACGTCGCCAACACCCATATCGGCCTGCGTCCGTTCCGGCGGAACCTGTCCTACTTCGGCGTCGATCTCGACCAGGTGCTTCAGCACCAGGGCGAGGACGGGGCGCGGCTGTTCCGCGAGGTGATGTCCCTGTTCAAGGAAGGCGGGCTGAAGCCGCTCCCCTTCCAGCCCTTCACGGCGGACGAGGTCTCCGATGCCTTCCGGCTGATGCAGCAGTCGGGGCATGTCGGTAAGATCGTCATCGCCCCGCCGAAGCCCGGCAGCGTGATGCAGGCGGAGAAATCGGCCTTCACGATCTCGCCCGAGGGGGTCCACCTCGTCACCGGCGGTCTCGGTGGGTTCGGGATCGAGGCGGCGCGCTGGCTGGCCGATCGCGGTGCCAAGCACATCGTCCTGGTGGGGCGCAACGGGGCCGCGAGCCCCGAGGCCAAGCAGGTGGTGGCCGATCTCGGAGCCCGGGGCGTCAACGTGGCCGCGATGGCCTGCGACATCACCAGCCGCAAGGCGGTGGATGCGCTGCTGGCCGCGGTGGAGCGCGAGGGCCGGTCCCTGGCGGGTGTCATCCACGGCGCGATGGTGCTGCAGGATGGCCTCATCGCCAACATCGACGCCGCGGCCCTCGACACGGTCATCCGTCCGAAGGTCATCGGCGCCGAGCACCTCGACGCGGCGACGCGCGAGCGCACGCTCGACTACTTCGTGATGTTCTCCTCGGCGACGACCTTCATCGGCAATCCCGGGCAGGGTGCCTACGTCGCCGCGAACGGCTTCATGGAAGGCCTCGCCCGCCGCCGGCGCAAGCTCGGCCTGCCGGCGCTCGCCGTCGCCTGGGGCGCCATCGGCGATGTCGGCGTGCTGGCCCGCAACCGCGCGGTGATGGAGACCCTGGCCGGCCGCGTCGGCGTGACGCCGATGGATGCCCGCCACTGCCTCGACCTCATGGCGGACGCGCTCGAAGGCCAGGGGACGAACCCGGACGACGCCGTGATCGCCATCGCGTCGATGCATTGGGGCAAGGCGCGCGAGCGCCTCGCCACCATGAAGAGCCCGAGCTACGCGGAGCTCGGTTCGGACCAGCAGATGGAAGCTGGTACGGTGGCGGCCATCCATATCGGCCTGCTCCTGAAGACGCAGGACATCGACTCGGTGCGCAAGACGGTGGCCGACGCCATCGTGGAGGACATCGCCCGCATCCTGCGCCTGCCCAAGGACGACATCAGCCGCGTGCGTCATCTCTCCGAGATCGGCCTCGATTCGCTGATGGGCGTCGAGCTCGGCGCAAGCCTGCAGGAGCGCTTCGCCCTCGAGGCGCCGCCGTCCGGCATCTCTTCCGGCCTCACCGTCAACGAACTCACCGAGACCCTGATCCAGTCGATCGCGGCGCCGGTGGACGAGGCGGCGGCGGCCGTGATGAGCCTGGCCCAGCGGCATGCCAGCGAGGGCGTGGATGTCCGCACCCTCGAGCCCTTCCACGCGATGGTCGAAGAGAACATCCTCGCGATCAAAGAAATCCTCCCGTGAGCGATTCCCCCTTGAGGCATGCCGCATGAGCAATTCCGCGAGACCCGACGGCGGACGCGCGGCCCTGGCGGGCTTCGTCACCAACCGCCTCGGGCGTAACGCAAACCGGCCGGCGCCGGCCCGTGCGGCCCAGCGCCCGTCGGGCGATGCGTCCGTGCAGAACTTCGAGTCGCTGCCGGGCTACCGGGAGCTGCGCCTTCAGCGCTCGGCGGCCGACCTGATCGGCCTCGGCAACCCCTTCTTCCGGGTGCACGAGACCAAGGCCGGCGCCACGACCCGCATCGCCGGCAAGTCGTTCGTCAATTTCTCGTCCTACGACTATCTCGGCCTCAACGGGCATCCCGACGTCAACGCCGCGGCGGCCCGTGCGATCGAGACCTACGGCACCTCGGCCTCTGCGAGTCGGATCGTGGCCGGCGAGCGACCGGGACACCTCTCCCTGGAAAAGGCCCTGGCCGACCACTACGACACCGAGGCCTGCGTGGTGATGGTGAGTGGCCACGCCACCAACGTCACGACGATCGGCGCCCTGCTGGAGCCGGGCGACGTGATCTTCCACGATTCCCTGAGCCACAACAGCATCGTCACCGGTGCCCAGCTCTCGGGGGCCCAGCGCCGCTCGTTCTCCCACAACGATCTCGACGCCCTGGAGACGCTGCTCGGCGCCACGCGCCACGAGCATCGCCGGGCGCTGATCGTGGTGGAAGGCCTCTACAGCATGGACGGCGATGCGCCGGACCTCGCGGCGCTCATCGCCCTGAAGCAGCGCTACGATGCCTGGCTGATGGTCGACGACGCGCACGGGCTCGGCGTCCTCGGGCGGACCGGCATCGGTCTCGCCGAGCATTGCGACGTCGATCCCCACGGGGTCGACATCTGGATGGGCACGCTCTCGAAGACCCTGTCCACCTGCGGCGGTTACGTCGCCGGACCGGCGGCGCTGATCGAGTACCTCAAGTGCACGGCCGGCGGCTTCATCTATAGCGTCGGCATCTCGCCGCCCCTCGCCGCCGCGGCCGAGACGGCGCTCGAGATCATGCATGCCGAACCGCACCGGGTGGAGCGCCTGCGCCAGAACGGTCACCTGTTCCTGTCCTGTGCGAAGAAGCACGGGCTCGACACGGGGACCAGCCTCGGCCTCGCGGTGATCCCCGTCATCGTCGGCGACTCCCTCAAGTCGGTGACGCTGTCGGACCGCCTCTTCAAGCGCGGCATCAACGTTCAGCCAATCATCCATCCGGCGGTGCCGGAGCGGGCGTCGCGCCTGCGCTTCTTCATCACCTCCGAGCATACGCCGGAGCAGATCCGCGAGACCGTGGATGCGGTCGCCGAGGAACTGGCGGCCATCGAGAAGGGTGGTTCGCTGATCGAGCAACTCATGGCCAAGCGCGGCAAGCCGTAGGCGGCGCCGGGGCGCGACGCCTGCGCCGTCCGGCGGGCCGTGAGAACCGCGTCGCAAGGAAATCGCGGCCCAGGAGAAGCAAGTCGCAAGAGAAACGGGTTGCAGGAGAATCGGCCTGCATGAGTTCTGGGCACCGGCGTCATCACGCCGGTGCTTTTTTGCGCGCTTCACACCGATGCGGCCGATTGCCCTCGACCCCTGAGCAGGAGACACTGAACTTGCTATCTCTGTCTCATCGCAACCGGAACCCGGCCCGGACTGCGACGTTCGTCCTCAGCCCGTCGGTCAGGAGCCCGTCATGAGACAATCGACTGTCGCCTCCATCGTGCGACGTCTGATCAAAACCGTCGCCGAGGCGAGCCGCTCGCTGATCGGTGCGATCCTCGAAGGCCCGATGCCCGCGCCCCAGCCGGTTCCCGTGCGCGTCCGCGCCGACCGTCGCCGTTGAGGCCCTTTCCTTGAAATCGACGTGGTGCGGCGCCGTCAGGCGCCCATCACGGTGTCGAACAGAAGCCTCCCGTTCAGCACGACGATGACCGCCGCGATGGCCCAGGACAGGATCTTGAGCCATGGCCGAATCGTATGCGCGCCCATCTTCTGCCGGTCCGACACGAACCCGACCAGGGGGATGACGGCGAAGGGGAGCTGCATTGACAGCACCACCTGACTCAGCACGAGCAGCTTCGCCGTGCCCTGCTCGCCGTAGAGCGCGGTCACACCCACCACCGGCACGATCGCGATCGCGCGTGTGATCAGGCGTCGGGCCCAGTCGGGGATGTGGAGGCGCAGGAATCCTTCCATCACGATCTGGCCGGCCAGCGTCGCCGTGACGGTGGAGTTGAGGCCCGAGGCCAGCAGGGCCACCGCGAACAGCGTCGAGGCGATCCCGGCACCGAGCAGAGGCGACAGCAGCTCGTAGGCCTGCTCGATCTCCTGAACGTCGGTGCGTCCCTGCGCATGGAACACCGAGGCGGCCATGATCAGGATCGCGGCATTGACGAACAGGGCGAGCATCAGGGCGATCGTCGAGTCGGCGACCGCGAAGCGGATCGCCCCGCGCCGGCCCTCCTCGGTACGCGGATAGGCGCGGGTCTGCACGATCGACGAGTGCAGGTAGAGGTTGTGGGGCATCACGGTGGCGCCGATGATGCCGATGGCGATGTAGAGCGCCGCCGGGTTCCGCACGATTTCGGATGAGGGCAGGAAGCCCACGAGCACCGCCTGGATCGGGGGTGCCGCGAGGGCGATCTGGATCCCGAAGCTGACGAAGATCACCGCCAGCAGGGCGATGACGAAGGCCTCGAGCGCGCGAAACCCCCGCCGCATCAGAAGCAGGATCAGGAAAACGTCGAGGGCCGTGAGCGTTGCCCCGACGACGAGGGGCAGGCCGAACAGAAGCTTGAGGGCGATGGCCGTCCCGATGACCTCGGCGAGGTCGCAGGCGATGATCGCCGCTTCACAGGCGAGCCATAAGACCAGGCTGATGGGGCGTGGGTAATGATCCCGGCAGGCCTGGGCGAGGTCGCGACCCGTGGCGATCCCGAGCCGGGCCGCGAGGGCCTGGAGCACGATGGCCATGAGATTGGACAGCAGGATGACCGAGAGCAGCGTGTATCCGAATTGCGCACCGCCGGCGATGTCGGTCGCCCAATTGCCGGGATCCATGTACCCGACCGAGACCATGTAGCCGGGGCCGATGAAGGCGAGCAGCCGACGCAGCCAGGTGCCGGTCGCCTGGACCGGAACGCTGCCGTTCATCCGCCCGAGGCTCGGCTGGGCTCCCGTGTCCCGGCTGAAGCGCCAGGATCCTTCCGTGGGCGCCTGATGCGCCGGGGGACCCTCCGGTGCCGAGACGGGCCCCGGAGCCGTGAGATGTTCGTGTCGAGCCATGCGCACGCGTGTTTCCGGCAAGAGGACCGCCAGGCGCCTGCAGGCAGCCCACCGCGTTATAGCAGGGGCTATAAAAAGAGCAAACGGCTAAGTCGGCGTGTCCGCGATGCCGCGTCGTTTGGCTGCGCCGGCCGTCAGGATGCGAGGGCCTGCAGGTTGCGATCGATCTGCGCCACCCCGTGGGCCGCGGTCTGCATGCTCATGGAGATCTCCTGGGTGACGGCGCTCTGCTCCTCGACCGCAGACGCCACGCCGGTGACGAAACCGCGAACCACGTCGATCGCCTGTCCGATCGCCGTCAGGGAGGTGACGACGTCGCCGGAGACCGTCTGCATGGTCTTGATGTCCTCGGCGATGCGTGCGGTGGCGTTCGTGACCTGGTTGGAGAGGTTTTTGACCTCGCCGGCCACCACGGCGAAGCCGCGCCCCGCTTCGCCGGCCCGCGCCGCCTCGATCGTGGCGTTGAGGGCCAGGAGATTGATCTGTCCTCCGACACCCTGGATCAGTTGGACGATCCCGTTCATCGACGTGGCGGCGTCGGCGAGCTGGCCCGTCGACCGATCGGCCTTCTGGGCGCGCTCGTCCATCTCGTCCACCTCCTGGCGCGATCGGGCGAGGCTGCTGGCGATCTCGCCGATGGAGGCGTTCAATTCCTCGGCGGCCGAGGCCACCGTCTGGACGTTGACCAGGGTCTGCGACGAGGCGCTGGCCGCCTCGATCTGCGAGCGCATCCGCGCCGTGATATCGGTGGCGTACTTGACCACCTTGAACGGCGTGCCGCTCATGTCCAGGATCGGGTTGTAGGAGGCCTGGATCCAGACGATGCGGCCTCCCGCACCGACGCGCTGGAAGATGCCGCTCTGGAACTCGCCCCGGCGCAGGGCGGTCCAGAACGCGCCGTACTCCGCCGATGCCCCATAGCTCGGTTCGACGAACATGCGGTGGTGCTGACCCCGGATCTGGGCGAGATCGTAGCCCAGAACGGCCAGGAAGTTCGGGTTCGCATCCAGGACGTGCCCGGCGAGGTCGAAATGGATCACGCCCTGCGAGCGGCCGATCGCTTCCACCTGTCCCTGCAGCTCTGCCGTCCGCAGCCTCTCGGCCGTGATGTCGGTGGCGAACTTGACCACCTTGATCGGCCGCCCGGCCGGGTCGAGGATCGGGTTGTAGGTGGCCTGCAGCCAGATCGCCCGGCCGTCCTTGCCGACGCGCCGAAACTCGCCGCTCTGGAAGACGCCCTTGGCCAATCCCTCCCAGAAGACCCGGTAGGCAGCGCTGTCCCGCTCGGGGCCGTCGACGAACAGGCGATGATGCTGCCCCCTCACCTCTTCGAGGCTGTAGCCCACCACATCCAGGAAATTGCGATTGGCGCTCAGGATCGTTCCGTCGAGGTCGAACTCGATCACGCCCTGCGACCGGTCGATGGCTTCGATCTGGCTCAGGGTATCGGCGCTCCGCCGCTTCTCCTCCGTGATGTCGGTGGCGAATTTGACCACGCCGGTGACGCGACCGTCCCGACCCCGGATGGGATTGTAGGTCGCCTGCAACCAGATCTCGCGGCCGCCCTTGCCGATCCGTCTGTACTCGGCACGCTGGAATTCTCCCCCGGCCAGGGCGGCCCAGAAGGCTTTGTAGGCCGGGCTGTCCCGATCCGTTCCATCGACGAAGATGCGATGATGCTGGCCTTTGATCTCGGCGAGGTCATAGCCCACGGTCTTCAGGAAATTCTCGTTGGCGGCCACGATCGTGCCGTCGGGAAGGAACTCGATCACGGCCTGGGACCGGTCGAGCGCCTCGAGCTTCGCCGCGGTGCGGCTGTTGAAGAACGTCATGGGCAATCCTCGGCTGCGATGCGGTCCATTGCGATGCCGACAGCTCCGCGCCCTCCGTGGGGGCCGTGAGACGGGCCCTGCCACCGGTGAGGAAGCGCGGCGCGATTCCCCGGGGGAACGGTGTTGTCGACTCGACGATCCGGAACGCTCGACATCCCCTGTGGCCTGTTTCTGCTGCAGCCTCGCAAGAAGCCGCTGGCACTCTCACGGGTGCTCGCCGATGGAAGCGGACAAGGCTTAAGTCTGAATTAAAGCGCGGCTCAATTCCCTGTGATCAACCCGAAGATCTGTAATACAAGTCATTATCATACGTGAAATACGCACCAGGCATGTTGTCGGCTTTCACGAAGCATTACTCGTACTCTTCGCCCGTCGGGTTCGCCTCCCGCGGCTCCGGACCGATTGCGGTGAGGCGGTGTCGAAGGACTTCGCCGATGAGCGCAGGGCCGTCATCTTTCCCGAGACCGGGCTTGCCGTCGGCGGTGCCGTCCTGTGGTGGGGTTTCACTTCCGGGGACGCGGTCGGGCCCAGCGGATCCATCAGGCGATTGGCATGCATCACAAGTGATTGTTCCAGGGCGTGGCTGCGTCCCTCACGGAAGGTCCAGGCCGCAAGCGGCGAAGGAAAGGGCCGCCGCCGCGCGGGGCCCCGGACCGTCCAGGGCGCCGAAGCATCGTCCGCGCGTGCCCGTCTCGGTGGTTTGCCGCCGTTGCGCCTCGTCCGTGATGATGCGTACGTGGGGACGCCGCGGCCTGAGCGATGCGGCCCAGATGATCAGAGCGACGGAATCGGAGCCGGCGGGTATGAAGTGGCAGCGTCTCGCACCGGCCGGTACGCGACAGCAGATGGTCGCGACGGCGCTGGCTGGGCTCCTGCTGGGCCTCGGTGGGGTCACGGCGGGGACGACGATGGTCAAGGCCTCGGAACAGGGGGGCCTCTTCAACTTCCTCGAGACGCTGTTCCGCGAGCCGGCCCCGGCTCCGGCGGCATCGCTGCCGGCGCGCCGGCGCGGGCATTACGTGTCCCTTCCCGACGCCCGGCGGGTGAGCGCCGTGCGGCCCCTGCGCCAGACTCCGCGCCCCGTCGTCGAGGCGACGGCGACCCGGCAGATCCGAGCCCGGCGCACCCGGGCTCCGGCCGCGGTCGGGCCGATGGCGGCGGGTCCCGTCGGCCCGGCCCGCACCGCGTTGGGCGCCCGCACCGTCTGCGTGCGATCCTGCGACGGCTACGTCTTCCCCCTCGGACGCCTCGGCGCCCGATCCGATCTGCCGGTCCACGAGGCCGCCTGCGCGGCGGCCTGCCCGAACACCCCGACGCGGCTCTTCACCTTAGGAGGCGGAGAAACCGAACTCGACCGTGCCGTCGGCCTCGACGGACAGCCCTACCGCAGCCTTGCGGTGGCCAACCTCTATCGCACGAAGCGCGTGGAGCATTGCAGCTGTCAGCCCGACCAGGGTGTGGCCTCGCCGCTGTCGATCCTCCAGGACATGACCGCGCGCGCCGGCGACGTCGTCGCCACCGAGGCGAGTGCGGCCGTCGTGACGCCGCTCCGCGCCGGCGGCTTCACCGTCGTCGACTTCCGTGAGGCGCGCGGCCTGTCGCGCCGGGCGCGGCGCGACATCAACGCCAAGGTCGACGTGGTCCGCCGTGAGGCCGATGCCCGCGCCCTCCGCCAGGGTGTCCGCAGCGCAGATCGGGCGCCCCGCATCCGCGTGGCGGCCTCCGCCGGCTTCGAGCCGGTGCCGCCGCCGATCGAAGTCGAGCCGCGCTTCGTTCCAGCCCGGGCGCCGACCCGGGTCGTGATGGCCTCGCCCTTCGTCTACTAGGGCGGCCGCCCCCCCGTTTCGCCTTTGGAAGCGGCCGCCGCCCGTCCCTCGTCTATAGAAGCGGCCGCCGGCCGCCTGCGGGGCGTTGTCCCTGCACCGGCGATGGCTTAGGGCGGGTTCGATCCCACGCGCTCAGGAGCCCCGATGAGCGAGACGCCGTCCGATCCTGATTTCGACCGGGCTCCGCCTCCGAGCGGTGAGACGGTCCGGCTCTCGCCCCTGGTCCGGCGGCGGATCGCACCGAACGGCGGACCGTTCACGGCCACCGGGACCTGCAGCTACCTCGTCGGCGACGAGGCGGTCGCCATCATCGATCCCGGTCCGGCGGACGAGGCGCACATCGCGGCGCTCGTCGCGGCCTGCGCCGGGGCACCCGTGACGGCCATCCTGGTGACCCATACCCACCGGGATCACTCGCCGGGCGCCCGGCTGCTCCGGGCCCGCACGGGAGCGCCGATCCTCGGCTGCGGTCCGCACCGGGCGGCGCGCAGCCTGGGCGCGGGCGAGATCGCCCCGCTCGATGCCAGCGCCGACCGGGACCATGTCCCCGACCGGGCCTTGCGCATGGGCGACACCGTCGCGGGGCCGGGCTGGACCCTGGAGGCCCTGGAGACCCCGGGCCACACCATGAACCACCTCGCCTTCGCCCTGCAGGAGGAAGCGGCCCTGTTCTCGGGCGACCACGTCATGGCGTGGTCGACCACCATCGTGGCGCCCCCCGACGGCGCGATGCGCGCCTACATGGCGTCCCTCGAGGCCCTGCGCGACCGCGACGAGACGATCTACTGGCCGGGTCACGGCGGACCGGTCCGCGAGCCGCGCCGCTTCGTGCGGGGCCTCGCCACCCACCGTCGCCAGCGCGAGAGCGCGATCCGCCACCGCCTGGAGGCGGGCGACCGGGACATCCGCGCCATCGTCGCGTCGATCTACCAGGGCCTGAGCCCCGCCCTGCGCGGGGCGGCGGCCCTGTCGGTCTTCGCCCACCTCGAGGATCTGGTCGAACGCGGGATGGTGCGGAGCGACGGCCCGCCCCGGCTCGACAGCCGCTACAGGCCGGCCTGACGCCCGTTCACTTCACCGCGATGGCGAGGTTGGCGACTTCGTCCAGGTAGGCCCGGATGCGGTCGGCGTTGCTGCCGAGGTCCCGCGTCCCGAGGCGCGAGGCCGAGCGGACATCGATGCGGGCCCCGTCCGCCCGCGGATGGACCCGCACGGTGACGTCATCCGCAAGGTTGAGGATGGGACCGCGCGACACCGCCTCGATGCGGCCGTTCCCGACACGGCCGCCGGGGCGGATCGCCTCGACGATCTGCCAGCGGCGGTTCACGGCCGCCTTGCGCGCGAGCTCGAAGGCCTCGTCGGCATCGAGGTCGAGGGTCAGCGGCGCGATCTGCGGATAGGCCGCGCGCTGGGCGGTCCGGGCGGCGGGGCCCGGATCGGGCGGATAGCGGCCATCGCGGGCGGCGAAGGCGGTGCGGGAGCGCGAGAAGGCCGGGGGATTGTCGGTGTCGGTCGTCACGTCCGCGATCGCCGGAAGCCTCACGGCCCGCAGGGCGGCGTAGGCCGGATAGGCGAGGACGAGGCTCGCCAGGAACAGGCCCGCCAGGGCCGCCCCGAGGCCCCGCGCACCTTCGCGCCAGACCCGCACGAAGGCCACGAGAGCGAGGAGCACCGCGACGACCGCCAGCACGAGACCGGCGCCGAGGGTCGCCAGGGCCGGGCCGGCCTCGGCGCGCGGATCGCGCACCAGCAGGAGGGCGAACAGGCTGACGAGGAGCGCCAGCACCGCAACGGTCCGCGAGATCGGGCCGGCGCGGGTGATCGGATCTTCGTAGGGCAGACGACGCATGCTGTGACGAGATTCGCTGTCCGGAAGATCCGCGGGGCCGTGCGTTGGGAGCTTTACCGGTCCGCGCTCCCCGGCGCCACCCGGGCCGTGCATCGCGAAGCTTCCGGGAGTGGCGCCGTCTCTGCTATAGCCGCCCGACGATGCCCGCGCCCCCACCCACTCCGATGCCCGCCGAGGCTGCCGATCCTCTGCGGGTCTGGTTTCGCTTCATCCGCCTCAACCGGCGGGTGACCGCGGCGATGGCCGGGGAATTGCGCGGATTGGGCTTGTCGATCCCGCAATTCGATGCCCTCTCGACGCTCACCGAGCGCGAGGGCATGACGCAGCAGGACCTCGCGGCGCGGCTCTACGTCACCAAGGGCAACGTCTCCGGGCTGATCGATCGTCTCGTCGAAGCCGGCCTCGTCGAGCGTCGTCCGATCCCGGGCGACCGGCGCTCGCACGCCCTCTACCTCACCGCCGCGGGAGCGGACCTCGCCACGCGGGGGATCGTGGCGCAGAAGGCGTATGTGGCCCGCACCCTCGGGCAGTTGCCGGCGCAGGACATCGTGGATTTCGAGCGCCTCGTGCTGCGGTGGCGCGATCTGGCCCGGGCGCAGCCGGTCACGGGCGAAGCCGGCGAGGGTCTGTCAGGCTCATCCTGAGCCGGACGGACCGGTGATCCCTGCCTTGACGTTTGTCGTATCGGGCGAACCGGTTCCCGCTGATCCCGGACAACCGCTAGAGCCCGAGGAGCGCCGGCAGGTCCGCCGCCGAGTCGAGGATGACGTCGGCCAGGGGGGCCATCGCGTCCCGGGCTGCGGGGCCCAGCGGTCCGCTCAGCACCGCGATCGCGATCGCCCCGGCGGCGCGGGCGGCCATGAGGTCGTAGGGCGAATCCCCCACCATGGCGATCCGGTTCGCGGGCCATCCGAGGGAGTCGGCGAAGGCGGCGACCATTCCGGGCTGCGGCTTGGCGCCATGACCGGAATCATAGCCCACCACGAAGGCGCAGTGCGACGCGAGGCCGAGGGCGGCGCATTGGGCCCGCGCCGAGGCCTCGGCGTCGTTGGTGGCGATCCCGAGGGCGAAGCCGCCGGCGACGAGGCATGCGGCGAGGTCCGACGGTGACCCGATCGGCGTGAGCGCCGCGAGGCCGGCCGCGCGGAACAGCGCGTCCATCTCGGCGTAGAGCGCTGGGCCGGCGGGCCGGTCCAGAACCTCGGCCCAGAGGGGGCCGTAGCCGGCCGAGGAGCCGGCGATGAGCGGCGAGGTCGGCGCGAAGCGCTGGCCGACCTCGTCGTAGTGGCTCACCCGCATGAGGGCCTCGAGCCGCGACCGGTCGCCGCCCGACAGCGCGGTCATCACCGAATAGGCGGCCGGTCCCCAGGTCCGGTCGAAATCCACCAGCGTCCCGTCCTTGTCGAACAGGATGCCGCGGATCGTCGTCCCCAGGGTCTCAGGCCGCATCGCGGACCTTCTCGACCTCGATCACCACGCCCTGCGGGGTCATGCGCTCGCGCGCCACCATGCGGTCCCCCGGCTCGAAGGCGCCGAGAGGCACGTCGCGGTCGGGCAGCACCACGGTGGTGGTCTTGTTCAGATGGACCAGGACGTGGCGTTTCTGGGCCAGGGACGACACGGCCCAGCGCTTGAGCTGGCCGTAATAGGGTTCGCGTCGCCAGGCATTCGGCTGGCCTGGATCCACCTGCACGTTCATGTGCCGCGAGACCGGGTCGAGGCTCAGCACCATCTTGGCGCGTTCGGGCTTCCATTCCGGGCCGAGCCAGGCTTCGGTCATCCAGAGGCAGTGGAAGGCACGGCAATGATCGGGCCGGGTCGCGTGGATGGCGCAGCCCCGACCCTGCCTGGTGTGCCGGCACCATTGCCCGGCAACGGACTCCACCGCCGGCACGTCGTAGACCTTGCAGCAGAGGGTGCAGGTTCCGCAGGCGCGGCCGGGGGCGGGGTGGGCCACGATGGTTGCGGGGTCGAGCATGGGTTCGGGTCCGGTTGCGACGACGCGCGGGTTTCTACGGCGGGCGCCCCTCGTTACAGTCTCGCACCCATGTCGGCCATCAGCCAACCGTCAGGCAAAAATATGCTCTCGAACCTCGCGACCCGCGACGTCGAAACCCTGATCCATCCCTACACCAACCTGGAGACCTTTCGCGAGACGGGTCCGCTGGTCATCGAGCGTGGCCACGGGGTCTGGGTCTACGACAGCGACGGCCGACCCTATCTCGAGGGCATGGCCGGGCTGTGGTGCACGGCGCTCGGCTATTCCAACGAGGAGCTGGTGGAGGCGGCCAGCGAGCAGATGTCGCGCCTGCCCTTCACGCACCTGTTTTCGGGGCGGAGTCACGACCCGGCGATCGAGCTGGCCGAGACCCTGAAGGAGCTCATGCCGGTGCCGACCTCGAAGATCTTCTTCACCTCGTCGGGGTCCGAGGCCAACGATACCCAGGTCAAGCTGACCTGGTACATGAACAACGCGCTCGGCCGACCGCGCAAGAAGAAGATCCTCTCGCACATCAAGGGCTACCACGGCGTCACGGTGGCCACCGCCTCGATGACCGGCCTGCCCGCCAACCACGCCGACTGGGACCTGCCGCTGCCGGGATTCCTGCATGTGGGCTGCCCGCACCATTACCGCTTCGGGCAGGAGGGGGAGAGCGAGGAGGCCTTCACCACCCGCCTCGCCGCCGAGCTGGAGGCGGTGATCCTCCGCGAGGGCCCCGAGACCGTCGCAGCCTTCGTGGCCGAGCCGGTGCTCGGTGCCGGCGGTGCCATCCTCCCGCCCGCGGGCTACTACGCCAAGATCCAGGCCGTGCTCGACCGGCACGACGTGCGCTTCATCGCCGACGAGGTGATCTGCGGGTTCGGGCGGCTCGGCACCTGGTTCGGATCCGAGGCGATGGGTATGCGGCCCGACAGCCTCTCCTTCGCCAAGGCACTGACCTCCGGCTACCTCCCGCTCGGCGGCATCTCCGTCGACGAGCCGCTCTACCGCCTGATGGTGCAGCAGAGCGCCAAGCTCGGGACCTTCGGGCACGGCACCACCTATTCGGGGCACCCCGTCGCCTGCGCGGTCGCCCTCAAGACCATCGCGATCTACAAGCGCGACCGCATCGTCGAGGGGGTCGCCGAGAAAGCGCCGCAGTTCCAGGCGCGCCTGGCGGCCCTCGGCGATCATCCCCTCGTGGGTGAGGCGCGCGGGATCGGACTCATCGGCGGCATCGAGCTCGTGGCCGACAAGGCGTCCCGGCGGCAATACGAACCGAAGGCCGGTGTGGCGGCTCGGGTGGTCGCCTTCGCCCAGGCCGAGGGGCTGATCGTGCGTTTCCTCGCCGGGGACCGCGTCGCGGTTTGCCCGCCTCTGGTGATCGCACCGTCCGAGATCGACACCCTGTTCGATCGCCTGACGCGCGCCCTCGACCGGACTGCGGCCTGGATCGCCGAGCAGAAGCTCGAGGCCGCGCCGCTCCGCGAAGCGTGAGGGTCGAGACGGCACTGCGAAGGTCTTCTTCGCAGTGCATGATGTCTTTTGCGCCGCAAAACTGTCGCTGCTTAAGTGTTGTAGCGCTCGGTAAGCGTCTTGATTTACGCTTTGGTCGAGGGATCGTGAGCGCCTTAAGCTTTCATTCAGGTCGGCCGCGGCTGTATGGTCTTCACGTCGCTCGACAGGCGTCCGGGTCAAACCATTGGGTGCCCGCGAGACGTTCATCGCTCAGGATTCAGCACGAGACCCTGACCGAAGCTGTCGAGCACAACAGGACACTGGTGATATGCATCCGCGCCAACAGACTTCAGGCACCGCTCGACGCTCCGATCGCTCGACCATCATCGTCGATCATCAGGCCGAGACGTTCCGGCCCGTTGCGCTTCCGGCCCTGGCGGCGGCCGTGCAGGCCGTGTCCACGGCGCAGAAGTCGGCCCGGACGGGGCTCCTGAGCGGCACACGCTCGGCGCGCTTCGAGCACGAGGACACGCCCCTCGCCTGACCGACCGGGGTGGGTTGCGTCGCCGGGCGCGAATCCACCGCAGCGGTCTTCCTTCCTCGACGCCGCGGGCCTATCCGTCACCGCGCCTGCGGCACGCTCCTCGCTTTCGTCATCTTTTGTGGCGAGAGGGACGCACCGCGCCCGTCGCGCGACCGAGGAGCCTGACCATGCTGATCCTGCCGAGCCGCCGGCAGTTCCTGACCGGGCTCGGGGCGAGTGCGGGTGTCGTCGGGTCGACGGGCGTCTACGCCTTCGGCATCGAGCCGCTCTACCGGCTCGTCGTCACGCCCTACGCGCCTGTCCTTCCGAACTGGACCCCCGGCTTGTCCCTGCGCGTGGCCGTGCTGGCCGACTTCCATGTCGGCGAGCCGTTCATGCCCCTCGACCGGATCGCCGAGATCGTCGACACCACCAATGCGCTGAAGCCCGATCTCATCCTGATGCTGGGGGACTACCCGGCCGGACCGAATGTCACCTACCGGAAGGTCCCGCTGACGGACTTCGCCCGGGTGGTGTCGGAGCTCCGCGCCCCCCTCGGCGTCTACTCGATTCTCGGCAACCACGATTGGTGGGACGACAAGCAGGCGCAGGCGCGCCGCGACGGACCCGTGGAGGCGCAGCGGGCGCTGGAGGGGGTCGGGATTCCCGTCATGGAGAACGACGCCCTGCGTCTCGTGAAGGACGGCAAGCCGTTCTGGATCGCGGGCGTCGGCGACCAGATCCCGTTCCTCGTGGACGATGACGCGGGTGGGCGCGACGACCTGCCGGGCACGCTCGCGAAGGTGACCGATTCCGCGCCCGTGCTCCTGATGATCCACGAGCCGGACCTGTTCCTCGACGTGCCGGACCGCGTGTCCCTGACCCTCGCGGGCCATACCCATGGCGGCCAGGTTCGCCTGTTCGGCTACTCGCCGGCCATTGCGGCGATCCACGGCAACAACGATTTCGCCTACGGCCACGTGGTCCGGAAAGGCCGCCAGATGATCGTCTCGGGGGGGTTCGGCGTCAGCCGCATCCCGGTGCGCCTGGGGGTGCCGCCGGAGATCGTCCTGCTGAACCTCGGCGGCGCGTCCGATCCGGCGGGCAAGACCGTCCAGGGAACCGGGCACGCCCAGGGCTGAAGGGTCCTCGGCCGCAACCCGGCGCGGGCTTGACCCGCACCGGTGCCCTGCGGGCCTACTTCTTGCCGGCTTTCGGCGCGGCCACCACCGTCCCCTTGGTCGAGGGCGCCGCCGCGATCGTCTTCGTCACCGGCTTCTTGGGCTTCTTCGCCTCGCGACTTCCACGCTTCTGTTCAGTCGCCATGACCTGTCTCCTCCCGGTTGTGGGTGCGGGATCATGGCACCGTTCCGGGAATAGGCCACCGGAATGTTTCGCGACGCTGGCTCGGTCGGACACCGGGCCGGTCCCCGCCCTCAGAGCGGGATGTTGTCGTGCTTCTTCCAGGGCTGCTCCATCTCCTTCGTGCGCAGCATGCTGAGGGCCCGGGCGATGCGCTTGCGCGTCGAGTGCGGCATGATCACCTCGTCGATGTAGCCCCGCTCGGCGGCCACGAACGGCGAGAGGAAGCGGTCCTCGTACTCGCTGGTGCGCTCGGCGATCTTCTGCGCATCGCCGATCTCGCTGCGGAAGATGATCTCCACGGCGCCCTTGGCCCCCATCACGGCGATCTGCGCGGTCGGCCAGGCGTAGTTCAGGTCGGCACCCACGTGCTTGGACGCCATCACGTCGTAGGCCCCGCCGAAGGCCTTGCGGGTGATGATGGTCACCAGGGGCACGGTGGCCTGGGAGTAGGCGAAGAGCAGCTTGGCGCCGTGCTTGATCAGGCCGCCGTATTCCTGCGCGGTGCCCGGCAGGAAGCCCGGCACGTCCACGAAGGTGACGATCGGGATCGAGAACGCGTCGCAGAAGCGCACGAAGCGGGCCGCCTTGCGGGAGGCGTCCGAATCGAGCACGCCGGCCAGAACCATCGGCTGGTTGGCCACGAAGCCGACGGTCCGGCCTTCGATGCGTCCGAAGCCCGTCATGATGTTGCGGGCGTAGGTCGCCTGGATCTCGAAGACGTCGCCCTCGTCGGCCACGCGCCGGATCAGCTCGCCCATGTCGTAGGGCTTGTTCGGGTTGTCCGGGATCAGCGTGTCGAGGCTCAGGTCGAGGCGCAGCGGATCGTCGAAGCTCTCGATCTCCGGCACGCCGTCGATGTTGTTGGCGGGCAGGAAGTCGACCAGGCGGCGGACCTGCAGCAGGGCCTCGACGTCGTTCTCGAACGAGCCGTCGGCGATGGAGGACTTGGTCGTGTGCACCTTGGCGCCGCCGAGTTCTTCCGCGGTCACGACTTCGTTGGTGACCGTCTTCACCACGTCGGGGCCGGTCACGAACATGTAGCTCGTGTCGCGCACCATGAAGATGAAGTCGGTCATGGCCGGCGAATAGACGTCGCCGCCCGCACAGGGGCCCATGATGACCGAGATCTGCGGGATGACGCCCGACGCGGCGACGTTGCGGCGGAAGACCTCGCCGTAACCGCCGAGCGCCGCGACACCCTCCTGGATACGGGCGCCGCCGGCATCGAAGATGCCGATGATCGGCGCGCGCATCTTCAGCGCCATGTCCTGGACCTTGACGATCTTGGCCGCGTGCGCCTCGGACAGGGAGCCGCCGAACACCGTGAAGTCCTTGGAGAACAGGAAGACGGTGCGGCCGTTGATGGTGCCCCAGCCCGTGACCACGCCGTCGCCGGGGATCTTCTGCTTCTCCATGCCGAAATCGGTGGAGCGGTGCTGCACGAACATGTCGAACTCCTCGAACGACCCGTGGTCGAGGAGGAGCTCGATGCGCTCGCGCGCGGTCAGCTTGCCGCGCTTGTGCTGGGCCACGACGCGGTTCTCGCCGCCGCCGAGGCGGGCCTGGGCGCGCCGCTCTTCCAGCTTCTCGAGAATGTCCTTCATGCGCGCCCAGCCCTGGTTGGAGAGATCCCGTCGCGTTCCGCACGAACCTTGGCGGTCGCGATTTGAACCGGCCTTAGCACGCGGCGCTTTCCGCGAAAATCGATTTAACGGCTCAATTGGGCCAACTGGGCCGCGGCCTCGAACTCGGCTTGCCGAACGGCGTGGCGCGCCTCGGCTTCCGCGTCACGGCCCCAGACGCTCGCCTGATACGCCTCGTCGACATGGGCCGCCGTCCAGGCATCGGTCGGACCGACCTGACCCCGCAACACCGCGAGGGCGAGGACGAGCGATCCGCTCAGGGTGGTCAGCGTGTGGAGGGCGGCCAGCCGGAAAGGACCTTCGGTCTCGCCGATCGCCCGGCGCAGGGCCGCCACGGTGGTGGCCGGCTGGGTGACGTGCATCACGCCCTCGCCCAGGATGAAGCGCGCGCCGAGATCCCGGTGCGCCCAGTCGAGGATCGGGTCCCAGGCCTCGGCCTGGGCGCGCACGAGGCGCTCGGGATCGCCGGCGCGATACGCCAGCAGGTCGGTGCCCGCGTAGGCCGAGAGGTCGTCGATGACCGCCTCGCGGCGCGGCGCGACCCCGTCGATGGCGGTGTTGGCGAGCCGCGTCAGGGGCATGGTGGCGGGGTCGATGACCGCGACCTGCGCCGCCCACTCGGCGGCCACGGCCTCCGCGAGGGCGCGCGTCGGCAGGGCGAGGGGATTGCGCGCCGGCGTGTTCGCCGGGCGCCCGTCGAGGGTCAGCCGGAAGCCGTCGCCATGCGGGGCGAGGCCGGCCTCCGCGTAGAACCGCTTGGGCAAGGCGGGCTTGCCCGGGCCGCGCGCCGCGCGGGTCGGATCGGGCTGGGCGGGGGGCTCGGGCTCACCGAGCCAATCGGGTTTGGAAGCGTCGCTCATGGTCCTGCAGATAGGGCATCGCGGCGCGGGCTGCGAGACGCCTCGCCTCTCCGCTTCCGTCTCGCGCCTTGGATCTCGGGTCCCGGGTCTCGGGCTTCGCACCTTGGGTCGCGGGTCTCGCGCCCGGTCAGGCCCGAATCGCCGCCCCGGCCTGCGGATCGCCGGAGAAGAGGGCCCCGAGATCCTCCGCGGTGTCGACGACGATGGAGGCGCCGGCACCGAACAGCGCACCGACGGGATGGTAGCCCCAGGCCACGCCCACGGCAGCGGCCCCGGCATTGATCGCCATCGTCATGTCGTAGGTGGTGTCGCCGATCATCACGGTGGCGTCCGGCGAGATGCCGGTCTCCGCCATCGCCTGGAGCAGCATGGCCGGATCGGGCTTGGAGGGCGCGTCGTCGGCGCTCTGGGTCGTGGCGAACCAGCCCCCCCAGCCGTGGGTCTCGATCAGGCGATCGACCCCGCGCCGCGCCTTGCCGGTGGCGATCCCGAGTTGCACGTCGTCGCGCGCATGCAGGCGCGTGAGCAGCGCTTCCATGCCGGGAAACAGCGGCTCCTCGAAGCTCGGGTCGAGGCGCAGGATGTTGAAGGCGCGCTTGTAGCTCTCGGACAGGCCCTCGATCGGGCCGTCGTCCCCGACCAGGCGGCGGAAGGCCTGCGGCAGGGACAGGCCGACCACCGAGAGCGATTCCATCCGGCTCGGCGCCGTCAGGCCATGCTCGGCGAAGGCCACGCCCTGCGCGGCCACGATGAGGTGCTGGCTGTCGACGAGGGTTCCGTCGACGTCGAAGACGATGAGCTTCACGGGTTCGGACTCGTGCGGTGAGCGGCCTTCCTCACGGCTGTCGGGTGCTCTGGGGCTGACCGTTTCGGGGGCGATCATAGCCGAGCTTGCACCGGACGAGGAACCGACGCCGGGCCCCGCCGCGCAGACCGCGCGTGTGCGAGATGCGGTTGCAGGCTGCGTAGGATCGCCGCCGGGGCCGGCCGACCTGTGCCGCGCCACGGCCACCGGCCGTCCCCACGGCCTGGCTGGCGCCCGCCGGTCGCGAGCCCTGGCCCTGCGCGCCCGACCCTTGGCCCTGCGCGCCTGACCCTTGGGGCTGGGCGGCGGGCGCCGAGGGCGGCTGCGGTCCCGAATTCGGCGGTGTCGCCTGCGGCGGGGGCGAGGCCGGCGCCTGGGCCGACGGCGGCGCCTTGGTCTGGGCGGGCGGCGTGGCCTGTGCGGTCGCGGCGGTGCTGAGCGTGCTGCCAGCGCCGATCGCCGTGAGTGCCAGGAGGGCGAAGCCGATCGCCGGCGTCAGGATCGTGTCTCGATGCATCGTGGCGCGACGGTCCTTGGCCGGTGGCAACGCGCCCGCCGGGATGGATCAGGAGGATAAGGTATGGCGGGCGCTTGCCAAGGTGCAACCGTGGCCGCCCTCCCCCTCGTCCTCTGGCGAGGTGCCGCACCTCCCGGAGGTGGGCGCGGGCCTCAGGCTTCCGGCGCCTCCACGATGGGATCGTAGCGGGACGCGTCGAACCCGAGCAGGTTCCAGCTCTGCGCCATATGCGGCGGAAGCGGGGCCGTGACGTCCACGGGCTGGCCCGTGCGCGGGTGCGGGATCACGATTCTGCGGGCGAGCAGGTGCAACCGGTTCTGAATGCCGCCGGGCAGCTCCCAGTTCTCGATGCTGAAGTATTTCGGGTCGCCCACGATGGGGTGCCCGATATGGGCGGCGTGGGCCCGCAACTGGTGGGTGCGCCCGGTCACCGGCTTCAGGGAGAGCCAGGACAGCTTCTGCGCCGCGTTGTCGACCATGGCGTAATACGTCAGGGCATGGGCGGCGCCCTCGTCGCCGTGCTTGGCGACCCGCATGCGCGCATCCGCGTCCGTGGGCTCCTCCTTGGCGAGGTAGGTCGAGATCCGGCCCTGCGCCACCCGCGGCACGCCGGCCGTCAGGGCCCAGTAGACCTTGCGGGCCGAGCGCGACCGGAAGCTCTTGGCCAGCGTCGCGGCGGCCAGCCGCGTCTTGGCCACGATGAGGCAGCCCGCGGTGTCCTTGTCGAGGCGGTGTACGAGGCGCGGCTTCTGGCCGTCCTTGCCCGTCAGCGCCTCCAGGAGACCGTCCACGTGGCGCACGGTGCCGGAGCCGCCCTGCACCGCGAGGCCGAAGGGCTTGTTCAGGATCATCATCTCGGCATCCTCGTAGAGGATGAGCGAGCGGATGAAATCGGCGTCGGTGGCGTCCTTCGCGGCCGAGCGGGGGCGCTCGCCCTGGGCCTCGAGCTTGAGTGGCGGCACGCGCACGCTCATGCCCGGCTCGAGCCGATCGTTGGGCTTGGCACGCTTGCCGTCGACGCGGAGTTCGCCCTTGCGCACGATGCTCTGGACGCGGGTGAAGGGAAGCTGGGGAAAACGCGTGGTGAGGAAGCGGTCGATCCGCATCCCGGCCTCGTCCTCCTCCACCGTGAGGGTCTGGACGCCGGAGGCCAGGGTGGCGGAGGCGGCCGCGCGCTGCTCGCGCCGGGTCGGTCCCTCCGGCACCGGCGTGGTCGCGCGCGGGGCCGCGCCCGGGCGACGCGCCGGCGCGCCACCGGCCGGTGCCGGCCGCTCGGCGCGGGTGCGCGGCGCACGCCGGGGGGCTTCGTCAGGTTTCTCGAAGTGGTCCTGCGCGAAGCCGTCACGTTCAAAGCCGTCAGGGGACCCGGTCTCGCGGTCCCGGGCCTCCTGACCGGGGCGCCAGGGCGCATGCTTGGCCGCGGCATCTCCGCGGGCCTGTGCTGCCCGCTGGGCGGCATCGAGGGCGCTGGTGCGCGGCCCTGTGCGCTCGCGGTCCGGCCGCTTGAAGGCGCCCGGCTTGCCGGGCCGGCCGGGGCGGCCAGGAGCAGCGCCGCGTCCGGTGCCGGCGCCCGGGCCGGTACCTTTGCCGGCGCCCGGGCCTTTGCCGGCTCCCTTGCGCCCGGAGCCGCCGCGTGAAGGTGGTCGTGTGGTCATGGCGTGCTCGTAACACCCGACGGCGCCACCACAAAGGGCGCACGGCGCGTGTCGCCCGTTCGCGCCGATGTTTCGGGCCTTCCCGGCGGCGTCAGGCTGCGCGTCGCGCCGCTTCGAGGGTCAGCCCGGTGCCCACGGAGCCGAAGGTGTCGCCATCGACCACCCGGGCGTTCGGGACGCCGGCGGTCAGGGCGGCGCGGACATGCGGCAGGCCGGTGGAGCCCCCGGTGAGGAACAGGGCGTCGATCCGGTCGGCCGTCAGGCCGGCCTGCGCGAGGCACCTTTCGATCCGCTCGGCGATCCGTCGCGCGAGCGCGTCCGTCTGGACCATGAGGCCCTGCCGGTCGATCTCGGCCTCGAGGCCCGCCTCGACCCAGTCCAGGTCGATCCGGCCCTGGCCCGCTTCCGAGGTCGCGATCTTGGCGCCTTCCACCTCCATCGCCAGGGAATGCCCGCGCTCGGCTTCGACGACGGTGTGCAGCCGCGCCAGCAGGTCGGGACGCTGCGCGTCGCGGCGAACCTCCTCGATCTCGCGCAGGGTCTTGGCATTGTAGAGCCGGTTGATGCTCGACCAGGTGGCGAGGTCGTGGAAATAGCCCGTGGGGACGTCGATATCGCCCCGCGTCATCGGGCTGCCGAGGCCGAGCAGCGGCATCACCGTGCCGAGGCTCAACCGACGGTCGAAGTCGGTCCCGCCGATGCGCACCCCATCGTTGGCCAGGATATCGCCGCTGCGATCGGGCCGCGCATGACGCTCCGGCGAGAGGCGCACGATGGAGAAGTCCGAGGTGCCACCGCCGATATCCGCGATGAGGGCGATCTCCTCCGCGCGGACCTGCTGCTCGTAATCGAGGGCGGCCGCGATCGGCTCGAACTGGAACGAGACGTGGCGGAAGCCGATGCCGGTGGCGATCGCGCGAAGGGCGTCCTCGGCGCGGGCATCGCCCTCCGGATCACCGTCGACGAAGTGAACCGGCCGGCCGTGGACGACCGTGTCGAGGGCGCGGCCCGCCTCAGCCTCCGCCCGCGTCTTTACGGCTGCGAGGTAGCGCGCGATGACGTCGCGGAACTTGATGCGCTCGCGCCCGACCGGGGTCGTCTCCTCCAGGAGGGACGAGCCCAGCACCGACTTGAGGCTCCGCATCAACCGGCCCGGCGTGCCCTCGAGGTACTCGGCCATGGCGGCGCGACCGACGAAGGGCGCCTGCCCCGGTGGGAAGAAGATCGCGCTGGGGATCGTGACGTGGCGCCCCTCCAGGGGCACGAGCTGCGGGCGCTGTCCGGTGACGAGGCCAAGGGTGGTGTTCGAGGTGCCGAAATCGAGGCCGCAGGCCGCCATGAGGATCTCCGGACATCAGGTCCGCTGAGGTAAGGGGCCGTCGGCCTACAGGCTGACCCGCTTCCGGTCCACCATCCTGCACGCGCGGAGCCCCGGGCCGGGGCGGATCGCGCCGCGCTGCAACGGTTGGACCGCGCGACTTTTCGACCGCCTGACTCTTGGACCGCCCGACTTGTCGACCCCACGCGAGATCGCCACGCGTTCGGGCAGCCCGCAGCGGCGGTGCGGATCCTCAGACCGCCCCCTCGCCGAGATACCGGAGCCGCAGGTGATCCATGAAGTCTTGCGCGCCGAGGGGTTTGCCGGTGGCGGCGGTGAGCAGGTCATCGGTCTCGAGCAGGGAGCCGCGGGCGTGGACGGCGTCGCGCAGCCAACCGCGCAGGGCCGTGAAATCGCCGCGGGTCAGATCGGCCGGGACGCTCGGCACCTGTTCCCGCGCCGCGCGGAACAGCTGCGCCGCCGCCATCGCGCCGAGGGTGTAGGTCGGGAAGTAGCCGAAGCTTCCGCTCGGCCAGTGGATGTCCTGGAGGCAGCCCTGCCGGTCGTCGGGGACGGTGAGGCCGAGGAGATCGTGCAGGCCGTCGTTGAAGGCGCCGGGCAGGTCGGAGACGGCGAGATCGCCCGCGATCATCGCGGTCTCGAGGGCGTAGCGCAGGAGGATGTGGGCCGGATAGGTGACCTCGTCCGCATCCACCCGGATGAAGCCCGGCGCCACCCGCGTGTAGCACCGGTACAGGTTCCGGGCGCTCCAGGCGGGGCCTTCCCGGCCGAAGGCCTCCGCCAGGATCGGCGCGAGATAGGCGCAGAACGCCTCCGAGCGGCATGCCTGCATCTCCACCAGCAGCGACTGGCTCTCATGCAGGGTCATGCCGCGGGCCGTCCCCACCGGCTGGTGATGCCACGCGGCGGGCAGGCCCTGTTCGTAGAGGGCGTGGCCGGTCTCGTGCAGCACGCCCATCAGGGCGCTGGTGGCATCGGCGTCATCGTAGCGGGTGGTGATCCGCACATCGTCCGTGGCGCCGCCGCAGAAGGGGTGAAGGCTGACATCGAGCCTGCCCCGCTCGAAATCGAAGCCGACGGCGCGCATCAGCCGTTCGCCGACCGCCTTCTGACCCGCCACCGGAAATGGGCCGGTCAGCGGCAGCGGGGCCGGCTCCCGCGCCTGGCGCGCGTGGGCCGCCGCGATCAGGTCCGGCAACGCGGCGCGCAGCTGGGCGAACAGCGGGTCGATCGTCCCGCGGCGCATCCCGGGATCGTAGCCGTCGAGAAGGGCGTCGTACGGATCGAGGCCGAGGGCGGAGCCCTTCGCCACGCCGACCTCCCGCTGCAGCCGCAGGGTCTCGCCCAATGCCGGCGCCAGCATCGCGAAATCGGCGCGCGCCCGCGCCTCGCGCCAGATCATGCCCGAGTGCGAGGACGCCTTCGAGCTCGCGGCGACGAGATCGGCCGGGACCGCGGCGGCGTGGAGATAGGCCCGGCGCATCTCACGCAGGTTCGCCCGTTCCCACGGCCCGAGGCTCGCGGCGTCGTCCAGGGACCGGGCGATCAGGTCGCCGGTCTCGGCGGCCGTCAGGATCTCGTGGCCGATGACCGCGAGGTGCGCGAGCTGCTCGGCCCGCATGTCGGCCGCCCCGGCGGGCATCAGCGTCTGGCGGTCCCAGTGGAGAAGCCCTGCGGCGTCACCGAGGGCGCCGAGGCGCGCGAAGCGGGCGGAGAGGATCGCGTAGGCCTGCATGCTGACTCGGAGGGTCCTGTCGGAGCGAGGCGTGGGCACGACACGGTGCCGGCCGGCCGCGGGAAAACGGGTCTGGGGCGTCACGCGCCGGACGGCCCGCGGCGCGAATCCCACCATGGCGGCCCCCAGGTTGCAAGGCCGGCGCGCGCGATCGCCTCGTCCCGAGGCCCGGCCGGCGCTGGGTAGCGCACACCGCGCAAGACTTGGTCCTCGCAAGACTTGTCCCTCGCGAGATTTGCTTTCCTGCGTGCCGGTGCAGATTCGCCGCGGGTCGAAGCAGTTAAGACGATGTTAGCGGAATCGATCCAGTCTGAGCGATATGGATACCTTGCCCTTTCCGCAGAGCCACGACTCCGCTGTGTTCGACTTCAGCGAATTCCCGCTGGCGCCGAACGGCGCGGTCCCCGGGGCGACCTTGGTCTTGGATACGCCGCTGGCGAATTTGGACGCAACCACCACCGGGTCGCAGCCCAATCCCCTCCTCCGCAAGCTCCTTCCCTGGATCGGCGCGCAGGTCGCCGCGGCCATCGGCCTCGGCACCTGTCTGGCGCAGGCGATGCCGCCCGTCGCCGCGACGCCGATCCTGACCAACGAGACGGCCTTCGCCCTGCGCCTGGGCGAGGCGGCGGAGTTCACCGGACCGGTCCCGAGCGCCATCCGGGACGGCTTTCATCTCCGCCTCGGCGCGGACGACTAGGCTCCCGCCGCCGGCGCGCGGGGTTCGCGGACCTTCGGCGGGCGGGACGGGAGGGTCAGGCCTCGTCGGTGCGTCGCTGCCGGCGCAAGGCCTCCCAATGGGCCAGCCGCTCGGTGTAGCGCTGCTCCATGCCGCGATCCGTGGGCGCGTAGACACGCTGGCGCCCGAGCTTCTCCGGCCAGTAATCCTGGCCCGAGAAGGCGTCGGGCTCGTCGTGATCGTAGCGATAGCCCTCGCCATAGCCGATCTTCCGCATCAGCTTCGTCGAGCCGTTGAGGATGGTGCGGGGCGGCGGCAGCGAGCCGTGTTCCTTCGCGATCCGCGTCGCGGCCTTGTAGGCGTTGTAGACCGCGTTCGATTTCGGGGCGCAGGCGAGGTAGACCGTCACCTGGGCGAGCGCCAGTTCCCCCTCCGGCGAGCCGAGGAAGTCGAAGGCGTCCTTGGCGGCGGTCGCCACCACCAGGGCCTGCGGGTCGGCCAGCCCGATATCCTCCACCGCCATGCGCACGAGGCGGCGGGCGATGAACAGGCGGTCCTCGCCGCCATCGAGCATCCGGCAGAGATAGTAGAGCGCCGCGTCCGGGTCGGAGCCGCGCACCGTCTTATGCAGGGCGCTGATGAGGTTGTAGTGCCCCTCATGGGACTTGTCGTAGATCGGCGCCCGCCGCTGGATGATCGCCTGCAGCTGTTCGGCATCGAAGATCTCGCCGGGCTTGGCCGAGCGCCAGACCTCCTCGGCCAGGGTCAGCGCGGCGCGCCCGTCCCCGTCGGCCATGCGGACCAGAACGCCCCGCGCCTCCGCGTCGAGGGGAAGCGGTTGCCCGGTCAGGGCCTCCGCCCGCAGCAGCAGCTTGGCGATGGCCGCGTCGTCGAGCGCGCGGAACAGGAGGACGCGGGCGCGCGACAGGAGTGCGGCGTTCAGCTCGAAGGAGGGGTTCTCCGTGGTGGCGCCGACCAGCGTCACCGTGCCGTCCTCCATCACGGGCAGGAAGGCGTCGAGCTGCGCCCGGTTGAAGCGGTGGATCTCGTCGACGAAGAGCAGGGTGCCCCGCCCCATGGCCCGGCGCCCGCGCGCCGCGTCGAACACCTTCCGGAGTTCGGCGATGCCCGAGAAGATCGCCGAGATCTGCTCGAAATGCAGGTCGGTCTCGTGCGCCAGCAGCCGCGCCACGGTGGTCTTGCCGGTGCCCGGGGGCCCCCAGAACACCAGCGAGCCGAAGGAGCGGGCGTTGAGGAGCCGGGTCAGGGCCCCGTCGGGCCCGGTCAGGTGCTCCTGCCCGACGACCTCCGCCAGGGTTTTCGGACGCAGGGCATCGGCGAGGGGGCGGGGGGCGGCGTTTGCCAAGCCGGCCGAGGCGAACAGATCGGACATCGGCGCATCAAAGACGCGGGTGACGCCGCTTAGCAACCGAGCCTTCGCACCTGTCACCAACGATCCGGCGCATGTCGCTGCGCGGTGCTCCGCCTTCGTCCGAAACACCCGCTGGAAACGGACTTCGGATGAGGGTCGACTACAGGCGAAGGGACGATGGCCGTTGCTCGTGCCGCAGCACCTCCCCGGACACTTCGGGATCGAGGTCGCCGAAGGTGTTGTAGAGGTCTTCCACGGCGGCGAGTTGCGCGATCACCGTCTCGTCGAGCCTGATGTCGTGCGCGGCGATCGCCGAGAAGAGCGTATCAGCCGCCAGACCGAGCTCGCCCGCCGCGATGAACGAGCGGATGTCCGTCGCATCGTGGTCGCCCAGTTCGCTCTCGATGGCCTGGAGGATCCCGGCGAGAATCGCGGCTTTTGGCTGAAGGGCGTCGCTCATGACGGAGCACCAACCTGTCTAGAGAGGAAATCCCGTGATGACCCGGCCGTTCCGGTCGACGACCACCCTGACCCGAACACCCGATCGCACCCCTTCGACAATCAGGCGGCCCTGGTAACTCGGCCGCTTGGGAAGCGTCGGATCCAGCGCGATCTCGGAGATCTTATCAAGGATCGTCTGATCCGACCATGATCCTGGAAAGTGCGACTTTCCGGGATGTCCGGTTCGCGGCGAGTGGCCGCCCCCGTTCGTGTCCCCGTGGAGGATATGAGCGGCGCGTTCCGCCGTGACGTTCGAGGGCAGCCTGAGTGACACGCCCATCTCCGGCATCCGGCGTCCGAGAAGCGACGCACCGATCTCAACTTTAGGTTGTAGTTAGCGTCTTGCGCTCGCCGAGGCAAGCGGCTGGCGTGAGGCGGCGCGCTTCGAACGTGCTAGCCCCCGAACATCGAGGTCATGACCTCGCCGCCGCGGTTGATCGAAACCTCCCACATGTTGAGGCTGTTGCGGGTGATCCGCTCGAGGTCCTTCGTGGTGGCGACGGGCATGCCGTTGATGGCCACGATCATGTCGCCCTTCTGCAGGCCGGCCCGCGCGGCGATCGAGCCCTCGTCGACGCTGGCGACCGCGACGCCGTCCGCGGGGAAATCGGCCTGCAGCTCCTCCGCCACGGCGGGTGACGTGTTCATCAGGGTGGCGCCCAGGAAGGGCGAGCGGGTCCGCACCTTGAGGGTCTCGCGCGGACGCGTCTCCGGCGCGGGGCTGAGCTTCACCGAGACGCTGGAGCGTCCGGTGCCGCGCAGGATGCCGAACTGGGTTTGGCCGCTGAGCCCCTTCAGGGCGAAGCGGTAGCCGAAGGCTTCCGGATCGTCGACGCTCTTGCCGTCCACCGTGAGGATGAGGTCGCCGCGCTTGAGGCCGGCCTCCTCCGCCGGGCTCTTGGCCTGGAGGCTGGCCACCAGCACGCCGGTGGGATGATCGAGGCCCATGCTCTCGGCGATATCGGGCGTCACGCTCTGCACGCGCGCGCCGAGCCAGGGGCGCCGCACGGCGGTGGCTCCACCCTTGGCGGTCTCCACCACGGCGCGGACCATGCTGGCGGGAATGGCGAAGCCGATGCCGTGGCTGCCGCCCGATTGCGAGTAGATCGCGGTGTTGATCCCGACCAGCTGGCCCTGGAGGTTGACCAGGGCACCACCGGAATTGCCCGGATTGATGGCCGCATCGGTCTGGATGAAGAACTGATAGTCGGAGGAGCCGACCTGCGTGCGCGCCAGCGCCGAGACGATGCCCTGCGTCACCGTCTGGCCGACCCCGAACGGATTGCCGATCGCCATCACGAAGTCGCCGACCTCGAGGGACTCGGAATCGCCGAAGGCCATCGGGATCAGCCCGCCGGACGGGCTCTTGATCTTGACCACGGCGAGATCGGTGCGGGGGTCGCGCAGCACGATGGTGGCCTCGAACTCGCGCCGGTCGGCGAGCGCGATGCGCACCTCGTTCATGTTCTCGATGACGTGGTTGTTGGTGATGACGAGGCCGGATTCATCGACGATCACCCCGGAGCCGAGGGATTTCTGGGCGCGTTCGCCCGGCGCGCCGCCGCGCCCGCGGCCCCCGCCATTGTCGCCGAAGAAGCGCCGCATGAACTCGTCCATGGCGCTGCGGCTCTGGCCCCGCGTGTCCACGTGCGAGGCGTAGACGTTCACCACGGAGGGGGCGGCCCGCTTCACCACGGGGGCGAAGGAGAGCTGCACCTGGCCCTTGGCGAGGGGGACGACCTTGTCGGGCGTGCCTGGCTCGGGGGCAGCCGGCGACTTCATCATCTGCGCCGTGGCAGGCGCGGCGGCGAGCGTCGCGGTCAGCAGCGGGACGAGCAGAAGGAGGGTGCGCGGCATGAGGGACGTGCGCGGCATGGAAACTCCCGGAACGAGGGCGCGGCGCCCTGCCCCGGTCTGGGACGGCGCCGCGACGGATTCCGGGATATCTAGACGGGTCGGGCCGCCGGCGCGAGGGGCGCCGGCACCGGATGTGTCAGCGCCGGCCGATCGTGCCGGTGAACCGGCTGGCGCGCCTGGCGAGGGCCGCGAAGCAGCTGAGCGACGCGTCGGCCGCGCGCTGCATCTCGCTGACCTGGAGGCGGATGGCATCGGCCGGATTCTTGGCCCCCGAGAGGGCCTGCCAGTGGGCCAGAGCCGCAGCGCCCTCGCCGCGCAGGTAGCTGAGCACGGTGGTGTTCACCTCACCGAGTTCGCCCAGCACCCCGGAGATCCGCACCCCGGAGATCCGCCCTTCGGAGATCCGTGGCGACAGGGCGCGTTCGGCGCTCGTGCCGAACGAAGCCGGGGAGCCTTCGCGGGCGGACATCGCCGCCGGCAGGGGCTCGGCCATGGTCGCGGGCAGGGTCCGAACGACGGTCTCGACGGCGTCGGTCGCGGCCTCGAGCGTTTCCCGCACGCCCGCGGCCGGTGCCGCCGTCTCCTCCGGGACCACGGTGAGATCCGCGACGCGGTCCGGGGTCTCGGTCGCGGCCGGAGCGGACGCGGTCACGACGGGGGATGGCTCGCCATCGCTGTCGCTCGCCGTCGCCAGCGCGCCCGGGGACACACCTTCGAGGAGCGCGTCATGGACGTTCCGCCCGTGTTCCGATCCCGGGGATTCCGTCTGCGAGAAGTCCTGTCCCGAGGATTCCTGTCCCGAGGATTCCTGTCCCGAGGATTCCTGTCCCGAGGATTCCGGTCCCGATGACTCCTTCGGATCACCAACCGCGACAGCCTGTGCGATGTCGGTGTTCATCGGCCCATCTTCCTGGCTGGCCGCGGTCTGCGGCAGCGTTCCGGCTCGGTCCTGAGCTTTGGAGGGCGTTCTGCGCCGTCTGGCCATGGCTTTGTGTCTCCTTGCCGCTTCGGGGGACGAACGACGTCAGGGGAAGAATAGCCCGAATCGGCGGGATGTCTGCGGGGCGCCGCGCACACGGCCGGCGCCCCGTGATGCGGACGGCGACGTCCGCGGATTCCCGTGATGCGGACGGCGACGTCCGCGGATTCCCGCGATGCGGACGGCGACGTCCGCGAATCCCAACGATGCGGACGGCGACGTCCGCGGGTCGCGAGTCCGAGGCCGGGCTCAGGCCGAGGGGCGAAGGGTGTTCTGGGCCACGGCGCCCAGATCCTTGGCCTGCGCCTGCAGGTTGGCGATCTGGCTGCGGATGAATTCGGCCTGCAACGCCATCGCCTCGCGGACGTCGCGGGTCCGGACCAGCTTCTGCGCGAAGTCGAACGTCGCGGCGGCGTTCTCCTGAACCTGGTCGAGACCCTTCGCGACGACGGTCTGCAAGGATTCCTGCACCGACTTCGACGTGGTCTGCATCTGCTCGGCCGTCTTGACGGCCGTTCCGATGAAGCTGCTCACGGCCGTACGGGCCTGATCGACGCCCTTCTCGGCGAAAGCGCGCATCTCGGCGGGGATCTCGAAGGTCTGACCGTTCATCTGGCTTCTCTCCACTGTGCATCGACTCATTCAATGCAGTGCGAGAGACTTATGTTGCGGTGCAACATCTGCGTCAAGATCACGGATCTCGAAAGTTGCAGAATTTTGCCAAGTTTCGGCGCCGTCTTCAAGCCGCCGGGGCGATGGCCCGCGCGTGCTCCGGCGCGACGGCCCGCGTCGCGAGGATGCGCTCGTAGACCGCGATCAGCGCATCGCTGTGAGCCCCGAGCGTCATCGGGCTCGCCCAGTAGCGGGCATGCGCGGCGGCGCCGAGACGGGCCGTAAGGGCGTCGTCGTGGAGCGTGGCGGCAGCCCGCGCCCAGGCCTCAGGCTCCGGAGAAACGGAATAACCGTTCACCCCATCGAGGACTTTCTCGGAAGCGCCGGAGCGGTTCGAGGCCAGGACCGGGATGCCGTGGGCCAGGGATTCGTAGACCGTCAGCGGCCCGGTCTCGTACCAGCGTGACGGCGCAGCGATCGCCCGGGCCCGGCGGCGCAGCAGCGCCCAGACCGCCTCCGGCGTCTGCCAGCCGACGAGTTCGACCCCGGGGCGCCCACGCAGTTCGTTCTCCAGGGGACCGGTGCCGACGAACAGGGCCGGAAGCCCGGCGGCCTGGGCGGCGTCCGCGACGAGGTCGACGCCCTTCTCGCGGGTCAGGCGGCCGACATAGGCCAGGGCATCGCCCCGGGCCGGATCGGCCGGCCCCTGCTTCGTGACGCCCACCGGGTTGTCGACCCGGTGATGGGTGACCGAAAGGCCCTCCAGGAGCGCCCCCATGCGCGCCACGCTCGCGTCGCAGACGTGAATGACGTCGAGACGCCGGCGCTTCAGGGCGGCGCGCAGGGAGACCGAGCGTCCGACGCGGACCAGCTTGTGGAGCCGGCTCCGGCCGTCGCAGGGCGCTGCGATGCAGGCGGCCGAGAGCGGCTTCAGCGCGCAGGGTTCTGCCTGATCGAAGCGATAATAGACGCCGTTCGGGCAGGCGAGAAAGTAGTCGTGCAGGGTCGTGACGACGGGCAGGTTGCGCGCGAACAGGGCCGGGAAGACGCTCGGCGACAGGCTGCGCGTCCATTGATGGAGATGAATCAGGTCCGGCCGCACCGGCAACGCGTCGAGGGCGGCTCCGAGACGGGCCGCGGCCTCCGCGTCCCAGAGCCCGGTGAGCGCGGCGCGATGCGTCGGACGCTGCCAGATGTCGGTGTTGCCGAGGCCGATTCGACGGATGCGGGGATGCGCCAGCAGGGCATCCACCGGACCGTCGATGGCCTGGATGTAGGTCACGTCGAGTCCGGCCTCGGCGAGGCCGCGTGCCGATTCGACGGCCACCTTCTCGGCGCCGCCGCTCGCCACCGCGAACTCCGCCAACACGACGATCTGCATGTGAGGTCCGAGACTGTGTCGAGGCCCGAGGAATTCGAAGCGGGTCGTCCGACGACCACCGCAAGAGATCGGATTTACCGGCGATCAACGTACGTTCGGTAAAGATCGGCGAAGACCTTGTCGTTGGCCGGGACTGTCCACCATGCACCTCGTCCTCGTCGTGGACCATGCCTTCATCAATGGCGGACAGGCCAAGGTGGCCCTGGATTCCGCGCTCGGCCTGCGCGCGCGGGGCCACAGCGTCACGGTGTTCGCCGCGGTCGGTCCCGCCGATCCGCGCCTGGAGGCGGCCGGAATCCGCGTGGTCTGCCTCGGTCAGGACGATATCGGCACGACGACGAACAAGCTCGCCTTCGCCGCCCAGGCGATCTGGAACCGTCCGGCCGCCCGGCGCCTGGCCACGGCGTTGCAGGGCCTCGACCCGCGCGACACCGTCGTCCACGTCCATGCCTTCGCCAAGGCGCTCTCGCCCTCGATCGGGCGCAGCCTCGCGGCGTCCGGTCTGGCGCTGCTCTACACGATGCACGAGTTCTTCCTCGTCTGCCCGAATGGCGGCTTCTACGAGTATCCGGCCGCCCGGATCTGCCACCGCACGCCGATGTCCCTGGGCTGCCTGAGCACGAACTGCGATGCCCGCAGCTACCCGCGCAAGCTGCTGCGGGTGGTGCGCCACCTCGGCCTCGAGCATGTGGCCGGCCTCAAGGCGCTGTTCCCGCACGTCGTCACGCTCAGCGCCCTGCAGGAACGGGTGGTCGCCCCGCATCTTCCGAGCGCGACCCGCTTCCACCGGGTCGACAACCCCATCGCGGTGGACAAGGCCCCTCTCCGCTCGGGGCCGCCGGGCGAATTCCTGTTCGTCGGGCGCATCTCCACCGAGAAGGGCGCGCCGATCTTCGCCGAGGCGGCCCGCCGCGCCGGAATCCGGCCGGTCTTCGTCGGGGACGGGCCGGCCCGCGCCGATCTCTCGGCCCGGTATCCGGAGGCGGTGATGCTGGGCTGGCGCGACGAGGCCGGCGTCCAGGCCCTGATGCGACGGGCCCGAGCCCTGGTCTTTCCCAGCGTCTGGTACGAGGGCCAGCCCCTCACGGTGTACGAGGCCCTCGCCTGCGGCGCGCCCGTGATCGTCAGCGATGCCTGCGCCGGCCGGGAGGCGGTGGAGGATGGCGAGACCGGCTTCTGGTTCCGCTCGGGCGACCCGGATTCCCTCGCGGCGCACCTCGTCCGGCTCTCCGACGATGCGCTCGCCGAGCGCATGAGCCGGGCGGCCTACGAACGCTACTGGGCCTCACCCCTGACGTCGGATGCGCATCTCGACCGCCTGATGCAGGTCTACGACTTCGTCCTGCGGGAGGCCCGGACGGCGCCCGCCCGCCCCGACCGGGCCACGACCCGGACGCAGATCCCGGCAGCCCCCTGAGGGCGGATCCCGGCGCGTCCATGGAAACCGGACGCGCCCGCGGCGTTGTCCCGGACGATGTGCCGACGCAGGCGCGGACCTACGAACCGAAGGAGTGCCCAGGATGGCCGATCACCAGAAGACGCCGGAGACCGACATCATCTCCACCACGGGCCAGGCAGCCCCGAAAGGATCCGACAGGAACCGTCCCGAGAATCAGAAGGGCGAACTCGACGAGCGCCTCGACGAGGCCCTGGAGGAGACCTTCCCGTCGAGCGACCCCGTGTCGGTCAAGATCACGAAGTAGCGCGACCTCGACGACACCCTGTTTGAATACCAGACCGCCGGGGCGATCGGATCGCCCCGGCGGTCTCGCGTCATCGGCCTCGCAACGCGGTGCCGGTCCTCGCGGCTCAGGCGGCTTCGAGCAGGCGGCGCGCGATGACCTGGGCCTGGATCTCGGCGGCCCCCTCGAAGATCGACAGGATGCGGGCGTCGCAGAGCACGCGGCTCACCGCGTATTCCAGCGCGAAGCCGTTACCACCATGAATCTGCAGGGCATTGTCGGCCGCCGCCCAGGCGACACGGGCGCCCAGGAGCTTGGCCATGCCGGCCTCGAGGTCGCAGCGCTTGCCCTCGTCCTTCTCCCGGGCCGAGAAGTAGGTCAGCTGCCGGGCGATGTTGATCTCCACCGCCATCATGGCGATCTTGTCGGCCACGCGGGGGAAGTTGATCAGGGCCTTGCCGAACTGCACCCGCTCCTCGGCGTAGCGCAGGCCGAGGTCGAGGGCGTTCTGCGCCACGCCGATGGCGCGGGCTGCCGTCTGGATACGCGCCGATTCGAAGGTCTGCATCAGCTGGGCGAAGCCCTTGCCCTCGACCTCGCCGAGCAGGTTGGCAGCCGGGACCTCGAAGTTGTCGAAGGCGAGCTCGTATTCCTTCATGCCGCGGTAGCCGAGCACGTGGATCTCGCCGCCGGACAGCCCCTGGACCGGGAACGGCTCGGCATCGGTGCCGCGCGGCTTCTCGGCGATGAGGAGCGACAGGCCCTTGTGGCCCTTCTCCTCCGGCTTGGTGCGCACGAGGCAGGTCATGATGTCGGCGCGCACGGGGTGCGTGATCCAGGTCTTGTTGCCCGAGATCTTCCAGACATCGCCGTCCCTGACGGCCTTGGTGCGCAGGCTCGCGAGATCGGAGCCGGTGTTCGGCTCGGTGAACACGGCGGTGGGCAGGGTGTCGCCCGAAGCGATGCCGGGCAGGAAGCGGTGCTTCTGCTCCTCGGTGCCGCCGCACAGGATCAGCTCGGCGGCGATCTCCGAACGGGTTCCGAGGGAACCGACACCGATATAGGCGCGCGACAATTCCTCGGAGACCACGCACATCGAGATCTTCGGCAGGCCCATGCCGCCGTACTCCTCGGGAATCGTCAGGCCGAAGACGCCGAGTTCGGCCATCTTGGTGACGATCTCCATCGGGATGTAGGCGTTCTGGCTGTGCCACTCGTGAGCATGTGGCACGACCTCGGCAAGGCCGAAGCGGCGCATTTCGGAGCGGATCGCTTCCATGTCCTCGTCGAGGCCGGACTTGCCGATGGTGGCCGCGCCGCCATTGTCGCGGATGCGGGCCACGAGGGCGGCGCGGTTCTCGGGGGTGTTGCCTTCGGCGATCAGGGTCTCCACCGCCTCGGTACGGAACTTGGCGACCTCGCGCGCGCCCAGGCCCAGGGAGCCGGTGGGTCGCACCATCTCGCCCTGGCTCATCGGGATACCGGAGAACATTTGATCGAGGTACTCGCCGAGGCCGATCCGGACCAGGAGGCTCTCGGTCTCGCCGAACTCCCCGCTGTCCGTGAGGCGCTGGCCGTAGGCCCCGAGCTCCCGCACGCCCTCGGCGTAGGTTGCGATCCAGGCGAGGCCATGCGTGGCGTGCTGCTGCATCTCCATCTTCTCGGCCGAGATCTTGCCCTCGTCCGACAGGATCGTGGCGCGCACGCGCCGCGTGGCCTCGGCGACAAGACCCTTCGCGGCCTCGGCCGCATCACGGGCCAGGGTCACGAGATCCTGCGGTTCGGTCGAGACGACGGGGGAGGCTGACATGGTAAGCTCGCTGGCAAAAGAATGGGGGTTTGTAGTTCATTATAGGCAGGTTTGCTGCGCCTGTAGAGGCGTCTCGCCGCACTGCGGCACTATCCCGCCTGAATTCATTATGCGCCAAGCCGAAAAGCCGTGATTTCTCTTTGCTATTCGAGGGATGATGAATTTTATTGAGATGTTTCTCAAAGAAAAAGTCGATCTCCGAACCCGTCGATCACCCCTGGCTGGCGAGCGCCACGCCCAGAGTGGCGATGACCATGCCGCCCATCTGGATCGGCGCAAGTGCCTCGCCGAACAGTGCGTAGGCCATCGCCGCTGAGACTGGCGGGACGAGGAACAGCAGCGCGGCGACCCCCGCCACCGCGCCGCGACGGATCAGCAAGAGCAGCAGCAGGATACCTCCGACGGAGTTGACGAGGACCGACCAAGCGAGGCCGAGCCACAGGGAGGTGGACGCATCGAAGCCACCGGTGCCGAAGATGAGGGCGACCGGTACGGCAAGGAGAGCGGCTCCCACGAACTGAATGGCGGCGTTGCTGAGGAGGTCCCCTCCGGCCCCGTATCGCTTCTGCAAGAGGGTGCCACCCGTCATCGCCGCCATCGCGAAGAGGCAGGCAGCCAGAGCCGCGACCGGGATGCCGGCCGAATCCGATGCGCCGATCTTCGGCAACAGGACGAAGAGCGCACCGGCGAAACCGGTCGCGATGCCGAACCAACGTCGCCGGCTCACGGTCTCTCCGAGGGCGGGCCCCGCCAGGGTCGCAGTCAACAGGGGCTGAAAGCTGCCGACCAGGGCGGCGATGCCCGCCGGCAAACCATGCTGCACCGACCAGAACACGCCGATGACGTAGATCCCCTGCATCAACACGCCCGCAAACGCGGCATGGAGCCAGCCGGCTCGGCCACGCGGCCAGCGTGCGCGGAGCACGAGAGCGAGGCCCCCCAGCACGAGCGCGACTGCGACCACGCGGATTGCCACGAAGGTGAAGGCCTCGGCATGGGGAGCCACGAAGCGGGCCGCGACGAAGCCCGTCGCCCAGATCAAAACGAAAAGGGCGGGAACGAGGAACGGAGCGGGAGCGGGCATGATGGCAGCCACGCATCACACGGCCGCGTCGAATTCAAGCGGGTACGGCGCTGGGTCACG
This sequence comes from Methylobacterium sp. AC690, assembly GCF_979256535.1. Taxonomy (NCBI): domain Bacteria; kingdom Pseudomonadati; phylum Pseudomonadota; class Alphaproteobacteria; order Hyphomicrobiales; family Methylobacteriaceae; genus Methylobacterium; species Methylobacterium sp. AC690. The sequence continues at coordinate 108,712 of NZ_CEEDOX010000007.1, read as the reverse complement.
CACGGTACGTTGCGCGAACAGGCTGCGTTGCGTTTAGAAGACACGCCTACCCGCCTGCCCCGTTCGAGGACGACCCCCCGCCCCGTGAGACGTCTCCGCAAGCCTTTCGAGATCGCAGGCGTCGCCGCCCTGCGCTTCGTCGCCCATGACGGCTGGGCCATCGCCAGCCACATCGCTCTCTCGAGTCTGACCGCGCTGTTTCCGTTTCTGATCCTGCTCGCAGCCTTGGCCGGCCTGTTCGGGACGAAATCGCTCGCCGACGAAGCCAGCGTCCTCATCTTCGATGCCTGGCCGCGCGAGGTGGCCAAACCCATCGTCAACGAGGTGCACCGGGTGCTGACCGAGCAACGCGGCGGCGTGCTCACTCTCGGCGCGCTTTTGGCGCTGTACTTCTCATCCTCGGGTGTGGAGAGCCTGCGCGTCGGGTTGAATCGCGCCTACGGCCTGCGCGAGGTGCGGCCCTGGTGGCTGACGCGTCTCGAATCTATCGGTTACGTCGTCTGCGGCGCCTTCGCGATGCTGGCCTTTGCGCTCCTTGTAGTGCTGGGCCCGCTGATCTGGCGCAAAGTCATCAACGTGGCACCGGGGCTCGAGCCCCTCAGCTTGACCGTCGCGATCGGACGGATCGGTATCACGGCCTTCCTGCTCCTCACCGTGCTGGTGATCGCTCATAAGTTTGTGGCAACAGGGCGTCGCTCCGTCTTGGCAGTGGTTCCCGGGATCGCGGTGACGTTGCTGCTGTGGTTTCTGGCCGGCCTCGGGTTCGGCTACTACCTGGACCGCTTCTCCAACGCCTACGCCTCCACCTATGGTGGCCTTGCCACCGCGATGGTGTTCCTCGTGTTCCTCTATTGGCTAGCCGCGATGTTCCTGTTCGGCGGTGAGATCAATGGCACCGTCATTGCAGCGCGACGCGTGCGGCTTCAGGCGCGGATGCAGGAGAAGCAGGCGCGGGCCCGGGGGCTCTGAACCTGCACTGCTTCATCTGCGCGCAGGGCGCGCGATGACATCCGTCTGTGACCCTGGCGGCCTAGTGTCTCGGTCCGAGCGCGGGCAGTGAGGGCGCAGGCGGCGGCGCGGCGGGCGGCCCGGGGGAGCTTCGATGCGAATTAGGTTCGGTTGCGAGATGGGCTATGACTTCCCTCAGCCGACGCCCGTGATCGCCCGCCTGAACTCCTATCCGTCGAACGGCTTGGCTGCCGTACCGCCGGACGTGCTCACCCTCGATCCGCCGCTGCCCCTGCGGACCTTCCGAGATGTCTTCGGCAATCGGACCGTGCGCTTCGTAGCTCCCGGGGGCGCCCTGACCCTCAGCGTTCATGCCGAAACTGAGGATGACGGCGCCCTGGATCCAGTCGTGCCGGAAGCCGAGGAGCACGCGGTCGAGGATCTACCAGAAGAGGCTTTGCCGTTCCTCGTGGCGAGCCGCTATTGCGAATCCGACCTGCTTTCGAACGAGGCCTGGGGACTGTTCGGCGACCTTGACCCCGGGTGGTCGCGCGTGCAGGCGATCTGCGACTTCGTCCACGACCACATCACCTTCGGCTACGGGTATGCCCACGTCGACCGCACCGCTGCCGACGCCTTCGCGAGTCGGCGCGGTGTATGCCGCGACTATGCTCACCTGTTCGTCGCCTTTTGCCGGGCCCTGAATATCCCGACTCGGTACTGCACTGGCTATCTCAGCTTCATCGGAGAGCCTGAACCGCATGCTCCAGGCGATTTTGCCGCCTGGACCGAGGTCTACCTCGGCGGCGCCTGGCACGTCTTCGACCCGCGCAACAATGCCCCTCGTCGGGGCCGGATCCTAGTGGCACGCGGGCGCGATGCGGCGGACGTACCCCTGACCCACACCTTCGGATCGAACCGCCTGACAAGATTCCGGGTCTGGGCGGAAGATGCGGCGCTGTCTGCGGCGGATTGATCGCCTGCACCGCATTGGGTGGTATCGGACCGTACCTGACGGCCGTCCGATCGCAATGGCGGCGTGGGTCTATCTCTTCCAAGTCTTTGCCGAAGGCCTTGTCCTCAAAGAAAAAGCCCTCACCCGAGTGCCGGATGAGGGCTGCTCTTGTTGACTTGCGTCGCGTGGATCAGGCTGCGAGCGGCATACCCTCTGGCTCGGCGCTCGCCATGAACTGAGCTCGGGCGAGATCGGCAAAACGTCCGTTCTGCGCGACCAGATCGTCGAAGCTACCCGATTCGACGATCCGGCCCTCGTGGAAGACGAGGATACGGTCGGCGTTACGGATCGTCGCCAAACGGTGGGCGATGACGAAGGTGGTTCGGCCCTCCATCACGGCCTCCAAGGCACCCTGCAGCTTGCGCTCGGTGGTGGCATCAAGGGCGGATGTAGCCTCGTCAAGGATCAGCACCGGCGGGTTCTTCAGGAGCGCGCGGGCGATCGAGAGGCGCTGGCGCTCGCCGCCAGAGAGCGAGCGTCCGCGCTCGCCAATCACCGTGTCGAGGCCATCCGCTTGGCGGGCCATGAATTCGCTGGCCTGAGCCCGCTCGAGGGCGTCGAGCATCTCGGCATCGGTGGCGTCGGGGCGGCCGACCTGCAGGTTCTCGCGGATCGAGCGGGCGAACAGCATCGGCTCCTGGAACACCACACCGATGTTGTGGCGCAGCGACGACAGGCCGATGTCGCGGATATCGGTGCCATCGATGCGGATTGCGCCGTGGTCGGGGTCGAAGGCGCGGTGGAGAAGGCCGAGCGTCGTCGACTTTCCCGAACCGGTGGTGCCGACGAGAGCGACGGTTTCGCCAGCCCGCGCGATGAAGGAGACATCCTCCAAGGCCTTGCGGCGGGCGTTGTAGGAGAAGCCGACACCTTCGAAAGCCACTTCGCCGTCGAACCGCGCGACCTGCTGGGCGCCCGGGCGGTCATGAACCGCCGGCGTCGTGTCAAGGATCTCGAAGAATTCGTCGATCTTGGGCATCTGCTGGAACAGGCCGTTGATGCAGGTGGCAACCTGGTCAAGACGTGAAACCAGCATGGTCGCAAGGCTCATGAAGGCTACGACCTCGCCGACGCTGGCCTGACCGTGCTGGTGCAGGGCGATGCCGGTGATGAAGATCGCGGTCATCGTCAGAGTCGCCGAGGCGCGCGTGGCCACGTTTGCAAGCGCCCACCAAGACAGGACCGGGATCTGCGCAGCGAGCAGGTTGCGGATGATGTCGTGCATCGCGTCCTTCTCGGCCTTGGCGCGCGTGAAGGACTGGATGACCGCGACGTTGCCGAGGGCATCCGAGGCGTGTTCGGCCAGACCCGACTGATAGGCCTCTACCCGCCCCTGGAGGGTCTCGGTGCGACGCATGACCATCGTGGTCAGGGCCGTGAACGCCAGGACGAGCACGACGAGGATCGAGCCGAGCTGCCAGTTCACGAACAGGGTCATCGGCAGGAGGACAATGAGCGAGACAAAGGCCACGAAGTGATCACGGAAGAAGCCGAGCCAGAGCCAGAACATGCCATTCGAGCCCTCCAGCATCGCCTTGAGAACCCGACCCGAATGGTTCGACGAGTGGAAAGCGAGTGGCAGTTCCAACACGTGCTCGAAGTAATTCGCCATGGCCGACAAGCGGTTGCGGTGGGCAAGCCGGTCCGCATGCAGCGCGATCGTGACGCCGGCGGCGATCGTGAACAGGCCGAAGCCCACCCAGGCGCCGATCAGCGGGGCCAGCGTGGTGAAGGCGTTGGTGCTGCTCTTGAGATGCGTCAGTTGGTCGATGATGCGGCCCATCAGCAGCGGCTCGGCGAAGGCTGCTACCGCCAGGGCCACGTTCGCGCAGGCCAGGACAGCGGCCAAGCGGCGGTCGGTGCCCAGAAGACCCATGACTCGCGCGTAGAGACGAACCAACGACATGATACCGTGTGCTCCGATGCCGGACCGGGTTGCGACGACGCTTCCCGGCAGAGGCGGCCAAACCTTTGGCGCTCAGTGCCTTATGTCGTGGCCTCCCTGAACGGTGCATGACGCGATCGCGTAGCGTTTGGCCAGGGTTTTTACGGTTCGTTCAACCTGAATCCGTAACGGTGGGGACGGCGCCTCGTCCTGTGGCGCCAACGCGGCATGCGGGCAGCCGCCCAGGCTCGAGTGATCATGGATCTCGCAACCGGTATCGGCCTCGTCGGCGGCTTCGGCGTCGTCTTCGTCCTGATCATGATCGATGGCGGCAACTTCGCCGCCTATTTCGATAAGCACGCCGTCATCGTGATCTTCGGTGGGGCCACCGCCGCCACCATGATGCGCTTCCCCTTTTCGACGATGATGCACGGGCTGCCGATGGGCTTGCGCTATGCCTTCTCGATGCGCGCCATCAAGCCCCGCGACCTCATTGAGGAGATCACCAAGATCGCTGATGTGGTGCGGAAATCCGGCCCGATGGCGCTGGAGAACATGGAGATCTCCGATCCCTTCCTGGCCCAGGGCGCGCGCTACATCGCCGATGGCTATGACCGCGAGTTCATCCGGGACACGATGGAGCGCGACCGCGACAACTTCCTGATGCACCTCGACGAAGGCTCGAAGATCTACCGCGCCTTCGGAGACTGCGCCCCCGCATGGGGCATGATTGGAACCATCTTGGGCATGGTGACGATGTTCGCCAACATGTCGGACCCCTCGAAGCTCGGCCCGGCCATGGCGACCGCCCTCCTCGCCACGCTCTACGGTGCCCTGATCGCCAACATGATCACCCTGCCGCTTGCCGACAAACTCCACGTGAAGCTGGAGGAGGAGGATGTGTCGCGCTCACTCATCATCGACGGGATCCTCCTGATCCGCGACGCCAAGAGCTCGTCACTGGTTCGCGAGATGCTGATCGCTTATCTGCCGCACAACCACCGCGACGAACTCGTGGCCGAGCCGGCGTAATGGCGTGCACCCACATCACGCGCGACGACGCAGATGGCTAAGAAGAAGCGCGGCGGCGCGCATGGTGGCCACGGGTGGTTCGTGACCTTCGCCGACCTGATGGCACTTCTCATGAGTTTTTTCGTGATGATTGCCGCCTATTCGACCCAGGACCAGAAGAAGATGCAGGCGGTGGCCGGCTCCATGCGAGACGCATTCGGCGTCAACAAGGAGTCGCGCTTTGCTGGCATTATCGAGAAGGACGGCCTCGCCCACGCCGACAAGGTCAAGTACAAACGCGACATTCCCCCTGACCTCGCTACCGATCACACCACCCCACCTGCGGTCGATGGCAACGTTGACGAGGGTATGCCGGACAAGGGCTACCCGGACGGTGCCGGTCTTGCCGCAGCAAGCCTGCGGCAGGCGTTACAAGACATGCCCGAGGTCGCCGAGCTATCGAAGAACATCATCGTCGCTCCCTCGCAGCGCGGGATCGACGTCTCGATTGTCGATCAGGACGGCGCTTCAATGTTTCCCGATGGATCGAGTCGGCCCAATGCCCGTACCCGACGCCTCTTGGAGCGGGTCGCCGGAACTCTGCGCAAGATGCCCAATCGTATCGCCATCACGGGCTACACCGCGACGGAGAGACCCGGAACGCGACCTCCGGCTCCACCTTGGGAGCTCTCGGCCAACCGCGCGATCAGCGTCCGCGAAATTCTGGCCGGCAGCGGCGTTCCCGATGACCGTTTCGCAGCCGTAACCGGGAAAGCCGACACGGAGCCCCTGTTTCCAGATAATCCCTACCTCCCGGCCAACCGCCGAGTGACCGTGACCCTCCTCAGCGAAACGTCGCCGACGCCTCGGATGAAGAATTTTCCCTGAGCCGCCGAGGATGCGCCGCGCGCAGAGTTTGGCTCAAAGGCCGGTCGGATCGGGCGGCGTCATCCGCAACGGTGAAGTTTCCGTCCGCTAGCCGTCCGGGAACCCCTCCAAAGATGCGCCTACAGTTTCGTGTCTGACGGTAAAGCCAATATCCGGCCGGGATAGGCGTCCTTAAACGCCGTCTAGCGGGCCAACAGGAGCGCCCAGTAAACCTTGTATTTTGACCCAGGCGCGTAGGCGGTCGCGATGCCCATGCGCTGAACACCGGGTGCCAGCATCGCGGCGTTGTGAGCCGGGCTGTCACGCCATCCTGAAAACGCCTCGGCCAGCGTGTGGTAACCGGCCGACAGATTAGCCTCCGCCGATTGGAAGCCGAGCCGCTCGACTGCATTCTTGACGGTCTGAGCCCGGCTTGGTCGGTCGGCCGCGGCCATCGCGGCTGCTTCCGTCTCGGCCAGCTTCTGCAACTCGGCGTCAAGGCGCAGCGGCCCTGCTCCGTTTCGCGCGCGGTAGGCCGAGATCATGTCGCGGGCCGTCGCCGTATCGACCTGCGCCGACTGCGTCGTCATCGGCCAGTAGAGGCTGGGAAGCGTGGCGTTGATAGGCTCCTGGGTGGCGCAGCCCGCGAGCAGCGTCAGACCAGCCGCCGCCATGCCGGTGCCAAAACTCAGTACCGTTCTACGCCCCACGTCCCCATCTCCCTACGTACCGCTTCAACTCCCCGCGCGCCGCCTCGCCACCTCCGCGGAGCGCATAGGTTCGGCCTCGTCGAACCGCTCCTCGGCACGCTGCGGTGAGGTTTGATCTCCAGAGCGTTGCGGTTGGGTGAACGCGCTGGCGATCTGCCCCACGGCACTTTGGAAGGAATCCAGTCCTTGCACGGTGACCACGCTGGACCCCGGCCCGAGAGCGGGGATCATTCCAGCCTGCGACAAGGTCTGAAAGACCGTAAGGTTCAAATCGTTCTGAACTTTCAGGCCCAGACTGACGTCGACGATCATGACGATCAGCTCGAATTCCAGGAAGGGATCGCCGATCTTGCGGAAGATGACGCGGGGCGGCGGTTCCTTCAGCACGTCCGGCTGGGCCTGACCGCAGCGCATCAGGAGTTCGGCTGCGTGGACGGGGTCTTGGTTGCGCAGAACGCTGACCGTGATGCTGACACGGCCGGTCCGATCGCCGCGGACGCGGTTCTTCACGATACCGGAAATCAAATTTGAGTTCGGTACGATTACGGCCGAGCGATCAAAGGTCTGGATCTCGGTCGAACGTACCGAGATGCGTTTTACAATGCCTTCGCTGTCCCCGATCAGGACCTGATCGCCAACGCGGATCGGGCGCTCCCAGAGGAGAAGCAAGCCAGAGACGAAGTTGTTGACGATGGATTGCAGGCCGAAACCGATACCGACGGAGAGGGCACCGGCCACAATGGTGAGCTTCTCCAGGCTAAGGCCTAGGTAGGAAAATGCAAGCGCTAGAGTGAGCAGGAAGCCGATATAACCCGCAATCGTCGAAATCGAGTTGCGCAGGCCGGCGTCGAGGTCAGTGGCCGGCAGGTAGGTCTGCTCGAGCCAGCGCTGAATCGCGCGCGTCACCGCCATGCCAAGGAGCAGGAGACCAATGGCGAGAACGATCGTCGAGAGCGAAATCGTCACGTCACCGACTTTGAAGCCGAAAAAGGCGCTGCGGACCGAGCTGAACACGTCGGTCGAGTCGAGGCCCCAGGGGGCTAGGGCGAGCAGCGCGGCAACGAGGACTAGCACCACCCGCGCAAGGCCGGTCGCCAGCACGGCAATCTGATTGATTGAGCGTTTGCGCAGGCCGGTATTGGCCTGGAGCGCGGTGGCGATCTTGGTATCGTCCCCGAGCGTCCCTCCGATGAAGGTGTCAGCGCTGGAAATCAGCAGGAACAGCAGGACGAAGAGCCCCGCCGTCCAGACGAGCTGATCGATGACGAAGGCCGCGAAGGCCACGTAGCCGACGATGGGAGCGATGGCGATGACCACCGCGGCCGCCCAGCCGAGAAGGCGCGCGGGGCCGCCGATCCCAGTGGTGGCTTCCGGGGCCACGTAGGGGCCGAAACACGCCTCCTCCTGCTCAGCCGAATCGGCGAAGCGGTGCAGTCCGATGGCGAGGATCAGCGCGGTGGCGAGCGCGCCAATACCGCGGGTGGCGATGGAGATGGGCAGAGCCGCGGAGATACCCGAATTCAGCGCCTCGATCGACTTAACCACCGTGATGACGATGGCGATGCCGACGGCCAGGCGGGTCACCCGCGCAGCGGCGGCGTCGCTCATTGTCGCAACGCGCCAGGACGGCTTGTCGGGAGAGAGCAGAGCGTCCGCCAGGGCCTCCACGAAGGCGATGAAGGCGAGGCCGCCCAGGATGGCGCCCGCCACTGGCAACAGGCGTAGGGGCAGGAGATCGGTGGCGTCGAGGGCGTAATAGACCGCGTAGCTGCCGATGAAGGCCGGAATGGTGCCAAGGAGGAACACCCGCCAAGCGGCCAGGAGCTTCCGGCGCTGTGAGGGATCGACGGCCTTGGCATCGCGCCGCCCGAGGCGCGGGGCGATGTTGCGGCGCCCGAAATACAGGGCAATCGAGATGCCGAAGGCGATCCCGAGCAGCAGCAGATTTCCGATGGTGCCGTTGCGGGCGAACAGGTCTGCCGTATCCTCCACGGCGCTCTGCAATGCGCGTATGTCGCGTGGGATGTCCGCTGCGATCCGCATCCAGAGATCTGGACTGACGAGGGCAGTCGAGCGCTCGAACAGGCCGCGGGTGAAAGCTGCGCGTCGGCGGTTCGAGACCTGATCGACGATCTGGTCACTCTGAACCAGCAGGGAGCGGGCGAGGCGCTGCGTTTCGTCGATCTCCGCGACCGCGTGCTCCCGCTCCGTCCGCTCGCGCGCTACGTCCTCGCCCTCCTCCCCTTCCTTCGGTTTCGGACCGAGCTGTGTCAGCCGTTCGCGAGCCGCCTCAAGGCGCGGGGTGGTGATGTCGATGACGTGGCGGATCTTGTCTGCAATGGCTTCGATGCCATCGCGGGCACGGGTCAGGTCGCCGCTTCCCACATGCGGTCCGGTCAGAATTTTTTCGCGTTGCTCCAGATCGACCTTGGCACTGTCGAGCTGATCGCGAACGTTCTGGATCTGCTCCGACACGGCCGGCTTCGGTACCACCGCTTTTGAGGCGGGCTTGCCATCTGCGGTAGCCGCCGGCGCAGTGGCCGGGGCAGCTTTCGAAGGGACCGTGGCAGGCGGTGCCGTCGGCGTGCCCTGCCCCAAGGCACCCATGGGGGCCAAGACCAAGACGCCGAGCCACGCGGCGATCAGTGCCGCCCTTCGAATGCCGCAAGTCGTTTGGCCGGTCGGGGAATCGCCCATGATGATCCTTTTGCGCTGAGCCATAGCGCGGTCATGGCGCGTCGTCGCGCCTCGCCTCGTTGGGCCGCTGGCAACCCGTATGCCTGAACGGCACGAGCAGAATCTGCGCAACCCGGAAGGACGGGGAGCGACCAGGGACAGCCCCATCGCCGAGCAATGGGGCGAAAGGCTGACGGTACCGCAGATTCAGGCGGTCAGCCGACGTGGCTGCCGACCTGTGGGCGCGACCTCGTGGGAAGCCGGGTTGACCTTCACAAGCGTGTCACGCTGATATTAGACTAAGCGCCGATGGACTTGGCCTTTTCGTTCCCGTGCGAGGAGGTGGCGACGACCATCCGCGCCGATGAGCGTCGCCACGAACCGGGCGTTTTCGCCCGATGCGACGGCTTTTGGCCAAAGACCGGCACCCCTGCCCTTCGTCGGCTCTCTCGGAGCGGCTGGTCCCTATCCCCATCCCCGGCTGTGTCACGACTCCCCGGGTTGCGGAGATGTTTGATCTTTCACCAACCTGGGACGACGCGCTCACCGATTCCTGCGCGTTGTCCCTCCGTTGACCCGTCGAGAGGGTAGCGCCGATGCTGGATCTTCAAACGCTCGTCCTGAATGCGGATTACCGGCCGCTCTCTTATAATCCGCTTTCCCTGTGGTGCTGGAAGGACGCTTTCACCGCGTTGTTCCTCGATCGAGTGACGCTCGTAGCCAGTTACGACGTCGAGGCCCGGTCCCCGTCTCGCTCACTGCGCGTACCCAGCGTCGTCGCCCTGAAGAGCTATGTGACGCTGGCGCGTAGCCCGGCCTTTACCCGCTACAACATCTACCTGCGCGATACTTTCTCGTGCCAGTACTGCGGCTTGCGCCTTCCGGCGGGCGGCCTGACCTTCGACCATGTGGTGCCCCGGTCCCGCGGCGGCCTATCGAGCTGGGAGAACGTCGTTGCGGCCTGTTCCCCCTGCAATCTGCGCAAGGCCAATCGCACTCCGGCGGAAGCGGACATGCCGCTGCTCCACGAGCCGCACCGTCCGACGCGGCACGAACTACACCGCCGTCAGCCGGAGTTCGATCACCGGGAGTATCACCACACCTGGCTCGACTATCTCTACTGGGATACCGAGCTGGAGACCTGAATACGGTCAGAGCGCCTGAAAGCGCGGGGGCGGCTCGTTGTAGAGCGGCAATGCCAGGGAACGCGGCAAGCGACGGATCGGAATCAAGACGACCGGGCGCTGCCGAGCAACGTAGGCTGGGGCGCGATAAGCGATGTGGGGCGGTAGAACCAGGCGCTTGTACGCGGCGGTCGGCTCACCGCCCGCCTGGACTGGGTCAACGCCCATGGACACGACCACAGCGCAACCAATGACGACGAGGCGATGCATCAACGAACTCCCGGCCGGTCGATCCGCCGATCGGTGATACTAGACTGTGAAACACCAGCGTTCTGTTAACGACTCTCAGAACTTGACGGCCGCGCCACCGCGAACCGTGTTCAGGTTTACCTTGTGTCCGTCGAAATCGTTGAACTGAACGTACTGGTACTCGCCACGAACCAGAATGTTCTCCGTGACAGCGAACTCCAATCCGCCTCCGAGGGCCAATCCGCCGACCGTTTTGATCGTGGTTTTGCCTATGGTGTAGGGCGCATTGGGAGCGGTCTGAACTTGGCCGTACGGGGATGAATAATTTCCGGGATAGGCAGGATTGAAGCTCGCGTAATCATGCCTGACGACGTAGGCGGGTACTGTCGCGGTCAGGTTGGACGCATAGGTCTGAGAGTTGTAGCCGTAGTTTTGTACGGCGACCGTATCGGTGACAGCAGCACGGCCAATCGCGAGCCCGGCCGTTACGAAGGGCAGGAACCTCCCGAATGCCCAGCCACCGCGGGCACGGATGGTTCCGTAATCCTCGATCTTCGTGGACGAAAGGCCCATCAAGTTGACGACCTCGGTCATGCCACCAGTGGTCGTCATGATACGACTGATACCGTTGCTGACTTGGCCTGCTTTGTTGAAGCGCGTGTAGTCGGCCTCGATGCCAACTACGACCTCGTCGAACTGATAGTTGAAGCCGGCAAAGGCCCCGTAGCTCGCTCCGTCTACGCGGGCCGAAGGCGCGGTAAGGAAGGATGAAACACTGAATTGGCTCTCGATGTCGCGCACCCTGAACTCTTCGGCGAGCATCTTCTGGAACACGTTGTTCTGATTTAGGGATGTCGACGTGTATCCGCCGTGCCCGCCGAAATAGACGCCGTTCCAATCAATAACTTGAACCTCGGGTTCGTAATCAGCGCCGCGAAGAACCCCATAATCTAGGTCTGCGCCCTGCGCCGGGGCGACGACGCCGAGCGTAAAGCTAGCCATGAGCGCAAGGGTTACGGTACGCATTGATATCGTCCTCAGGGCGTCAGGCCGATGGTTTGGGGGGCCGAGCCTGTAGGTTTGGTTTTACTTGGGTAACCTTAATAATCCGTTGAACTACGCTTTCGAGAAGATACCTTCGGCCTACCGAAGCAGCGCAGCCCTCTCCTTGAGGGTCACTCGTAGGGATTTTGGGACGAAGTCACGCTGGTGAGCCCGGGGAGTCGACCTAAGCCGCTAGCGAAGCTGTAGCGTAGGCCAACCCGAACCTCGTGCGAGGCGAGGTCTTTCAAACGCGAATCAAAACCAAAGGTGTCGCGCCCCGTCTTTGCGCGACCAAGATCGACGTAACGGTAACTGGTGTCGAGGCTCAGGCCACCGCCGATCTCGTAGGCAACGCCGCCCGTCAACGACCAGGCCATTGACGTCACCGAACGGCTCGGCCGACGCACCACGTCGCGCGAACCGGTCCCGGGATTGTTGTCACAGAATTCGAGAATGCAGGTCGTCTGAGTGTAGGCCTTGGCAAAGTGCTTGTCCGCAATACCAATGCCACCGCCGATATAGGGCGTCAGGCCCCACCAGGTTCCAAGGTCAGCGTAGACGTTCACCAGCCCTGTGAGAATGTCGAGTTGACCCGACTCGATGTTGTAGCCGGTGACGAACCCAGAGCCCGAAGAGTAGGCGCTGTAGCGCGAGGGGGTCCGTTGATCGATCGTCGCGTCGACGCGAAGCCAATCGGTGATGCGGTAGCCGACGCCACCGCCGTAGCCAGGGGTCGTGTCGAGATTCAGACGTGTAAGGGGAACCAGCGGGCTTCCATCAGACGGAGCCGACGTTGCATCACGTGGGCGCGCATAGTCGCTGACCGTCGCGTCGACTCGGAGGTACCACCCCTCTCCGATGGCGACCGGCGCGGATGTCGGCGGCAACAATCGGAGATCCGCCGCCTGAACGATCGCCACCTGCCCTTGCGCGGCAAGCATCAATCCGAAAGCCGTGACGGTGCGAAATCTGAATGCGGCCATGACGGTCTCGAACACTGGAGGACGCGACGCGGTCGAAGGCTCTATCTGTGCACCTTGGATCAACGTCGAGCGCAGTCTGCACTGGAACCGTTAGTGAGGACTTAACCTTAACATATTGAGGCGCCAAGAATTTTGCCGCTTTTGCTGGTGTTCGAAAATGAAAAAAGGCCGGGCGCGGTATTCCACGCGCCCGGCCATTTGGTTCGTATTCGTGCAGCGACGCGATCCCTGACCTTCCCGGAAACGATGCTTTCAGTACTTGCGAACCAGGGGTGTCGGTTCAGGCTGATACTCGGCGACCGCCGGTGCGACAATCCCTCCGAGGAGCCAGCGCATGCCGATCCGAACGTCGTGGGAGGTGACCTCCTTGACCTTGTAGATCGCGCCACCGCAATCCTGGTTGATGCAGTTGACGACCCCAGAGCGCACGTCGCCCAAATTGAGGTAGCGATAGCCGAGTTCCAGCTTCAAGTTGGGCGTCACGCTGTAGGCGAGACCGGCCATGGCTGCCCAGGCCAAGGTGTTCGAGTGCTTGTCCTTCGCGAATCCATAACCACCGCTTGCGGTACCGAAGCCGCGGTCGTTGAATCCGGAGAATTCATGGAAGGCAGTGCCGACACCGCCGCCAATGAAGGGCGTCACGCCATACCAGGTGCCGAGATCGATGTAGCCGTTCGCCATGACGACTACCGAGGCAAGATTGGCCTGGTACGCGTTAACTCCGCGGCAGTCAGCCAAGAGGCAATCCGCTCCGTAGCTGTCCTGGAAGGTCAGTTTGCCGCCGCCACGATACTCGGCCGTGACATCGCCGTGGAAGTAGGAGCCGAACTGATAGCCAACACCGCCACCAGCGAAGAACTGGCTCTCGATGGCCTTCTGATCGTAGCGGTATCCGTCCGGAAGGGATCCCTTCAGGACTGTAGTCGAAATGGCGCCCACGCTTGCCGCGCCGACACCGACGTCGCCGCGCAGGTACCAGCCACCGCCGATTTCGACGGGCGGGGGCAGCGGTTCGGGCGGCAGGGGCGGAAGCAGATCCGCCGCTTGGGCGAGGCAGGGCGCTGCCACGCTCGCAAAGAGCGTGATCGAGCGCGCCAAGGCAGACAGCTTGGTGCGGCGCATCGGATGTCCTTCAATCGACCGTGTGCCGGAAGCCTGAAACGCCGGCGGGATGACGAGGGCATCATGGAGTCCAAGCGTTAAATCCGATTTAACGTTAAATCTTATCCTTGCGGAAGAGTTGACGGTCAGCACACAACGCTAGGTCCGTGTCGAGCAAGGGTTGCCCTCTCGCTTCGAGTAGAAGCTCAGATCTCAACGGAAATACTGCACGTGCCCAGCACACCAGAGGATGTTCGCCGCTTGGCTGGATCTCTCCCGGAAGTGACCGAGGGGGCCCACAACGGGCACCCCGATTTCCGGATTCTCGGACGGATCTTCGCGACGCTTTGGGTCGAAGAGGAGCGACTGGTCCTGCGCCTGTCGCACGCGCAGCAGGTCGAGTGGATTGAGGCCGAGCCGAATCTCTTCGAGGCCGTGGACGGTGCTTGGGGCCGGCGTGGGTGGACCAGTCTCACCCTCTGTGAGGCGGATGAGGACAGGCTTGCCGCGGCTCTCCTGGCCGCTTGGCGTGAAGTCGCTCCCGCAGCTTACGACCAGCTCTGACGTTTCGACATGAAAGGGATCCCAATCGATCGCCCTATAGCGCGGTGGGACGGATCCGCTGAAGCCGAAGACTCCGTACCGTCCCGTCCCGGGCAAACCGGTGCGTGTTTTTACGCTGCGGCTTTGGCAACAGCCTCGACCACATCATCCACCACCTCCGTCACTAGGCGCCGGTCGTCTCCTTCAGCCATCACGCGGATCACCGTCTCGGTGCCCGACGGGCGGATCACCAAGCGGCCGGAATTGCCAAGCCGTTCACGCGCCTGGGCAATCGCCGTGACGACAGAGTCTGCCTCCAGCGGTTGGCCAGACCGGTAGCGCACGTTCTTGAGAATTTGTGGCAAGGGATCGAAGCAGTGGCAGACCTCGCTGACTGGCCGCTCTTGACGCTTCACCACACTGAGCAGCTGAAGAGCCGCTACGAGGCCATCGCCCGTGGTGGCATAATCCGACATGATGATGTGCCCGGATTGCTCGCCACCCAGATTGTAGCCGTGTTCCCGCATATGCTCGAGCACGTAGCGGTCCCCTACAGCGGTACGTGCCAAGTTGAGACCGATACCCCCCAGGAAGCGCTCAAGGCCCAGGTTCGACATGATCGTGGCGACCAACCCCGGCTGCGTCAGGCGGTCATCCTCCTTCCAGGACCGCGCGACCACCGCCATCAGCTGATCGCCGTCAACAGACTGGCCCTTCTCATCGATGATGAGCACCCGGTCGGCGTCTCCATCGAGGGCAATACCGATATCAGCGCGAAGCTCCCGAACTTTGGCCGCAAGCGCGGCAGGCGCAGTCGATCCGACATCGCGATTGATATTGAATCCGTCGGGCTCCACACCGATGGCGATCACCTCGGCGCCCAACTCCCAGAGGGTTTCAGGTGCCACCCGGTAGGCGGCGCCGTTCGCACAATCCACGACAATGCGCAGGCCGTCGAGGGTGACATTCCGCGGCAGGGAGCGCTTGGCAAATTCGATGTAGCGGGCGTGCACGCTCTCGATGCGCTTGGCACGTCCGAGGTCTCGAGAGCCTGCCAGACGCTTATGCAACTCGCCGTCGATCAGCGCCTCGATCTCGCGCTCCACATCGTCGCTGAGTTTGAAGCCATCAGGTCCAAACAGCTTGATGCCATTGTCTTCGAATGGATTGTGAGAGGCCGAAATCATCACACCGATATCAGCGCGCATCGATCGGGTGAGCATTGCCACGGCCGGCGTTGGCATCGGCCCGAGTTGCAGCACATCCATGCCCATTGATGTGAAGCCCGCAATCAGGGCCGTTTCGATCATGTAGCCCGAGAGACGCGTATCCTTGCCGATCACGACGCGGTGGCGGTAATCGCCGCGCTGGAAAATGAGGCCTGCCGCTTGACCGACCTTCAGGGCAAGTTCCGGTGTGATGACGCCGTTGGCTCGTCCCCGGATACCATCGGTACCAAAATACTTGCGCGACATGCTCTTCGCGTCCTGTTTGCTGTTCTCGGTGTAGGGGAACTGAGTCTGTCTCGAGACGCAATCCTCCGGCTTACCGCTGGTGATGATGCTTCGGCATTAGGTCCACCCTGGAGGCTGAAAATCCCGTTTCCGGATCCCGCTCGGGAGGACCAAACCTCCTATACCGTTAAGGAGGGCCTAGATACGAACGAGCCCGCCGGTGGCGGGCTCGTGACGTCAGTTGAAGAAGCTGGAGCCTGATGGCTCAAGCCTGAGGCTGAGGCTCCAGTCCGTCACTCCCGCGCGGACGACCACGACCGGCCGACGGAACAGATGATCCGCGCAGTGTCGTCGGTCCATCGCCCGCATCACGGATCGGAGGTTTGCCAGCAATGAGGTTCTTGATCTCGTCGCCGGACAGCGTTTCATATTCCAGGAGGCCCTGCGCCAACGCCTCCAGGTCGTCCTTGTGATCACCGAGGATGCGGCGCGCTTCTTCGAGGCCCGTTTCCACAAGGCGGCGAACTTCCGCATCAATCTTCTGAGCGGTCGCCTCGGAAACCGTCTGCTGACGGCCCATCGACATCCCCAGGAAGACCTCGTCGTTGTTCTCTCCGTAGGCAACGGTCCCGAGTTCCGGCGAGAAGCCCCAACGGGTGACCATCATGCGGGCAAGACGGGTCGCCTGCTCGATGTCCGACTGAGCACCCGAGGTCACCTTGTCGGCACCGAAAGTCATTTCCTCGGCGATGCGTCCACCCATCATGATCGCAAGCCGCGAGGTCATCTGCTCGTAAGACATGGACAGCTTGTCACGCTCGGGAAGCTGCATGACCATGCCGAGAGCCCGTCCACGCGGGATAATGGTCGCCTTGTGCACGGGATCCGTGGCCGGGACATTGAAGGCAACAATCGCGTGACCGCCTTCGTGATAAGCAGTGAGCCGCTTCTCGTCCTCGGTCATGACCAGGGTGCGCCGCTCGGCGCCCATCATCACCTTGTCCTTGGCATCCTCGAACTCGTGCATTGTGACGATTCGTTTGCCGCGGCGGGCCGCCAGCAAGGCCGACTCGTTGACGAGGTTCATCAGATCGGCGCCGGAGAAGCCCGGGGTACCGCGCGCGATGACCTTGAGATCGACGTCCGGTGCCAAGGGCACCTTACGGACGTGAACACGCAAGATACGCTCCCGACCGACGACATCAGGGTTCGGCACCATGATCTGGCGGTCGAACCGACCCGGACGCAGCAGAGCGGGATCAAGGACGTCGGGACGGTTCGTGGCGGCGATGATGATCACACCCTCATTCGCCTCGAACCCGTCCATTTCAACGAGGAGCTGGTTCAGCGTCTGCTCACGCTCATCGTTACCGCCGCCAAGGCCCGCTCCGCGATGCCGGCCAACAGCATCGATTTCATCGATAAAGATGATGCAAGGGGCATTCTTCTTCGCCTGTTCGAACATGTCGCGCACGCGGGACGCACCGACACCGACGAACATCTCGACGAAGTCCGAGCCGGAGATGGTGAAGAAGGGCACGTTGGCTTCACCCGCGACCGCCCGGGCAATCAAGGTCTTACCTGTCCCCGGAGGGCCGACGAGAAGCACGCCGCGCGGGATACGACCGCCCAAACGCTGAAATTTCTGAGGGTCACGCAGGAATTCAACGATCTCCTGCAAGTCCTCCTTGGCTTCCTCGACGCCAGCAACGTCATCGAAACTCACGCGACCCGAAGCCTCGGTGAGGAGCTTAGCCTTCGACTTGCCGAAACCCATTGCGCGTCCTGCCCCGGACTGCATCTGGCGGGAAAGGAAAATCCAGGCGCCAATGAACACGAGTATCGGTAACCAGCTGACGAGCAACTGGATGAACCAGGGCGTGTTGTCCGACGGAGGACGCGCAGTGATCTGAACGCCCTTGCTTTGCAGCTTGGACACCAAGCTCGGGTCATTGGGAGCATAGGAGGTGAAGTTGCCGCCGCCGACATAGGTGCCACTGACATCCTGCCCTGAGATCACAACCGTTTGAATCTTGCCGGAATCGGCATCGTTCAGAAGCTGGCTGTAGGCGATCTCGGAACCGCCACCACGATGACCCGGGTTCTGGAACAGGGTCACGAGGGCAAGCACGAGCAGGAAGATGACGACCCACAAGGCGAAATTGCGGAAATTCGGGTTCATCGATCTATCCCTGGAGGCATCGGGGCCCACCACGCGAATTGGGGCGGGTCGCTCCTGACGCTCCCCGCCAATGTAGGCAGCGAGTCACCCCTTGCCAAGTCGAAGGGGAGGCCGTGCCATGGGCATGCCGCCGCGGCAAGGCTGCATCCAATGGGAAGGTTACGAAGATTTCTTCCCCCGGCGCGGCGGTGCCGATGTCAGGACCAAATCCGCTGCCCGCGTCACTTCGAACAAGATCCCGCGCAGCGTCCTGCGTATCGGAGTGCGCGCATGAAGCGCGGGTCGAATGTCGTCGAGAACAAGGGCTTCGAGCCGTTCCAGCCGCTCCGGCCCACCCGGGTTCATCTGCTCTGCAGCGAGACTGGTGAGACGAAGAAGCACGGCGTCCGGCAGCGAGCACAGATGTCGACCATCCAGACGGATGCCAGGGCGGAGTTCTGGCCTCCGTGCCACAGCGAATGCGATCCGCGCCGCTTCCTTCAGTGCGGCATCGTCACGTGCGCAGCGCGCTGCCAGGCGGCAGAGCCGATCCGTACTCAGCCCTTCGCGGGTGAGGCCCGGAACGAGCCGGCGGAGGCGAGCCCGGGCGAAGCGATCGTCGTCGTTGGAACGATCGCGCACGAAGGCGAACCCCTGGCGCTCGCAATAATCTACGAGTTGGGCCTTCGCGATCGTCAGGAAAGGCCGTACCAGCTTGATGGACGGTGTGAGAGAGCGCTCGGTGCGCATACCCGCGAGGCCTGCGGGCCCGCTTCCCGCCAGCAGACGCATCAGAACCGTCTCGGCCTGATCGTCGCGGGTGTGTCCAGTGAGCACGAGTTTGGCACCGACGATTTCGGCATGGGTCGCGAGGAGGGCGTAACGCGCTACACGGGCGGCCTCCTGAAGACCCCGCGACGGTTTCGGTCCGGTCCAGCTCAAGGTTCGGTGCGGAAGGCCGAGCGTCTCAGCGAGAGCCGCGACCGCCGCGGCTTCCGCGCTCGCTTCGCGCCGTAGGCCGTGATCGATCGTGGCGACGTGGACGGTTGCCGCAGACTTTACAGCCACGGCCGCGGCCATCAGCGCAGTCGAATCGGGACCACCGGACACCGCAAGAAGAACCGTCTCGCGCGACAGGTAGGCTCGGAGCGCGTTCTCGACCCCATCGACCGCCTTGGTCAAGCGGCGCAGCGTGCGCGCTTCTGTTCACGCGTCACGCCCTGACGGACGCTGGCGCTGGCGGAAGGAAATTTACGCTCTAACTCGGCGAGAGTCGCACAGGCTTGCTCGCGGGCGCCGAGCGCGTTCAACGAGGCCCCGAGCTTCAGCATGGCATCCGGCGCCTGCGCCGAACGGGCATAGTCCGTGGAGACCTTCAAAAACTGCTCAGCCGCCTCGCGATTGCGGTTGCGCTGCAGGTAGCTCTCGCCGAGCCAGTAGGTTGCCGATGGCACTAGCGCGTCGCGCGGATGAGACTGAATGAATTGGCGTAGGCCCATCTCGGCCTGCTCGTACTGGCGCTGAAGGATGTAGGCGTAGGCTGCCTCGTAATCCCCGCGTGCATCGCCTGACCCCGTGGCAGCGACGCTGCCAGGCCGGGGCGGATTCGGAAGGGCACCGGTGGTCGGAACGCGGGCGGGTGGTGAGAGGTCGACGGGGCCGCCGAGACCAGGTGGCGTCAGGCCGGGCTCTTCGTCGTCCGCCTCCACGACTGTCGGAGGCACATTGCGTGTCCGGGGCGCTTCGGCCACCGCCCCGCTCGGCGTTGTGGTGCCCAACTGCATCGGCGCGCCCGGCAGGCCGGGATTGTGCTCGGGATCGAAGGCATCACTGCGCTTCTGCGGCTTGGCCGGAGTAGGATTGGTACCGGACGGGGCGCTGCTGCGGCCTCCCTTCGCTTCCTGCAGGCGGAACTCCACATCTTCCTGAAATTTGCGGAGTTGCTCCTTCAGCTGGCGATTCTCGTATTGCAGCGTCTCGATCTGCCCGGCGGTCTGGCGCGACTGGTTCTCCAGCCGGTTGAGCCGGACGACGAAGTCGGAGGCGTCCTGTGCCATCCCGGGAGCCGGCATCCCACAGAGGATTGATCCCATGACGACGCCGGCTGCGGTGCCGAGGCGGGTCGCGAAGAGGAGGCGGGCAAGCATGGCGGTCGTTACCGGTGGTCGGGGGGCAGAAGTGCGCTCGCGAGGATCGCGGTCCGCCGATAGCAAATGCTGTCCCACGCGGCAAAAATGCGGCCATGCCAAACTGCGGCGCATCGTTTTGGATGCGGGATCCCGGGCGAGCATCTGTCCCGAGATCCCGACATAGCCTGGGTCAGGAGCCGGCGCCACGGTCGAGAACGGTAACGGCGCGGCGATTCTGCGACCAGCACGAGATGTCGTTGCAAACGGCCACCGGACGCTCTTTACCGTAGGAAACAGTGCGGATCCGTCCGGTCGCGATCCCGCGCGAGGCGAGATAGTCCTTCACCGACTGCGCGCGACGCTCTCCGAGCGAGAAGTTGTACTCACGAGTGCCGCGCTCGTCGGCATGACCCTCGATCAGGAAGGTGTAGCGCGGATAGCGCTGCAGCCAGGTGGCCTGCTTGTCCAGGGTGGCGGTGGCGGTGGGGGTCAGGTCGGTGGAATCGGACTCGAAGAACACCCGATCGCCGATGTTCACCACGAAGTCCTGAGCACTTCCGGGTGTGTTTGCGCCGCCGTTCATGCCACCGCCGGCGCCGAACCCGGAAGCATCGGCCAAATCCTTATCGTTGGTGCAGGCGGCGACGCTGAGGGCGGCGCAGAGGGCGGCCGCCAGCGGAAACACGCGGAAGCGCGCAATCATGGGCATGATCCTGTTCTCCTCGGGCACAGCCGCCGGGTTCCTGTCAATCAGGCTGGCAACGTCGCCTCATGTGCCCCCCTCGGGGACACATTGGCGGTTCTTATGTGGTCTCGGTTAAGCGAAGGTTCCGTCAACCTTGAAGCGATCTTTCCGAAATCGGCCAAGGTCTCTTGTAACGCAGTCGTCACGCCAGCCGGCGCCAGAACACTCCGGCGATGGCTTCGGTGAAACGAGATCCGGAATCGTCCCCGATTGCGGCGGCGGCGCGACGCTGACGTCGAAGCATGCATGGGCGTCCCATCCGTGACCGGATGGCAACATGCCGTAACCCGAGGGCTTCAGGATTGGATTCGGATGGCCCGGATCGCCGTCACCGCGGCTTCGGCCGATTTCCGGACCGCTGCGAGAGGCTCGGCAAGGTCGGCTCCCTCCAGGCAGGCCCGCTCCATCTGCGAGCAGCGCTGGGAAAGATCAAAGAAGCCGAGTGATCCGCTCGCGGAAAGCAGAATGTGGGCATCCTGCCCAAGGGTGATGCGTTCCGAGGCCGGCGACAGAAGCCGTCGGCCGATCTCGGTCCTTAAGCGATCAAGCAGATCCATTAATCGGGCCCGGCCGAAGATGTCCTCCAACTCCTTGAGCGTGCGGGGCTCGTAGATCGACCCCGCCTGCACAACGGGCGCATCGGGGGCTGCGGACGTCCCGGCCTCGTGGGTCGAATGGTCCGGCATTTTGTTTTCCAGACTAGGTCAGGGGCGTGACTTCGCCGAACCGTCGCTTCTGTTGATCGGCAATTAACCACTAGCGGACTAAGCCGGCTGTGCAAAGAGTTGGTGCGATTCATGCGTCGGCGTCAGATCCTCGTCGTCGAGGACAATTACCTGCTTCTTGAGATGCTGACCGCTCTGTGCCAGCGGAACGGCATCGCCGTGGTTTCGGTCTCCAGCGGAGAGGCGGCAGTGGCTGCCATCCGGCAGGCCACTGCGGCAGAAGATAGAGCAGACGCTGCTTTCGCGCTCCTGCTTACCGATATCAACCTGCCAGGCCTCATTGACGGCTGGTCTGTCGCCCAAGCTTTCCGCATGCTCAATCCGAACGGGCCGGTCATCTATTCGTCGACCGGGGGATGCGACGATCGCTGTGCCGTGCGGGACAGCGTTTTCCTGGCCAAGCCCTTTCGGATCCAGGATGTGGTCGATCTGGCCAACTCGATGATGCGTGAACCCGCCGCCGGATCGGAGTCGCTGATCCTGCGCGCGACAGGCTGAGGGAGGAGCGCACTCAGGCCTTGAACAATGACCGCACGGCAGGGTTTGCCCGCCAGCCCTCGACTCGAATGCACCCGAGAGACTCCGGTGCATGACGCCGGTAGATCGCGAAGCTTGCCGCGATGAAGGCCGGTAAGTCGTAAAGTTTCGGGTCGCCCCGGCGGGCCCGGTCCTTGAACAGCATCGCACCCGTCAGGCCATAATGCGCGGCGAGGTCCGGGTAGAGGGGCCAGACCACGTCGGCGGCAAGGGCATCCGGTAGGTAATCCTCGACTCGGGCTGGAAGGGGCTGCAGGCCCGCTTCTACGGCGAGTCGCCGGGCAATATCGGCCAGAACGAACAACTTGGGATGGTTCAGGACGTGCATGAAGCAACCGCGTCGGGACCATCGGGCGAGTTCCGCCTCCAGCGGAAACATGATGTCGCGCGCGCTACCCAGGAGTTCTGCTGCGGCCACGTTCCAGGCTTCATAGAAGCCGAGCCGCGTATAGATCGAATCGCGGAACAGTTCTGCGGTCTCCTCCGGTTTCAGGCCTTCCAAATAGGCGCACAGGACGATGGCAGAGTGATAGGGACCTGTGGGCGAGGCGATGAGGCGCGATGCGGAGAGCGCCCCGACATCACCCACGAGGACCATGTCAGGTTGGTAGCCTGGGAATAGAATGGTGGGATACAGGCTCAGGCGAGGATCGTCTTCGCCGAGGGCATGGACGTTTCCGCCCTCGACGAAGCCCTGGGGGAAGAACTGCGTGAAGACGTGATCGAAGGGAGCGAGATAGCCCTTGAGGCGCTCCAGGGTGCCATGCCGTTTGCCGAGGCCGTCGAAGGGAACGAGGTGGACCTGCGCGCTGGGGAGCAGAAGTCGCAGGGATTGGGCGATACCCACTGCCTGGCAGTTGCCAAGGACGGCGATCCGCGGTCCGTCCCGCACCGGGCCGGGGTTGATCCGGGGCCCGCGCCAGGCTCCCGCCAAGGATCGCCACGATGAACCCGGACGTGCGAGGGAGGCAGCCAGGGCCGCGAAAGAGTCCGAGACCATGGTCTTGGTGAACGTGCGCGGCAATGGCCTGAGCGATCGGATGGAGATGCCGCCGTGGTAGTGAACCCTTACGCCGATCTACCGGCCGAGCGATTCTGGCGCAAGGCCGTGGCAGGCGTGGCGCCCTTCGCCTTGGCGCCCGCCCCGAGCAGCCGCTTCACCATCGGCCCTGAAGCTCGGGTGGCAACCGCCGGCTCGTGTTTCGCCCAGCACGTCGCCCGCGCCCTGACACGGGCAGGGTTCGGGCATTATCTCACGGAGGTAGGACCCGACGGTATGGCACCCGAAGCCGCCGCCGACCGGCAATATGGGATCTACTCGGCCCGCTACGGCAACATCTACACCGCCCGCCAGATTCTGCAGCTCTTCGACCGTGCCTGGGGCACCTACGCTCCTGCCCTGTCGACGTGGACGCGTCCGGATGGTCGCTTGGTTGATCCGTTTCGCCCTGGAATCGAGCCAGCCGGCTTCGCCGATGCGGCCGAGGTGGAAGCCGATCGCCGGAGGCATCTTGCGGCGGTACGGGCCATGTTCGAAAGCCTCGACGTCTTCGTATTCACCTTAGGCCTGACCGAGGGCTGGATGCATCGCGCCGACGGCGCGATGCTCCCGGTAGCCCCAGGGGTCATCGGCGGTAGCTTCGACCCGGACGCCTACGCCTTCGTGAATGCGCGGGTGGGTGATGTGCGGGACGACATGCTGACTTTCCTGGAGCGGCTGTTCGCGGTCAATCCAGCCGCCCGGGTGATTCTCACGGTCTCGCCAGTGCCCCTGATCGCGACCTACGCGGATCAGCACGTGCTGGTCTCCAACACCTACAGCAAGGCCGCTTTGCGGGCGGCGGCCGAAGAGATCGCCGCGGCTGAGCCGCGCGCCGTCTACTTTCCCGCGTACGAAATCGTGACGAGTACCGCCAATGCGGGGCGTTACTACGAGGACGACCTGCGTTCGGTTACGCCCAGCGCGGTCGCCCACGTGATGCGGGTGTTCCTCGACGCCTTCACCGCCCGGGCGAAAGCACCGATCCTGACTCAGCCCCTCGGCAGCGAGTATCGACGCGCGGCCAGCGTGATCTGCGACGAGGAGGCGATCGAGCGAAGTCTGGCGTGAGCGCCTATTGGAGATGCCGCGCGTAGGTGTCGCCCGCTGCCCGCTTCAATTCGGCGCCGGCCTCGCGCCCGATCTCGGCGGCGTCCGCCACCGCGCCGGAGCGCTGGACGGCCCAGTGGGCGCTGCCGTCCGGCAGGAATAGCAGGCCGTCGAGGTTGAGCGTGTCGCCGCTGATCCGCGCCAGGGCGGCGATCGGGGTCCGGCAGGAGCCGTCGAGCTCGGCCAGGAGACCGCGTTCGGCTGCGAGTTCGGCGGTGGCGGTGGCGGAGACCAGGGGGCCCAGGAGCGCGCGCACGTCCGCGTCGGCTTCGCGGCACTCGATCCCGAGCGCGCCCTGCGCCACGGCCGGGAGCATCTCGCCGACGTCGAGCACGCTGCGGGCCATGTCGGCCATGCCGAGGCGCTCCAGGCCGCAGAGCGCCAGGAGGGTGGCGTCGCAGGTCCCCTCCTCCAGCTTGCGCATGCGCGTGTTGGCGTTCCCGCGCAGAGGAACAATCCGCAGGTCCGGCCGGCGCATCAACACCTGCGCGGCCCGGCGCAGGGACGAGGTGCCGATCCGGGATCCCGACGGGAGCTCGGCGAAGCCGGAGGCCCGCGGCGACAGGAAGGCGTCACGGGGGTCGTCTCGCTCGAGGATGCAGGCGATCACGAGCCCGTCGGGCAGCCACGTCTCCACGTCCTTCATCGAGTGGACGGCGACGTCGACGACGTCGGCATAGAGCGCCTGCTCGAGCTCCTTGGTGAACAGCCCCTTGCCTCCGATCTCGGAGAGCGGGCGGTCGAGGATGCGATCCGCCACGGTGTTGACCACCACGATCTCGGTCTCGAGACCCGGATTGGCCGCGACGATCTTGTCCCGGACCATTCCGGTCTGGGCCAGGGCCATCGGACTTCCGCGCGTTCCGATGCGGAGGGGGCGTTGGATCATGGGCGAGGATCGCTCGGTGGTAGGGAGAGTCCGGCGCCCGGGGACCGGGCCGGTTCGGCCTGCTGAACCTAGGTACGCAGTCCGTGCGCCGATGTCACCGGGAGCGCGTTCGATCGTCCTCCGGCCGCTAAGTATTCCGAAACCACGCGCGTAGGTCGCGCCTCCCGCGCCCGGCGATCTTAGGCCAAGCTTATCGCTCTCGGCGTGTATCTCGTGCGACGAGGATGTCACGAGCCAGGTCGGCGGACGCTCACCGATGAAGCGCAGCAAGCTTGAAGCCTATTACGAGCAGGAGTTCGGTCCGCGCGACGACGCGTCGGAGGACCGCCCGCCTCGGCGTCCGTCCGGTCGGGATCGTGCGCCGGCCCGACCCCGCCGGCAGCGCGGCGGTTTCGGCTTCTTCCGTCTGCTGAAGGTCACCCTGATGCTCGGACCGATGACGATTCTGCTGGCCGCGAGCCTGCTGATGGATTGCCAGGGGAGCGCCCGCGGGTCCTGGGTCCCCGACCTCCTGCGCAGCACCGCCTGCGCCCGCCGCGACCTGGCCGGCCGGATGCTCCATCTCGACAGCGACCTGCGAACGGTCGCGAGCGGCCTGCGGTAGCGCGGCGTGATGGGAACGGATCATCGCGATCGCGGCGGGAGGTCATGGTGACGCTCGGAGCTCGGACGATGCCCCTGGAGACGCGCGCCGGGCCGGCGCGGGACGATCCCGAGGCCGAGGCGGCGATGCCGGCGCAGGCCGGGGTCCGTCAGGCGATCATCCGTGAGGGTCTGCGCACGCCCCGGACGGTGCGCCGCTTCCGGGATGTCGAAGGCGAAGCGGAGCCGGAGGTCCGGTCGTTCGCCCTGGGTTGGGCGCCGTCCCTCCTGCTCAACCTCGTCCTGCTCACCGCGCCCTTCGCCCTGGTGATCGCGCTGCCGCCCGTCCTGGCCTGCCGCGAGCGCGCCGCGCAGTTTGGTTTCTTCGCCGGCGAGACCCTGTCGGGATGCGCCGCGCGCGGTGTCCGCGCGCGGATCGGCCGGCTCGACGACCGCATCAAGATGCTGGTGCGCGGTTCCGGCTCCTGACGCGTCCCTTAGAAGGCCTGGAGGGCCAGTTCGGTGTGCTCGACGCTCGGCGGGGCCTCGAAGCAGGGCGAGACCATGGCCCGGTAGTCCTTCCAGGCCTGGGAGCCGGTGAAATCCACGGTGTGGTTCTCCAGGGTCTCCCACTCGATGTGCAGGCGGTAGCGCTGCGGCTTCTCGATGGAGCGGCGGACGGCGAAGCTGCGGCAGCCCTTGGCGGCCTTGAAGATCGCCGAGGCCTTGGCGATGCCGGCCTCGAACTCGGCCTCCATCCCGGGCTTGACGTCGATCTGCGCGATTTCGAGGATCATCGGGGGTCTCCGGCCGTAGGGTTCGAGGGGGATCAGCGGAAAGGGAATTCGCGAAAGGGACTCAGCGAAGGGGGCGGCCGAGGGCCTGGGCGAGCAGGCGCTGCGGGCTGCGCTCGGGGCGGGCCTGGTCGGCCACCGCGAGGTAGGCGGTCTGCTCGAGCATGTACTGGCCGCCCATGGCGCCGTGCATCACGAGGTCCGAGAAGGTCACCCAGGTCTGGCCGGGGGAGAAGTGCACGTCCGCCTGGGGCGCCGTCTCCTGGTAGGCCATGTCCTGCTTCAGGGCGTCGTGCAGGTGCAGCATGAGGTGGTCGTACTCGCTGCGCCGCGCCTTGGTGATCTTCAGGAGCGCCAGCATCCGGGCCGAGAGCGGCGAGTAGCCGGGCAGGCGCGGCAGGAATTTCTGCGCCATCGACGGGAAGTCCTCGCCGACGCGCCAGTGACGCGGCTGCCCGTTGGGGTT
The DNA here is from genome assembly GCF_979256535.1 of Methylobacterium sp. AC690. NCBI lineage: Bacteria > Pseudomonadati > Pseudomonadota > Alphaproteobacteria > Hyphomicrobiales > Methylobacteriaceae > Methylobacterium > Methylobacterium sp. AC690. Next base: position 81,925 of record NZ_CEEDOX010000007.1, on the reverse strand, counting down.
GATGTTGCGGAAGATGCGCAGGATGCGCTTCTCGCCGATCGGGTTCGACGGGAAGGCGTCCACGTGCAGGCGGGTGTCGTCGCGCCGCCAGCTCAGCTTGCGCTGGTCGACCTCGAAGGGGCGATAGGAGGTGCCCGCGAAGGAGACCTTGCCGGCATAGGCCGGCAGGTGCTCGGCCAGCAGCGCCTCGGCGAAGCTGCGGTAGCGGATCAGGACCTGGCGCAGGGCCTCCTGCTCCTCCGGCGTGCCGGCCGCGCCCCGGAGGGTGGCCTCCGGTCCGCGGATATTGACGTTCTTGGCCTTGCCGTCGGCGAAGGGGCGCTCGACGAAGCGCTCCTCGAAGCGGCTCAAGGGAAAGTCCAGATCGGGGAACATCAGGACCGCGCCGCCCTCGAGGGCATCCACCAGGGACGGCGTGCCGGGGGGCGGCCCCGCGCGTGAGACGGATACGATCGGGCTGATCATCGGGCGGGGATCCTCGAAAACCGCGGCAGGACCGGCGGTTTAGCCGAACGGCACGCCGCTGACCACGGGCGCGGCGGCCCGTCAGGAGCCCCCTGCCCGCCCCGGTCCGGGCCGGTCCCGGCGGATAGCGGTGGATGACGGTGCTTGCCTGTTGTCACGATGCCCGAACCAGCCCAACCCTGACAGCCTGTCCGGAGCAACCCTGGCGTTTCGGTCGCGTTGATGGAACAGTCGCGGTTCCGACCTCACGGAACCCTGCGGCGATGAGGATGCCGACCATGGCGACGTTGAAGGAATTCGAGGAGTCCCTGCGCGAGCACGGCATGCACATGGCGCTCGCCCTGCTGGAGCGCCTGCGCGAGCGGGACCGGGCGACGCGGACGATCAAGCCGGCCCGGCGCCTGACCGGCCAGAAGATGACCCCGGAGCTCGCCCGCGCGATCCTCGACCTGCATGCCTCCACCGGCATGACCCAGCAGGAGATCGCCTTCAAGGTCGGCGTGAACCAGGGCCGGGTCAACGAGGTGATCAAGCGCGGCAAGTGGCTCGACGATGATCCCCATGCCCCGGAGGCGATCGCCCGCGACAAGGCGAAAGCCCGCCTCAGGGCCGATCCGCCGGCCGAGCGCCCGGCCACACGCCGGACCGTGGGCAAGCCTGCGGCCAATCGTGCCAAGGGCAATCCGGCCGCGCGGCGTCCGAGCCCGCAGGGACAGTTGATCTTCGGCGACCTGTGAGCGCACGCGGCGGCCGAGGCGCCTGAGGCATGGGGCGCGCCGCGTCCCGCGTCGGGATCGACCGGTCGCCGAGCGCGTTGGCCCGCCATGCCGATCCGCATTGCCCGCGCCGCCCTCGTCCTTGCCCTCTGCACCGCACCGGCGCACGCGCAGCGGGCCTCAACGACAGCCATGTCCTGCGGCCAGGCCAAGACGCTGGTGGACCGCCGGGGCGGCCTCGTCCTCGGAACCGGGGGGCAGACCTATGACCGCTTCGTGCGCGACCGCAGCTTCTGCGAGGTCACCGAGATCACGATCCCGGCCTTCGTGCCGGCGCAGGATACGCCGCGCTGCTTCATCGGCTATCGCTGCAAGGAGCCGAGCCGCGACGATGGATTCGACGGCGACTTCTGAGCCGACCGTTCCTCCGGGCACGCGGTCTCCGGATCGGAAGACGCTTTCGGATCGAAAGACGTCTCCGGACAGAAAGAGGCTTCTGGACAGAAACAAACTTCCGGACAGAAAAACGCCCCGGCCGTGCGGCCGGGGCGCTCCGAACGTCCTTACGCGCCGATCAGGCGGCCTGCTGCACCGAACCCTCAATCACCGGGGCCTGCGGGGTGCGGCCGGTGGCGATCTGGATCTGACGGGGCTTCTTCGCCTCCGGAATCTCGCGGACGAGATCGATGTGGAGGAGGCCGTTCTCCAGGGCGGCACCCGTCACCTGGACGTAGTCGGCCAGCTGGAACCGACGCTCGAAGGCGCGGGCCGCGATGCCCTGGTGCAGGAATTCCGCCGGCTTGGCGGGATCGGACTTCCGCTCGCCCTTCAGGGTGAGCGCGTTCTCCTTGACCTCGATCGCGAGATCGGAGTCGGTGAAGCCGGCCACCGCCACCGTGATCCGGTAGGCGTTCTCGCCGGTGCGCTCGATGTTGTAGGGCGGATAGGTCGGAGCCGCGTCGGCACTCACGAGCTGGTCGAGGGCCGAGAAGAGGCGGTCGAAACCGACGGTGGAGCGATAGAGGGGAGCAAGGTCGAACTGACGCATCACATATTCTCCGTAAGAAGCAACATGCTGGTTTCAGGTCCGCCCGAGGGCCGGACCAGTCGCACCGCCGTATTGGCCGGTGCTTCCGTGATATCGGCTCTGGGTTTCAGCCTCGCAAGAGCCTGAGCCGGTGCCTCGGCCAAAAAATTTGGTTCCTTCCTCTACCTGAGACTTCGTCGATGCTGACTCTGCGCTCCACCCCCGACAATCCCGTTCCGCCGGGCGGTGCCCTCAAGGCGGTGCGCACCGACGACGGCATCGAGTTGCGCGCCGCCCATTGGCGCCCGACCACCCGCCTGGTGAAGGGAACCGTCTGCCTCCTCCAGGGCCGGGCCGAATTCATCGAGAAGTACTACGAAACCATCGCCGACCTGCGCGGGCGGGGCTTCGCCGTCGTCGCCTTCGACTGGCGTGGCCAGGGCGAGTCGCAGCGACAGGTCGACGATCCGCATCGGGGCCACGTCGCGGATTTCGACGATTACCGTCTCGATCTGAAGGCGATCGAGGATGCCATCCTGCATCCCTTGATGCCGCATCCGCATCTGGCCCTCGCGCACTCGATGGGCGGGGCCGTCGCCCTGACCGGGGCCCATGACGGCTGGCTGCCGTTCCGGCGCGTCGTCATGGTGGCGCCCATGCTGTCGATCCGCATGGTGCGTTGGCCCGCCGGGGCGGCCCTCCTCGCCGCTGCCCTGCACGCGATCGGCTGGGGCCGGCGCTACATTCCCTTCGGCTCGGCGGTCTCGATCGCGACGAAGCCCTATCCGGGCAATCGCCTGTGCCGCGATCCGAAGCGCTATGCCCGCAACGCGGCGGCCGCCCGGGATGTCGGGGCCGGCGCCGTCGGCGATCCGAGCATCGCCTGGCTCGCGAGCGCCTTCCGGGCGATGAAGCGCCTCGCCGATCCGCGCGTGCCGGGCCGGATCTCGGTGCCGACGCTCATCGTCGCGGCGGGCGCCGACCCCGTCTGCGGTACCCGCACCACCGAGCGTTTCGCCCGCGGCCTGCGCGCCGGGCACATCCTGGTGCTGCCCGATGCCCGGCACGAGATCCTGTCGGAACGCGACGGCATCCGTCAGGACTTCTGGGCCGCCTTCGACGCCTTCATGCCCGGCTCCGACACGCCCCAGCCGACCGACGCACGCGTTCGGCAGGAGGCGTAACCTGAGGGGTCAAGAGGAGGCGTGCGCGTCAGGGACGTCTGGTGGTCCCCGATGCGGGAGACCTGTGCCGCGGGGGCTGCTTTCGACCCAACATTGCCATAGACATTAGATGACGCACTGCCCGAAAGCGGCCATTCAATTGGCTGCGGTTAAGCCGGGCTCGCGAAGAAGAAGGCCACCCCGAACAGAATGTAGACCCCGAGGAGCAGGAGTCCCTCGAACCACGTCGTCTCGCCTTTACGGGCGATGGCGTTGACGATGAAGGCGGTACCCGCAATCGCGAAGAGTTGCAGCGGGTTGGAGTCTGTATGTTGGTTTGGGACGGCTCGCTGGGCGACGGGACCGCCACCTCATGTTCAAACCGCCTTGCCGACGAGATGTCCGATACCCGCGGTCACAGCCATCGCTAGGGCGCCCCAGAACGCTACCCGGGCTGTCGGTCGCAGAATCTCGGCCCCGCCGACCTTTGCGCCGAGGGCTCCGAGCAGGGCCAGGAAAACCAGGGATGCCCCCGAAACGAGGTACACCACGAGATCGGCCGGCGAGACTGCCGCCACCGCCAGGGGCAGCGCCGCTCCGGACGAGAAGGTCGCCGCGGATGTCAGCGCTGCCTGGACCGGACGCGCCGTCGTGAACTCGGATATCCCGAGCTCGTCCCGTGCGTGGGCGGCTAGCGCATCCTTCGCCATGAGTTGCTGGGCCACCTTGAGGGCAAGTTCCTGGTCCAGGCCGCGGGTGACGTAGATGGCGGCGAGTTCCTCGCGCTCGGCGGCTGGGTCCTGTTCGAGTTCGCGGCTCTCCCGGGCTAGATCTGCCCGCTCGGTGTCTGATTGGGAGCTGACCGAGACGTACTCGCCAGCCGCCATTGACATCGCGCCGGCAACGAGGCCCGCGCAGCCCGCCACTAGGATCTCCCCGGTGGAAGCGGTGGACGCGGCGACGCCCACGATCAGGCTGGCGGTCGAGACGAGCCCATCGTTGGCGCCGAGCACTGCCGCCCGTAGCCATCCGATGCGGTCGATAAGGTGGTTTTCTGCGTGGGGTGCGCGCACTGCGTTCAACGTCTTTCGGAGGTGAGCCGTGCAGCACGGCTTGGAAGGATGCGCCGCAGGATGCCGTCGTGCCAAAGGTAGTGGTGGACCAGCGCGGCGGCGGCATGGAACAGCGCTAGCGCCATCAGGATGTTGGCGGCGACCCCGTGCCAATGGGTCAACGGCCGGCGCCATTCCGGGTCGCCGATGGCCGGTAACGCCAGCGGCCCAGCAAGGGTGACGCCGCGCACGAGGGCATTCGCGATGCCGAGCCCTGCGATCGCGAAGAGCAGCGCATACAGGGCGGCGTGGGTCGCCTTGGCCAAGATGTGCAGGGCCCCCGGATCGTCCACGGGAAGCCGGCGGCCGCCGAACCATCTCCAGAACGGCAACGCGACGATGAAGGCGGTCAGGACGAAGCCCAGGTCGAAGTGAGCCGACCAGATCCCGGAGCGCAGGGTCCCCTTTGGTACGATGTCTTCGAGGAAGGTACCGATCAGCCAAAGGACCAACACAAGGCCAGCGGTCAGCCAATGCAAGGCGATGGTGCCCCGGTCGTAGGTCGACGCGCCCGGATTTCCGGCGACGGTGGCGCGTCTCGTGCTCGAACTCATCGCTAAATGTCCGCTACGGCCGTTGAGGCATTGGATGGGACGACATGGCTCACTGCCAAAGCCGCTTCGGATGACCGGCGCGGTAGGAGGCGACGCCCCTTGGCGCTGAGGGACCAAAGGCCCGGAGCGGTGCCGCCGCGCGGTCCCGGCTTGACGAACCCGCGTTCGAGCAGGGAACGCACCGTGCGCATCTCCCACGGTCCGGGGAAACGAAGCGACCCTTCGCGCTCCAGGCGACGCAGCATGGTCCGCTGCACCGGAGTGAGTGAACGCCAGATCCGTGATGCGTCGAGGAAACCCATTATTAGATTAGAGCTATTCCAATCTTGATCGAAAGCGCAAGAGGTCGATGGCCCTCTCCGGTAACGGGTAGGGCCATCGCCACGCCTCAGGGCTTGGACGAACTGCCGCTCGTGTTCGGCGCTTGTTGACCCTGAAGGTCGACCGGCTTGTTGTCGTTGAGGTCCCAGCCCGTGTTCGGGTCGGTCTTGGTGCGCTGGAGTTGGGCGCGCATCTGCCACTGGTACTTGGCAATGCCGTGCTCGACCTCCTGCAGGAGGTTCGAGGTCGTCGGATCGACCTGCTCGGTCGCCTTGATGGCCGCGTTCACCTCCTCACCGACCCGCTTGTAGGCGTTGGTGAACCATACCAGGATCTGGGCATCGTCGAGGAAGCCGCCGGGGATCTCCGGGACGCCGGAAGTCTTGACGATGGTGTTGGCGCGGCCGTCGGCCGAGGACCCGACGGCGAGCAGACGCTCGGCGATGGTGTCGGCGTACTTGGACAGGCCCTCGTAGTGCTCCTGCAGGAGCAGGTGCAGCGGGTAGTACAGGGTGCCGGAGGCGTTCCAGTGCGCCTGCTTGGTCTGGAGCTGGAGCTGCTGCAGCTCGGTCAGGGTCTGCTGGAGGGCTGCGACATCCTTCTTGATCGCATCCGCATCGCCGTCGAGGCCGATAACCGGAAGTGTCGTCATCTCGTTGGTCGGGAAGGCGCCGACCGGCTGCGGGCTGGTGGTCTTGGTCTGCGAGGCGCCGCGGACATCGTCGGTGCTTTTGGCGGTCGGCTTATCGGCCTGGGCGAGGTCGATCCGCGAGAGGACCTTCATTGCGCTCTGGGCCGGCGGCGCGACGGTTGGCGTTCCGTTGGCGAGGACGGGAAGCGGCAGCGCCGTCCCGAGGAGGAGCATGGCCGAGAGGAAACGGGCGTTCTTCATGAGGTGCTGATGTGACCTTGGAGGAGGCACCGCCCTGGGAGGGCGATGTGTAAATGGAAAACGAACGCAGTTTGGAAGCGTTCGAAAATGACACCGAATTTAAGGTTCGTCTGGATATGGCCTGAGAAGCGATAGGTGTGGCATCCGTCATGGCTGCCACGGCCTTCGCTCATCACGCGAGACCTTTAGGGCCAGGCGCGATCAGCGCCGGCTTTCGAAGGCAGGCTGGTCGTTCATCCCATGACCGACGGATGACGCTCCGCCGTCAGGCATGCCATCTCGAAGCGACATCCACCGTGGGGACCGTCGCCGACGGTGAGGGGAAATCCGTGCAGCTTGGCGATGGCCGCGACGAGGCCGAGGCCGAGGCCGTTTCCCTGCGTCTGTCGGGCACGTTCGGCACGATAGAATCGCTTGAAGACATGGTCTTGCTCGCCGGCGGCGATGCCAGGACCCGTGTCCTCCACGGACACCACGGCGACGCCGTCGCGCCGCGCGAGACCGATCCCGACGCGGCCTCCGGTCGGCGTGAACTTGATCGCGTTGTCCAGGAGGTTCGAGACCGCCTCGAAGATGAGGCTGCGGTCGCCCCGAATGACGGACGCTCCCTCCTCGATCCCGATGCCGAGTGCGATCCCCTTCTCGTCGGCCAAGGGTTCGAACAACTCCGCGGCCTCGCTCACCACGAGCCCTAGGTCGACTGGGCCGAAGGCGGCGCAGCGCCGTCCGTGCTCGATCTCGCCGATGCGCAGGACCGCCGTCACCATCTCCAGCGTCTGGTCGATCCAGACCAGTCCCTGATCCACCGCCACGCGCAGTTCGTCGAGGTCGCGGGCTTGATCGCGCCCTCGCTCCAGACGCAGCCTCAGGCGCGTGAGCGGCGTCCGGAGATCGTGGGCGACGGCGTCGCCCACCCCGCGGACCTCCTCCACGAGGCGCTCGATCTCGGCGAGCATGCCGTTGACGTCGCGCGCCAGACGGTCGAACTCGTCACCGGCCTCACCGACCGGCAAGCGTTGGCGCAAGTCGCCCCGCATCACCCGCGCGACCGCCGCCTCGGTTGATGCCAAGCGTCGCCGGGCGCGTCCCGCGAGCAAGATACCGCCGAGGATGGAGAAGGCCAGGGTCGGGACGAGGGCGAGAACGAGCGCCCGGATCACCGTGGCCTTGGCCCGGTCGATCTCGTCGGTGTCGTGGGCCACCACCACCACGCTGCCGTCCTCCAGGGCGAGGGCGGCAGACCAGAGCTCCTCGTGCAGGCGCCGCCCCGCGATGGCCACCTGTGTGCCGATCCGGTGGACGTCGCCGTCGAGCGACAGGTTCGCCGGCGGCGCATCGAGGTTGCCCGCGAGCTTGTGCCCCTCGGCATCGAACAGCCCGGCAAAGTGGACGCTGTGCAGGTCCTCGCTGATCCAGGTCTCGATGCGAGCGCCCGACTTGGCGGGGTCCCCGGCGGCGTACCGGGCTTCGTGGCGCAGGACCTGGGCGAGTTCGTCTTGCATGAACGCTGCGGTCTGCCAGTACACGAAGGCGAAGAGCAGCAGCGAGAGCAGCGTCGACCACAGGGCGATGCCCAGGGCCCACCGGAACGCGAAGGAACGGACGAGCCTAGACATCGGGGGTCAGGGTGAAGCCCTCTCCCCGGACGTTGTGGATCAGCATCGGTTCGCCTTCGGTCTCAAGCTTCTTGCGCAGGCGTCCGACATGGACGTCGATAAGATTGGATTTGGGAGCGAAGCGATAGTTCCAGACTTCTTCGAACATCATCGCCCGGGTCACGACCTGCCCGGACCGCCGCATGAGGTATTCGAGCAGCTTGAGCTCGCGCGGCAGGAGGTCGAGGTCGCGCAGGCCCCTGCGACCGGTGCCGGCGATCAGGTCGAGCTCCAGTGTTCCCACCCGGAGGACCGTCTCGCGGGAGTCCGTCGGCCGCCGTAGCAAGGCCTCGATCCGAGCTGCGAGTTCGGCGAGGACAAAAGGCTTGCCGAGATAGTCGTCGCCGCCGGCGCGCAAGCCGCGGATGCGCTCGTCGACGTCGCCGAGCGCGCTCAGGACCAGTGCAGGCGTCCGGTCGCCGGTTCCGCGCAGGTCGCGCAACAAGGTGAGCCCGTCCAGGCCCGGAAGCATCCGGTCGAGGATGATGGCGTTCCAGGCCCCCGAACCGGCCGCATCCGCGCCCTCCGGCCCGGTGGGGGCCCACGCGACCTCGTGACCCCGCCCGCGCAGGTCGGCGAGGATCTCCTCGGCCGTCGCGGCATCGTCCTCGATCAGAAGCAGCTTGGCCAACCCGGTCCACTCCCGGGCTCACGCCCCTGTCCCGTTGCGTGATGTGGTTCGGAACCGGCCCCGGGACCACGAGTGTGAACGCGAATTTAATGGCGGGTGCGGTCGCGCGCCCTATGTCTTAGAAGAACTCTAATCTGATTTGGATCGATATCTTGCTGAGGGAGGCGGAGACCGACATGCCCGGGACCGGCGATGCTGAGATCGTCGACCGTGGCAGGGTGCGCGCATCGGTGAATGCCGCTGCATCGGGCACGGCGGGAACACCCATAGGCACCGCGGCACCCGCTCCCGCATCTACGAGGATCTGGTTCCGTTCGCGGTGGGTCCTAGTTGTTTGTCTGGCCGCGCTCGGGCTGGCCGGCTGGTGGTATCGGGACGCCGTCCGGCCCTATGCCGAACCGCTTATCCAGACGGCCGGAATGGCGCCAGCGGCACCCGAGGCCGCTACGACGACCCCGGCCGCATCCGAACAGCCGACCGAGGACAACGTCGTCCGGCTCGATGCCGACGGCCAGGGCCGCCTCGGACTGGCCTTCGGGCAATCAGAGACCCGCCGGATTATCCTACCCGTGCGGACCCCCGGCATGGTCGCCTTCGACGAGCGCCGGGTCACCCGCCTGAAGCCCCGCACCTCGGGTCGGGTCCTGAGCCTGTCCGTGCAGCCGGGCGACCGGGTGAGTGCAGGGCAGACGCTGGCCACCCTCGATGCCTCCGGCGTCCTCGATGCGCGCAACGGCCTCGCCGCGGCGCAGGCCAGCCTCGGCGAGGCGCAGGCCACGGAGAAGGTCGCCGAGATCAACCTGAAGCGCGGCAGCGACCTCGTGAAGCTCGGCGGGGTCGCCCAGGCCGAGGTCGACCGGCGCCAGGTCGACCTCGCCAAAGCTCATGCGGCCACCCTGTCCGCCAAGTCGCAGGTCGACCTCTACCGGGCGCAGTACGAGCGCCTCGCCCCGGCCCCCGGGGAGGCCCCCGGCACCAGCGCCATCGTCTCGCCCATCGACGGCGTGGTGACGATGGCGGGGATCACCCTGGGCGAGGTGGTCGATACCAACCGCGACGCCTTCACCGTGGCGGACCCGTCGCAGATCCAGGTCCTGGCCAACCTCTACGGCCATGACATCGCCACCGTGAAGGCCGGCGACCGGGCGAGCATCGAAGCCCCCATCACGGCGCATCCCCGCTTCGAGGGACGGGTGCGCTCGGTCAACGCCGCCATCGACCCGATGACCAACACCGCCCCGGCCCGCATCGAGATCGCCAACCCCGATGGGAGCTTGCGCGCCAACATGTTCGTGTCCGTTGAGATCGCCGCCGATCTCGGGCGCGAGGGCGTCACGGTGCCGGCCGGCGCGATCCAGCAGACCGAGAGCGGCCCCATCGCCTTCGTGCGCACCGGCGACGACCGTTTCGAGAAACGGGACCTCAAGCTCGGTATCCAGCGCGCCGACTGGGTCGAGGTGACGTTCGGCGTGGCGGCGGGTGAGACGGTGGCGACGTTAGGAAGCTTCGGCCTCAAGGCCATCCTGATGCGCGCCCTGCTCGGCTCGACGGACTGAGGCCGCGATGAACGCCTGGTTCGCCCTTCTCATCCGCCGCCGCTGGCTCGTTCTGATCCTGGCGCTCGCCGGCGCGGTCGGAGGCATCGTCAACCTCGAAGGCCTGTCCATCGACGCGGTGCCCGACGTTTCGCCCAAGCAGGTCATGGTGCTGACGCTGTCGCCGGGCCTCGGGCCCCTAGAGGTCGAGCGCCTCGTCAGCTTCCCGGTCGAGAACGCGATGGCCGGGGCGCCAGGGCTGTCGGGCATCCGCTCGACCTCACGCTACGGGGTCTCGGCCGTCTACGTCACCTTTGACGATTCCATGTCGATCACCGAGGCAAGATCCCAGGTGTTCCAGCGCCTGCCGCTGGCGAAAACCATGATGCCGGCTGGCATCGGCGATCCCGAAATGGGTCCGATGGCGACGGGGCTCGGCGAGATCTACCAGTTCGAGGTGCGGGGGCCGGGCTACTCGCCGATGGCGCTGAAGCGCATCCTGCAATGGACCATCGCGCCGAAGCTCAAGCTCACCCCTGGCATCACCGACGTGAACATCTACGGCGGACAAATGCCGACCTACGAGGTCCGCATCGCCGCCGAGAGCCTGCACCGCTACGGCGTGACCATGGCCCAGGTCTACACGGCTCTGTCCGAGAACAACGCCGCGCGTGGGGGCGCCTACATCGAGCACAACGACCAGCAGGAGGTCATCCGCGGCCTCGGCCTCGCCAAGGATACGAAGGACCTTGCCAATGTCGTCGTGACGACGGGCCCCGGCGGCGTCCCGGTCACGGTCGCGACCCTGGGCGAGGTGGTGGAAGCACCGAAGGTCCGCCTCGGCGCCGTGACGCACGACGCGGCAGGCGAGACCGTCGTCGGCATCGCCATGATGCAGCAGGGCGAGAACGCCAGCGCCGTGGTCGCCGCCGTGAAGCAGACCATCGAAGCCCTTCGCCCGCAGCTGCCGCCGGGCGTCGAGATCGTCCCGTACTATGACCGCAGCACCCTGGTGGCGCGGACCATCCGCACCGTCGAGCACAACCTCATGGAAGGTGCCGTGCTCGTCATCGTCGTGCTGCTCCTGCTGCTCGGCAACCTTCGAGCGGGGCTCGTGGTGGCGGCCGCCATCCCCCTGTCGATGCTCGTGGCATTCGCCGGGATGCGGCTGTTCGGGCTGTCGGGCAACCTCATGAGCCTCGGCGCCATCGACTTCGGCCTCATCGTCGACGGCGCCGTGGTAATGATCGAGAACGTCCTGCGCGCCCGCGGCGAGCACCCTGAACGTCCGACCGAGGAGGTCATCCGCAAGGCGACTGTCGAGGTGGCGCGCCCGATCCTGTTCGCGGTCGCCATCATCATCATGGTCTACCTGCCCATCCTCGCCCTCGAAGGGGTGGCGGGCAAGATGTTCCGGCCGATGGCGCTCACCGTCATCCTGGCCCTGGCCGGATCCCTGGTGCTAACCATGACCCTGATGCCGGCGCTCGCCGCCATCGTGCTGGCAGGCCCAGGCATCGGTGAACGCGAGACCCGCCTCGTCCATTGGGCGCGCAGCGCCTACACCCCCGTGCTGAGGCTGGCCGAGCGCCGCACGGGGATCACCGTCCTGGTGACGTTCAGCTTGTTCGCCGGCAGTTGCTGGCTCGCGACCCGGCTCGGGGGCGAGTTCCTGCCCAAGCTCTCGGAAGGCTCCATCGTCATCACGTCCGAGAAGCTGCCGGGCATCAACCTCGACGCCTCGCTCAAGGTCATGCATCGCATCGAGCAGACCCTGAAGAGCTTCCCGGAGGTCAAGCGGGTCGTGTCGCTCACCGGAAGCGCCGAGATCCCGACCGACCCGATGGGGGTGGAATCCACCGACAGCTTCATCACGCTGGCCGACCCCTCGACCTGGACGACGGCCGACACCCAGGAGGGCCTCGTCGCCGCCCTCGACAAGCGTCTGCGCGCCGAGGTGCCGGGGGTGTCCTACGCGTTCTCGCAGCCGATCCAGATGCGCATGGACGACCTGCTGGAGGGCGTGCGCGGCGACGTGGCGATCAGCCTGTACGGCGACGACCTGAAGGTGCTGAAGGACAAGGCGGACGCCATCGTGCGCGCGGTCTCAGGCGTCTCGGGCGCGGCGGACGTGAAGGCCGAAGCCCAGGCGGGCATGCCGGCGCTCTCGATCCAGGTCGACCGGGCCGCGGCCGCCCGCTACGGCATCAACGTCAGCGACGTCCTCGACGTGGTCGAGAGCATCGGCGGGCGCACCGCCGGCATGATCTACGGCGACGACAACTCCATCACCGACATCGTGGTCCGCCTGAAATCCGCCGACCGCAGCGACATCGCGCACATCCGCGACCTGCCCGTGGGGCGCAGCGGAAAGGCGCTGGTGCCGCTCTCGCTGGTCGCCTCGGTCGACGTTGCGACGGGGCCGGCCCAGATCAGCCGAGAGAAGCTCCAGCGCCGGATCTCGGTCCAGGCCAACGTCCGTGGCCGCGACGTCCAGAGCTTCGTGACGGACGCGCAGGCCGCGGTCCAGGCGCAGGTCCCCCTTCCGCCCCGCTACTCCCTGCAATGGAGCGGGCAGTTCCAGAACCTTCAGGAGGCGACGAGCCGGCTTTCCGTGGTGGTGCCGGCCGCCATGGCCGCGATCCTGGTCCTGCTCGTGGTGATGTTCGGCGACGTCCGGCTGGCCGGGCTAATCTTCCTGAACGTGCCCGTGGCCGCCACCGGGGGCATCGTCGCCCTGTACCTGCGCGGGCTGCCGTTCTCGATCTCCGCGGCGATCGGATTCATCGCCACCTTCGGCATCGCCATCCTCAACGGCGTGGTGCTGACGAGCTACATCCGCGACCTTGAACGGGTCTGCCTCGATGCCCGGGAGGCGGCGACCCGCGCAGCCGAGATGCGCCTGCGGCCTGTCCTGATGACGGCACTGGTGGCGGCCCTCGGCTTCCTGCCGATGGCGCTCTCGACGAGCGCGGGCGCCGAGGTGCAGCGTCCGCTCGCCACGGTGGTGATCGGCGGCCTCGTCACCGCGACGCTCCTGACGCTGGTGGTCCTTCCCACCGTCTATCCGTACCTGGCGCATATCCGGCTTTCATGGCGGCGTCGCGATGACGGTCCATCCGGACTGGGCGCGAAGGGCGACCAACGGGCGGGCGTCGATGGCTAGGGGACTTTGGGCCATCAGGACCAAAGTGTTCCTGGGCGTGCTAACCCTCGCCTCTCTCGCGCAGCCCGCATCGGCAGAAGACTTCGACTGCTCTGGGTTCCTCAGGATGCACGGGATGCTGCGCAGGGCTTCGACCGTCTGCGGCTTCACCCGCTACAACCCTGACATCGTGGACCGGGCCCGCGCATGCTTCGATGCGCTCGGCAGCCTCCATGGCAGCGAGGCGATTCGTTCAGGTGCGGTTGAGTTCGAAGGATGGTTGGCCGTCCCCAATCGCGACGGTCTCTGCAAAACCTTAGCCGACAAGTTTTCGATGGTCGTCCAGCCTTAGTCCGTAAGCCGATGGTTCACGGCCTACCACAACCCGGCCGGTCGACCACGGGCTGGGGATTGGGACTGCTGCCGGCTACAGACGTTCCGAAGACGGCCGAAGGAACGCAGGAGGTCGGGCTCAGGCAGGCGGCCGAGTAATGGCGGCGACGAAGGTATCCCCGATCAGGGATGCTCGAAGGCCGTGATGATCGGGCACGGACCTGCATGACCGGAGCCGCATGCGCGTTCCAGGCGCGCGAGCGCGCCCCGTGCCGCCTGCAACTCCGCGATACGGGCATCGAGGGCCGCGATGCGCTCGCGGGCGAGTTCAAGGGCCCTGGGGCGGTCGTCGGTGGCGTCCAGGTCGATGAGTTCGGCGATCAGTTCAAGCGTGAACCCAGCGGCTTGCGCGGAACGGATGAACCGAAGGCGGCGCACGTCCGCCTCGCCGTAGCGACGGATGCCTCCGAGTCCGGGGCCACCCCGGTCCGGCGTCCCGAGCAGGCCGCGGCGCTGGTAGTAGCGCACTGTCTCGACCCCGACCCCGCCCTCTCGGGCCAGGGCCGCGATGGTCATCCCGGGCATGCCTTGACTCCGTACTATGGTACAGAACCTATATCAGGGGCAGCACGAATACCATCCTAGAAACGAAAGCTGCAGCAATGCCTTCGACGACCACCGCCCGAAAGGCCACGCTTTATCGCATGGTCATGCCGGCCCACACCTGCCCCTACGGCATCAAGGCCAAGGACCTCCTCGAACGCGAGGGGTTCGCGGTCGACGACCACTGGCTCAAGACCCGCGAGGAGACCGACGCCTTCAAGGCGGAGCACGGGGTCAAGAGCACGCCGCAGACCTTCATCAATGGCGATCGCGTCGGCGGCTTCGACGACCTTCAGCGCCACTTCGGCAAGGCCGCCAACGACCCGAACGCCACGACCTACCGACCCGTGATCGCCGTGTTCTCAATGACGGCGTTGATGGCACTGGCAGCGAGCTACGCCGTCTACGGCACGCCGCTGACGATGCGCGCCGCCGAGTGGTTCATCGCCTTCAGCATGTGCGTGCTCGCCCTCCTCAAGCTTCAGGACGTCGAGACGTTCTCCTCGATGTTCCTTGGCTACGACCTCCTGGGGAAGCGTTGGGTGCGCTACGCCTACGCCTACCCGTACCTCGAGGCCGGCGCCGGTGTCCTGATGGTGGCGGGGGCCCTGAACTGGCTCTCGATCCCGGTGGCGCTGTTCATCGGCGGGATCGGCGCGGTCTCGGTGTCCAAGGCGGTCTACGTCGAAAAGCGCGAGATCAAGTGCGCCTGCGTCGGCGGCGCGAGCAAGGTGCCGCTCGGGTTCGTCTCGCTGACCGAGAACCTGATGATGGTCGCCATGGCCGTCTGGATGCTCGTGGCATACCAATGAGGCCGTCGCTTTCGCTTCGGTGACCAGAAGCCTCAACGCATCTCGTTCCTAGTCCTATTGAGGGCGGCTTTGCCCCGGAGTGGCTCCGACGGGAGCGTCGAACGAAGTCTGCTCGCCGGTCCTGAGTATTTCGTCGGTGAAGGCTGGTTAGCCAAACCAGGCCGTAAACGTAAGCGAGGCCGCACCAGCTAAGATGCGGCCTCGTTCAAATTCAAGTTTCTAGATTACAAAATTTTGGGTTCTAGAACACAACATTGGGTCTTGGATCAACCGAGATCAGCAGCCCAAGTGGATGCGGCATCGTCAACTCCAATCAGAAATTTGATGTCGAGCTTGAGCGCCAACGGTCGCTGTATCTTTTGCATGTCGTCAATCTTCGAGAAAGCGCCGGGTTTACATATTTTCCGGCCGAAAGCAGACAGGCAGGAATCCACCCGCAGCGGACCTCACGCATGGGGACGAAGCGTCGGCCTCAGCCCGCCGGGCGCAGGATCTCATGGGCCACTCGGGGCGGGCGCCTCAGGGATTGAGGTGGCGCAGCGCCGCCTCGTGCAGGCGGGGGTCCCCGGCGGCGACGATGCGCCCGCCCCCGGTGGCCGGCCCGCCGTCCCAGGTCGTCACGATGCCGCCGGCCCCCTCGATGATCGGGATCAGCGCGACGATGTCGTAGGGCTTGAGGCCGGCCTCCACCACCAGATCGATCTGTCCGGCCGCCAGCATGCAATAGGCGTAGCAGTCGGTGCCGTACCGGGACAGGCGCACCGCGCGCTCCAGGGCCAGGAAGCGCTCCCGCTCCGCACCCTCGGCGAACAGGCGCGGGTCGGTGGTGGCGAGGACCGCCTGGTCCAGGGCGGTGCCGCGACGGGTCAGCAGGGTGCGCTCGCCGCGGGGCGACCGCAGGCGGGCCTGCCCGCCGTCGCCGGAGAACAGCTCGCCGAGATAGGGTTGGTGCATCAGGCCGCGCACCGCCGCGCCGTGATGGGTCAGCCCGATCAGGGTGCCCCAGGTCGGCAGGCCGGCGACGAAGGCGCGGGTTCCGTCGATGGGGTCCAGCACCCAGACGCACTCGGCATCGAGGTTCTCCGCGCCGAACTCCTCGCCCAGGATGCCGTGGGTCGGCAGGTCGCGCCGGATCATCCCGCGCATGGCCACCTCGGCGGCCCGGTCGGCCTCCGTCACCGGATCGAAGGCGGCCCCGCCCCGCGCCTTGTCGTCCATGCCGAAGGCGGCGCGGAAGAAGGGCAGGATCGCATGCCCCGAGGCCGCGGCGAGATCGTCCATGAACCGCGCGAGATCGACGACGCTCATCGGCATACCTCTTTCCGGCAGGGGCCCGTCAGGCCAATCCCGATCGGGATCGCTGGCGAGCGAAGCGGACGGAGGGGGCGACGGTCAAGCCCAAAACCGCGTCGTCACACCGGCATCGGCTGGACCCGGGCGAATTCCGTCTCGACCTCGGGCGTTGTCTCGGCCGGGCTCCGGGTGCCGTGCGCGGTGGCCACGACGGCCTCCACGGCGGCCTTGAGGGACGACACGTGGATGTCGGCCTCCACCGCCCGGCGCCGGGTCGCCTCGTCGAGGCTGGCATCGTCCGCCTGCCAGAGACCGAGGACGAAGCAGGCCCCCGGGAGCTTGCGACGCAGGCGGTCGGCCAGCCGGCGCAGGTGCGTGGGCTCGCCGCTGATCGCCATCGAGACGATGCAGACGAGCTGCGCCGGGCCAGGGTCGAAGGCATCGATCCGCGCCCGCGCCACGTCGGCGAACGGCACCACCCGCGTGCCGATCCCGCGCTTGGCGAGAAGCTGGGCCAGGATCGCGCAGGCGGACTCGTCGACGAAGCTGCGCCCGGCGACGCACAGCACCGCGCCGTCCGGCCGCCAGGCCTCCGGCACCGGGTCCGGGCGCGGCGCGTCGGGATCCGCCTTCGCCTCGGTGTCGCTGCGCAGGTCGTCGCGGTCGGCCATCTCCTCGATCAGGCCGCCGACGCTGGCCCGGATGTCGTTCTTCTGCTCGGTGGTGAGCACGCCGCGGGCGGCGTCCCGGGCGGCGAGTTCGAGGCCCTTCACCACGACCTCGTCGTAGTAGGTGGTGAGCGAGCAGGTCTTCAGGATGAGGTCGGCATGCTCCTGCGCCTCCTCCGGATCGTCGGCCAGGATGCGCTGGTAGAAGTTCTCCACCGGGGTCAGGGCCGGCCGGTCGCCGAACAGGACGTCGAGGAATTCGAGCTTGTCCACGTGGCGCCCGAGCACCACGAGGCAGACCGTCAGCGGCGTGGACAGGAGCAGGCCGACGGGTCCCCAGAGCCAGGTCCAGAACAGGGCCGAGACCAGGACCGCGAAGGGCGACATGCCGGTGGACTGGCCGTAGAGCATCGGCTCGATGAAGTGCCCGACCAGGGGTTCGAGGATCAGGAACAGGATCAGCGTCCCGATCACCATCGACCAGCCGGGATCGATCGCGGCGGCCAGCGCCAGGGGGAACAGGGCCGACACGAAGGCGCCGACATAGGGCACGAAGCGCATCAGCGCCGAGAAGATGCCCCACAGGACCGGGTTCGGCACCCCGAGACCGTAGAGCCCGATGCCCACCACCAGTCCGAACGCGGCGTTGAGTCCGAGCTGGACCAGGAAGTAGCGGCTGAGGCGCTTGGCGGCGTCGTCCATCGCCACGGTGGTGCGGTGGAGGTCGCTGGAGCCGGCGAGCCGGATCATGCGGTCGCGCAGGTCCTCGCGCTGCATCAGCAGGAAGAGCAGCACCACGAACACGATGCCGATGGTGGCGAGGGGGTGCAGGATCGGCGAGATCAGCGTGCCCGCCATGGTCACCGGTCCGGGAACGCGCTCCTTGACCTCCACCAGGATCGCCTTCTCGGGCGGGGCCGGATTGGCCTGCGAGCCGGATTTCGGCTCGGGCTTGGCTTCGGGCTTGGGCTCCTCGTGGCTCTCGTGCATCGTTCGGCCGATGCTCGCGACGTAGCCGGCGAGGCGTCCGGCGGGCGTGTCGTTCAGACCCTCGATCTTGCGCTCGATGGTGCTGCGGTAGCGCGGCACGTCCTTGGCGATGTCGGCGAGCTGAACCCCGATCAGCGTCGCCAGGGACGCCGCGGTGCCCAGCGCCAGGACGACCGAGGCCGCCACCGAGAGGAAGCGGCCGAAATGCCAGCGCCGCAGGAGGTTCACCAGGGGGCCGAGGACGAAGGAGAGCAGGATCGCGATGGCGATCGGGATCAGGACGTCGCGGCCGACATACAGGCCCGCCATGATCAGGGCGGCGACGATGATCGGCGAGGTCAGGGCCTGGGTCGGGGTGCCGGCGGCCGCGATGCGCGTGGGTCGCGGCGGGACGAGGGACGGCTTCGGGGGGGATCGCAGGGCCATTCCGATTCCGTGTTCGAGACGCGACGCGCGGGCCGCCGGCGTGGCGGGCATTGCGGCGTAGAGAACGACGCGCTTGCGAGAATCGATCCCTTCCCCGGGTTCATCACGTCGCGAAACCGTGATCGGGGCGGATCCGGCCTGCATCCGTTGCATAGCTGAGCGCTGGCGTCGCACAGGTGATCGCAGCGTCCGGCCCGATCCTGGGCGTATCTCGCAACCCGGGCGACGTCATCCTGCGCGTTTGCGTGTCCGCGGAGGGACGAGCGCTCCGTCGGTTCTCGCGCGTTTCTTGAACCATGGCCGGTTCGACCCAGGCGTGCACAAAATGGACGCTTCGATCGTGTTCATCGCCTTAACAACACGCACAGGGCTCGGCTGACGTCTGTGGGACTGCTGCGGGATCGGCGCTAAACATAAGATAAGTCTGGTGATCGGACCCGATGTGCACGCGAAACGATTGGTTTTAATGGAAATATAAGCTGAGTTGCGTAAGCTCTTCGACAGCGAGAGGACGGGGCCCGTCCGGATTTGTCTGGAGGCAGTTGTGCACGAGACGGCGAGTGATGCTGGCACCGGACCCAGCGCGGCGGATGCCACCAACCTGCGCGGCATTGCCACCGAGATCGCGGAGCTCCAGCGCATCGCCTCCGACAAGAGCCGGCGCATCCAGTCGATCACCGGCCAGGTGAAGATGCTCGCCCTCAACGCCCTGATCGAGGCCTCCCGCGCCGGCGATATGGGCCGCGGCTTCTCGGTGGTGGCGCAGGAGGTGCGGGCGATCGGCGCCGAGGTGGAGACCGTGGCCCGCGCCCTCGAGGTCGAGCTCTCGAACCGCATCGCCGGCCTCCAGGTCCAGGTCCGGAGCTTCGCCGACGCGTCCCAGACCCAACGGCTGATCGACCTCGCCCTCAACGCCGTCGAACTCATCGACCGCAACCTCTACGAGCGCACCTGCGACGTGCGCTGGTGGGCCACCGACGCGGCCCTGGTCGCCTGCGCGGCGGAGCCGAGCACCGATGCCGCCGCCCACGCGACCCGGCGCCTGGGCATCATCCTCGACGCCTACACGGTCTATCTCGACCTCTGGCTCTGCGACCTGAAGGGCAACGTGATCGCCCATGGACGCCCGAACCGCTATCCCGGTCTCGTCGGGCGCAATGTCGCCGACCAGGACTGGTTCCGGCGCGCGGCCGCCCTCCCCGACGGGGACGCCTACGTCGCCGCCGACGTGATGGGGCAGCCCGGCCTCGGCGGGGCGCAGGTGGCGACCTATTGCGCCAGCGTCCGCCAGGACGGGGACAGCCGGGCCGGGCCGATCGGCGTCCTGGCGATCCACTTCGATTGGCAGGCCCAGGCCCGGGCCATCGTCGACGGCGTGCGGGTGGCCCAGGAGGACCGGGCCCGCACCCGCGTGCTCCTCGTCGATGCCCGCCACCGGGTGATCGCCGCCTCGGACGGGCGCGGCGTTCTCGAGGAGACCCTGCCGCTGGCGGCCGGTGGCCGGATCAGCGGCGCCGACCAGGATCCCCGGACCGGCCGGATCGTCGCCTTCCACCGCACGCCCGGCTACGAGACCTATGCGGGCCTCGGCTGGTACGGCGTCATCGTCCAGTCGCCGGAGTGAGGGCCGCTCAGACCAGGACCGGCATCGCGGCCTGCCCCGCATCGCCGAAGACGCGGGTGTAGCGGGCGATCTCCCCGGCCGGGCCGATCGCCTTCGACGGGTTGTCGGAGATCTTCACGGTGGGGCGGCCGTCGGCGGCGATCACCTTGCAGACGATGGAGATCGGGTCGAGGCGGCCGTCCGGCACCAGGCCGCGGAAGTCGTTGGTGAGCAGCGTGCCCCAGCCGTAGCCGATCCGCATCCGGCCGTGGAAATGGGCGTGGATCGCCTCGATGGTGTCGATGTCGAGCCCGTCGGAGAAGATCGCGAGCTTTTCGCGGGGGTCGGAGCCCCGGGACCGCCACCAGGCGATGGCCTCCTCGCCGCCGGCGATCGGCTCCTTCGAGTCGATGCGGATGCCCGTCCAGGCGTTCATCCAGTCGGGGGCGTTCGCCAGGAAGCCCGTGGTGCCGTAGGTGTCGGGCAGCATCACCAGCAGGTTGCCGGCGTAATCCTGCTGCCAGTCCGCGAGCACGTCGTAGGGCGCGCGGGCGAGGCCCGCATCGTCGTCGGCCAGCGCTGCGTAGACCATCGGCAGTTCGTGGGCGTTGGTGCCCACGGCCTCCACCTCGCGGCGCAGGGCGATGAGGCAGTTCGAGGTGCCGAGGAAGCGGTCGCCCAGGGCTTCGTGCATGGCCTCGACGCACCAGTCCTGCCACAGGAAGCCGTGGCGGCGCCGGGTCCCGAAATCCGCGATGGAGAGGCCGGGCAGGCGCCGCAGCCGCTCGATCTTCTCCCAGACCCGGGTCATGGCGCGGGCATAGAGCACCTGCAGGTCGAGCTTGCCGAGGTGGCGCACCACGCCCCGCGTGCGCAGTTCGTTGAGGATGGCGAGCGCCGGCACCTCCCACATGGTGGTCTCGATCCAGGGGCCGTGGAAGGTCAGCACGTATTGCCCGTCCCGGGCCTCCAGCTCGTAGTCCGGCAGGCGAAACCCCTCGAGCCAGTCCATGAAATCGGCCGAGAACATCTGGCGCTGGCCGTAGAAGGTGTTGCCGCGCAGCCAGGTGGATTCGCCCCGGCTCAGGCGCACCGAGCGGGCATGGTCGAGCTGCTCGCGCAATTCGCCGACATCGACGAACTCGGCGAGCCGGACCTGGCGCGAGCGGTTCTGGATTCCGAAGGTGACGCGGGCATCGCGGTGGCGGCGAAAGATCGTCTGCGCCATCAGGAGCTTGTAGAAGTCCGTGTCGAGCAGCGACCGGACGATCGGGTCGATCTTGAAGCTGTGGTTGTACACCCGCGTGGCAAGATCGAGCATGGTTCGGATCACGGTCCTTCTGAGGACGCCCCGGCGTCCGCGCGGCCGCAGAGGCGCACGGCACCGCGGGTCAAGTCAATCGGTCGCCACGCGGGGTGGGGGTGCGGCCGGGGGCGCATCGCCGACCCCAGACCCACGGAGTGACGGTGGATGGCGACGGCCGATGGCGCCGCGGCGGGCGCCGCGTCGTTCGACCCCGAGGCTGGGGGCACGCCGTGCGCAGGGTCGGGGAGCGGTCGTCGAGGCCATGCCGGCGACACGCCCCCTGGACCGACCGATGCCTTGGACTGCCACGGCAACTCGGGCGCTTCAGCCCGGTGCCTGAAGCATCCGATGCAGCGTGCCGATCGCCGCTTCGATCTGCATCTCGGTGAGCGACGAGTACCCGAAGACCAGCATGTCGTCCCGGGCTTCGGGATCGAAGTCGTAGGCGGCTCCGCTGGAGAGGGCGTAGACGCCGATGCCCTGCGCGCGGGCCCTGCTCTGGATCTGCCGGGCGGGTGGAAAACCGGGTGGAAGGCGCCAGACCAGATGCAGGCCACTCTCGCTGCCCAGGACGACGGCCCCGTCGAACGTCGCCCGCAGCGCCGCGACGAGGCAGTCCCGTCGCGCCTTGTAGACCTGCCGCAACCGGCGCAGGTGCCGGTCGAAATGCCCCTCGTCGATGAAGGCGGCCAGGGCGGCCTGCTCCAGCCAGGCCTGCCCGTTGCTCATCCGGGCCTTCAGCATCCGGGCCTCGTCCCAGAACAGGCGCGGGACCGTGGCGTAGCCGAGGCGCAGGCCCGCCCCGACGGACTTGGAGAACGTCCCGACGTAGAAGACCCGTCGTCCCCCATCGAGGCCGGCCAGGGCGGTCAGTGGCGGCCCGTCGTACCGGAAGTCGCTGTCGTAATCGTCCTCGACGATGTAGCTGTCGGTCTCCTCCGCCCATCGCAGGAGAGCCAGGCGCCGCGTCAACGGCATGGTGGACCCGGTGGGGAACTGGTGGGAGGGCGTGACGTAGAGCAGGCTGCCCTTGGCGCTGGGCAGGAGGTCCGTCCGCAGGCCATCGCCGTCGACGGGGACCGGATGGATGGCCAGGCCGGCATTCCTGAAGATCAGCGAGGCGCCGAGGTAGCAGGGGTTCTCGATGCAAAGCTGCCGGGTATGCCCCTTCAGCAGGGTGAAGACGAGGTTGAGAGCCTCCTGACCCCCCGTGGTCACGATGACCTGATCCTCGGTGACCGCCACCGCCCGGGCCCGCCGCAGGTGGGTGCTGATGGCCGTGCGCAGAGCCGGGAGACCGGCTGGATCGCAGTAATCGGTCAGATAGGCCGTTTCCTTCCCCAGGAGACGCAGGACGATCCGCCGCCAGATCGGCAGCGGGAACCCGGCCGGATCGGACCGCCCGACCCAGAAGTCGAACTCGGGTCGGTCCCCACCGCCGCCGGGCGAGCCCGCGAAGCACAGCAGGGGCTCGCTCGACGCGTCCGGCACCGGCCCGTTCGTGAGCGAGCGGCTGCCGCGTTGGATCAGCAGGAGGCTGTCCGGCGGGATCGGTTCCACGAACAGGCCCGCCGTTCCGCGCGCCTTGACGTAGCCCTCGGCCGTCAGGCGTTCGTAGGCCAGCATCACCGTGTTGCGCGACACGCGAAGGCGCTCCGCCAGCAGGCGGCTCGGCGGCAGCGCCATCCCGGCCTTGAGCTGGCCGTCGAGGATGATCTCGCGAACTTGATCGAAGACCTGCGCCTGGAGGGGCGTCTCGGACCCGAAGTCCAGAGTCAGCGTCAGGTCCACAGGTGCCATCCCGTCCGGCTTCGCGCGCTCCGCAGCGCAGCCCTGTCCGCACCGCGACGCTTCGGGTCCGAGGGCTCGGTCCGCAGCCGCGACAAAACGGTTGGTACCATAGTCCGGCACTCTTTTGGCCCTTTCGCCAGGCCAAAATTTGGAATTGTTAGCACTTGAGTGCATTGTGTGCGCGCACCGGGCCGGCCCGCCAGGAACAATAAGGCGGGACGCTCGGCCGTGGAGGAAACATGAACGAGATCGTCAAGCCCGACTCCCTGCTGGTCGCTCAGGTCGAGAGCCTGACCGAGACCTTCTTCGGCGGCTGCCCGCACGATTGTCCCGACACCTGCTCAATGTTGTTCGAGGTCAAGGACGGAGAGCTGCTCGGCGTGCGGGGCAACCCGGACCATCCGATGACCCGGGGCGGTCTCTGCGTGAAGCTGAAGGATTACGAGAAGCGCCACTACCACCCCGACCGGCTGCTCTACCCGATGAAGCGGGTCGGGCCGAAGGGCTCGAAGCAGTTCGAGCGCATCACCTGGGACGAGGCCCTCGACACCATCGTGACGCGCTGGAAGGCGATCATCGATCAGTACGGCCCCGAAGCAATCGCGCCGTACAGCTACCTCGGCAACCAGGGCCTCGTGCATGGGCTGAACGGCGGCGACGCCTTCTTCAACCGGATGGGCGCCACCGTGACCGAGCGCACCTTCTGCGGCGAGGGCTCCTGCACGGCGTGGCTGCTCACCGTCGGCCCGACCGCCGGGCTCGACCCGGACAGCTACATCCACTCCAAGTACATCGTGATCTGGGCCTGCAACTCGGTCAGCACGAACCTGCACCACTGGGCCATCGTCAAGGACGCGCAGAAGAAGGGCGCCAAGGTCGTCGTGATCGACACCTATGCCTCGCGCACGGCGAAGGCGGCCGACTGGCACATCGCGCCGAAACCCGGCACGGACGGCGCGCTGGCCATGGCGCTGATCAACTCCATCATCGAACAGGGCCTCGTCGACCAGGACTACGTCGACAACTACACGGTTGGCTTCGAGGAGCTGAAGGAGCGGGCCAGCACCCGCACGCCCGAATGGGCTGCCGAGATCACGGGCGTTTCCGCCGACGACATTCGCAAGCTCGCCCGCGAAATGGCCACCGAGCAGCCGGTGGGCATCCGCATGGGCGTGGCGCTGGAGCGGCACTACGGCGGCGGCCAGACCATCCGGGCCGTCTCGTCCATTCCGGCCCTGACGGGCGCCTGGCGCCATGTCGGCGGCGGCGTCACGCAGTTCGGCGTCTGGGAGCACCCCTACAAGTTCGACGTGATGTGCCGGCCCGACCTGATCCCCGAGGGGACCCGCGTGGTCAGCAACCTGCAGATCGGACGCGCGCTCACCGGCGAGTTGCAGCTCGACCCGCCGATCATGTCGATGATGTGCTGGAACTCGAACCCGGTGACGCAGGCGCCCGAGACCGACAAGATCGTCGCGGGGCTGATGCGCGAGGACCTGTTCATGGTCTCCGCCGAGCACTTCATCTCGGACACCGCCTCCTACGCCGACATCCTCTTGCCCGCCACGATGGGCGCGGAGATGGAGGACATGATCCTGTCCTGGGGCCACCTCTACCTGACCTACAACACCAAGTGCGCGGAGGCGCCCGGCGAGGCGATCCCGAACAACGAGATCTTCCGCCAGCTCGCCGCCCGGCTCGGCTTCGAGGAAGAGAACTTCAAGTGGACCGACACGGAGTGCCTGGAGCACTACGTCGACTGGAACGCGCCGGCCTGCGAGGGCATCGACCTGCAGTACATGCGCGAGCACGGCTTTGCCCGCCTCAAGGTCGGTACGCCCGACGATCGGGCTCCGCACAAGGAAGGCAACTTCCCGACGCCGACCGGCAAGTGCATGTTCATGGTCGAGGGCGCCACGAACTTCGTCGCACCGCCGTTCCGGCAGATGTACGAGGGCTTCCAGCCCGGCGAGGCGCTCGATCCGCTGCCCGACTACCTGGGTCCGCGCGAATCCCACACCAACGACCCGGAGCTCGCCAAGCGCTTCCCGCTCAACATCGTCTCGCCCAAGAGCCACTACTTCCTGAACTCCTGCTACGCGAACATGGAGGACAAGCAGAAGGGCCAGGGCGAGCAGTTCGTGATGATCAACCAGGTCGACGCGGACGCCCGCGGCATCCGGGACGGCGACAAGGTCCAGGTCGCCAACGACCGCGGCGCCTTCAAGGGCGTGGCCCGCATCACCGACGACGTGAAGGCCGGCATCGTGGTGGCGACGCTGGGCTACTGGCGCCAGCTCAACGAGGGCACGGTGAACAGCATCTCGTCGCACGCCTTCACCGACATGGGCCACGCGCCGTCCTTCTCGGACAACCTCGTCGAGGTGGCCCGGGCGAACTGAGGTCGACGCCGGTGAGCGGCACGGCCCTTCGATGAAAGAACGCAAGCGTCCCACGGGACGCTTGTTTTTTGCCTGGCACCGGATCTTGCGGGCACCCGGCATCGGCGCGGTCTCCGCACCACCGTAAGGCGATTCCGACGCGGTACCCTGGCCCGTCCCCATGCAGGACCGCCCAAACGAAGAGGGCGGCGCGCCCCTCGGCACGCCGCCCCCGCCAAGACCCGCGCCTGAGCGTCAGGCGAGGTCGACCTTCTTGGTCTCGGTCTTGGGCGACTCGCCGGTCAGGGCGGCCTTCACGTAACCGTAGATGTGCAGCATCGTGGCGTTCGGGCTGTCCCAGTACTCGCCCTTCTCGGGATGGACGCGCAGGAGGGCGACCTCGGGGTCGTCCTTGCCGTTGGGGAACCAGGTCTTCAGGCTCTCGCTCCACTTGTCGTCGATGACCGCCTGGTCGGTCACGATCTCGGCCTTGCCGGCGATCGAGACGTAGGTCTGGTTCGACGGATCCGAGTAGGCCAGGTTGATCTGGTTGTCCTTGCTGATCTCGGCGGTCTTGGGGGAGTGCAGCTTGGTGAAGAACCACAGGTCGCCGTTCTCGTCCGCCTCCTGGCACCACATCGGGCGGCTGTAGAGCTTTCCGTCCTGGTCGGCGGTGGTCATCATCGCGACCTTGACGTCCTGGATGAGGGCGAACAGCTTCTTGGCGCCCTCGTGGTCGCGGTGGTTGCCCTGGTGCATGGGATTGCAGTCTCCAACTCGTCGAAAGGCTTTCCGGCGCGGTGATCGGCAGCCGGATCGTGTGCTCAACGAGCCAGGACCGCATTGGTTTCGGAGAGGCGCGCCGGGGCCGGCGGCGCGAGGGCTGCCGGGGGAGCGGATCGGGCGGGCTTCCGACGCATCGCGCCGAACTGGCCGAGGCGGCGATCGTCCAGGATGACAGCCGCGTCGCCGATGGCCCGCACGACGTGGCAGTTCCGGCCGAGGCCCTTGGCCTGGTAGAGAGCGGCATCCGCCTCGGCCACGAGCTCGGCCGGCGTGGTGGTCCGGCCGGCCGGGGTCACGGCGACGCCGATGCTCACGGTGACGAAGGGCTGGCCGTCGCCCCGGGCCACGTGCGGGATCTCGAGGCCGGCGATGCGGGCGCGCAGGCGTCGGACGACCCGGGCGACGGCGCGGGCGTCGCAGCCGCGCATCAGCACGGAGAACTCCTCGCCGCCGTAGCGGGCGACGCAGTCGCGCCCGCCGCGCGTCTCTCCCGCGATCGCCTCCGCGATCCGGCGCAGGCAGGCATCGCCGGCCGGGTGGCCGTAGGCATCGTTGAAGCGCTTGAAGTGATCGACGTCGATCATCAGCAGGGCGGTACCCCGGGCCTCGCGGGTGGTCTTGGCCAGGGCGGTATCGAGGGCGCGGCGGTTGGCGAGGCCCGTCAGGGGATCGGTCTCCGAGAGCACGGTCAGGACCCGGCGATCCTGTTCGAGGCCGGCCGAGCGCAGGATCTCGCGCAGGGAGACGAGGTAGGCCCGGCGGCGCACGCCCTCGATCTGGTGGTTTCCGTAGAGAACGAAGAAGGCGCCCGCCACGGTCTGGAACGCGAGGCAGAGGGCGAGCTCCGGGGCGAGATCCGTGCGCAGGGCGATGCTGGCGAACGAGGCCGCCGCGCTGAGGCCGGTCAGGATGAGCGCATGGGGGAAGCGCAGCACCAGCATCATGGTGGCGAACACCATCATCAGCGGGTATTCGATGTAGCAGATGGCGCTCATCGCCTCCCGCTCCAGGCTGAACAGCAGGATCGGCACCGCCGTCACCAGCAGCATCGTGGCGGTGACCATGCGCTCGCGCTGCGGCCCCGGCATCCGGGTGACGGACCAGGCGAGCAGCAGCCCGAGGGGCGTGACCAGGAACAGCCGCAGGGCGATCGCCAGGGGCAGCATGCCCGGCATCAGCAGCGCGGTCGTCAGGTTGTAGGCGTTGTGGAAGATGAGCCCGATCAGGATCGTCCGGCGCAGATGGAGCGCCCGTTCCCGGCCGGTATCGATCTCGTAGCGCGCCGAGACGGGGCGGGAGAACCGCAGCAGGTACGGGCTCATGGTCAGGTCGCCCTGGGCGACGTCGCCCCGCGGACGCAGCCGCGACGGCCGCGCGGGAGCGGAAACCCTGTTTCGGATCCAGGCGTACACGGATGGGCGATCCTGCAACGGTCGAGGCCGCCGCCGGGCGATCTCTCTGTGTTGCAGCGAACGTCGCGGCGGGCCGAGCGGACGCAAAACAGTGGCGCTCCCGTCGACTCATGCCTAGCAAAACCTGAACGCCCTCGCGGAAAATTCCGGCGCCGAAGTCCGGCGCGGCGCCGCGTCTCCGAACGGTCGAGACCCGGCCGCGACGAGGGGTCTCGCCCTCGGCGGCCCAGGGAAGCGCTTGCGCTCAGGCACCGCCTGTGCTGTCGCATGGGTTCGTCGCGGGTGAGCCGGCCAAGGCCGCAGCGTCCGCGAACCCCCGTTTGTCGCTGCGCCTCGGCCCCCCGGTCGGACGCGGCAAGGAGCCCGAACCTTGGCGATCACCCGTGACGACGTGCTGAAGGTGCTCTCGACCGTGACCGTCGATGCCGCGGGCACCACCCTGCCCGCCTCCGGGCGCCTGTCCCAGGTGGTGGTGGACCCCACCAACCGGGTGATGTTCTCGATCCTGATCGACCCCAGCGAGGCCGAGCGCTTCGAGCCGATCCGGCGCCGGGCCGAGGGCGCGATCCTGGCGACCCCGGGCGTCTCGGGCGTGTTCGCCAGCCTGACCTCCGAGCGCGGCCCGAACCAGCCGGCCCAGAATGCCCCGCAGGCCGCGGCTCCGCAGCCGCCCTCCCCCGGCCGTCCCGCCGCGCCGCCGCCGCCGCGGACCGGCCCGGCCCTTCCGGGCGTGCGTCACATCGTGGCCGTCGCCTCCGGCAAGGGCGGCGTCGGCAAGTCCACCACGGCCTGCAATCTCGCGCTCGCCCTCTCGGCCCAGGGCCTCAAGGTCGGCCTGCTCGATGCCGACATCTACGGCCCCTCGGTGCCCAAGCTGTTCGGGCTGTCGGGCAAGCCCCGCGTCATCGAGGAGCGCCTGCTGGCCCCGATGGAAGGGTTCGGCATCAAGGTCATGTCGATCGGCTTCCTGATCGAGCCCGAGACGGCGATGATCTGGCGCGGCCCCATGGTGCAGTCGGCCATCACCCAGATGCTGCGCGAGGTCGCCTGGGGCGAGCTCGACGTGCTGGTGGTCGACATGCCGCCGGGCACCGGCGACGCGCAGCTGACCATGGCGCAGGCGACGCCGCTCTCCGGGGCGGTCATCGTCTCGACCCCGCAGGACCTGGCCCTCATCGACGCGCGCCGCGGCGTGACGATGTTCCGCAAGGTCGCGGTTCCGATCCTCGGCGTCATCGAGAACATGGCGACCTTCATCTGCCCGCATTGCGGTACGGCCTCGCACATCTTCGGGCATGGCGGCGCGCGGGCCGAGGCCGAGCGGCTGGACGTGCCGTTCCTCGGCGAGGTGCCGCTGAACATGACGATCCGCGAGACCTCCGATGCGGGTCGCCCCGTGGTGGCGGTGGACCCGGACGGGCCGCACGCGCAGGTCTATCGTGGCATCGCCGCCAAGCTCTGGGGCAACCTGACCGGCGGCCCCGCGCCGCGGACGGCGCCCCGCATCGTCATCGAGTAGCCCCAATGGCGCCGGTGCTGGGCGTGATCCTCGCCGGCGGGCTGGCGCGCCGCATGGGCGGGGGCGACAAGCCCCTGCGGACGCTCGGCGGCCGCACCTTGCTCGACCGTGTGCTCGCCCGCTTCGCACCCCAGTGCGGGGCCGGCGTCATCCTCAACGCCAACGGCGATCCGGGCCGC
Source organism: Methylobacterium sp. AC690 (assembly GCF_979256535.1). Classification (NCBI taxonomy): domain Bacteria; kingdom Pseudomonadati; phylum Pseudomonadota; class Alphaproteobacteria; order Hyphomicrobiales; family Methylobacteriaceae; genus Methylobacterium; species Methylobacterium sp. AC690. The sequence continues at coordinate 52,607 of NZ_CEEDOX010000007.1, read as the reverse complement.
TTCCCGAATTTCCCGGGCATGATCGTGCCCGATGGCGTGCCGGACAATCCGGGCCCGCTGGCCGGCATTCTCGCGGGGCTGGAGCACGCGGCGGCCCATCATCCGGGCACGCGCCACGTCGCCAGCGTCTCCGGCGACGCGCCGTTCCTGCCCCACGATCTCGTCGCCCGTCTCGTCGAAGCGGCCGGGCGGGAGGGCACCATCGCCATGGCGGCGTCGGGTGGGCGCGAGCACTTCACGGTGGCGCTCTGGCCGGTAGCTCTGCGGGCGGACCTGCGCGAGGCCCTGGTCACGCGCGGCGAGCGCCGGGTCGGCGCCTTCCTGAGGCGCCACGGTGCGGTGGCGGTGTCCTGGCCGGTGGAGCCCTCCGACCCCTTCGCCAACATCAACGCGCCGGAGGACCTGGCGGCCGCCGAGGCCCGCCTCGCCGGGACCGACGACCCCTGACGCCTCAGGTCGGGGCGCTCCCGACCGCTGCGCGGGCACGCCAGCGCGGGTAGAGGAGCCCCAAGCCGAGGCCGCCGAGGACCAGGCCGGCGGCGCCGAGCTTCCAGGCCGGCAGCGGTTCGCCGAGCCAGAAGGCCGAAGCCCCCATGCCGAAGACCGGCACCAGCAGGGCCATCGGGGTGATCTGGGCGGCGGGGTGGCGCGCGAGCAGCCGGCCCCAGATGGCATAGCCGAACATCGTGTTGCCGACGGACTGCCACACCACCGCGCCCCAGGTCGTCAAGTCGGCCCGCAGGAGCCCGTCGCGGATGGCCTCCCAGCCTTCGAGGAGGAACGAGGCGGCGAGCAGCGGCGGCGCCGAGAACAGGCTCGCCCAGATGACGTAGGGCAGCATGGCCCGCGCCCCGCTGCGCTTGGCCGCCATGTTTCCGCCGGCCCAGCTCGCGGCGGCGCAGACCACCAGCCCGAGGCCGAAGGGTGTCGTCGCGGCGTCGGTGTGGGCGGCGATGACGGCGAGGCCGGCGGCGGCGAGACCGAGGGCTGCCCATTGATGGCCGGGCACGCGCTCTCCCGTCAGCCGCATCGACAGGCCGATGGTGAAGAAGACCTGGACCTGGATCACCAGGGAGGCGAGGCCGGGGGCGATGTGGCCGCGCAGGGCGATGAAGAGCAGGCCGAACTGTCCGGCCCCGATCAGCAGGCCGTAGGCGGCGAGGTTGCGCCAAGGGACCGCCGGGCGGGCCAGAACGAACACGCCCGGCAGTGCCGCCAGCACGAAGCGCAGGGCGGCGAACAACAGCGGCGGCAGGTGGTCGAGCCCGATCCGGATCACGACGAAGTTCGTGCCCCAGACCGCCACCACCGCGAGGGCAAGGAGGATGTCGCGAAGCGGAAGGGTGCCGGTCATGGGCCGCCATGTCCCAGTTGGCGCGCGCCCTGCCAAGCCGTGGCGGGCCCTGAAACGAAAGAAGTGTCCGCACCTTCGCGCGGACACTTCCCTCTGAACCCGGATGGTGCGGGCCGGATCAGGCGGCGCCGACGGTCGCCTTGACGATCTTGTCGGGGGAGCGCGGCGGCTCGCCCTTGTTCAGGGTGTCGACCACGTCCATGCCTTCCACGACCTTGCCCCAGACGGTGTACTGCTTGTCGAGGAAGCGGGCATCGCCGAAGCAGATGAAGAACTGCGAGTTGGCCGAGTGCGGGAAGTTGGTGCGCGCCATCGAGCAGGTGCCGCGCACGTGCGGCTCGGCGTTGAACTCGGCATTGAGGTCGGGCAGGTCGGAGCCGCCCGAGCCGGTGCCGGTCGGGTCGCCGGTCTGGGCCATGAAGCCGTCGATCACGCGGTGGAACGGGACGCCGTCGTAGAAGCCCTGGGCGGCGAGCGTCTTCAGGCGCTCGACATGGTTGGGGGCGAGGTCGGGGCGAAGCCCGATCACGACGCGGCCCTTGGTGGTCTCCAGGATGATGGTCTCGGTCTCTGCCATGGGTCTAGACTCCTTTTCCCTTGGGTCCTTGGTAGATGAAGTGGAGCGCGATGGCCGCGCCGAGGGCGGGGGTGATCCGGGCCGGGGTGCAGTGCCGGATCGCCGCCAGGGTCGCATCCAACAGGATGCGGTGGGCGCGGGTGTCTGAATGCTGCGCCGAGAAGGTGACGCGCGGTGTCCCGATGATGCTGCCGTCCCGCCGAAGCGCGAAGCGGGTGGTGATCTCGGCCCGGGCCGAGGGGGACAGGCCCCGGGGAACCTCCCAGCACGCCGCGAGGGTGGGATAGAGGTCCCGCAGCGTATCGGCCGGGCTTGCGCCGTCGGCCAGGCCGCTCAGCGGGACCTGCACGGTGCCGCGCAGGGTTTCGGGTAGGGTCAGCGGGCCCGTGAAGGGCGCCGCCCGCGCGGGGAGCCCCACGGCGACGAGCGCCGCGAGAGCTCCCAGGTGGGCGCCGCCCCGCAAACTACTTGGCTCCCTGCGCCATCTGCATCTTGACGATCTTGTCGGGGTTCTGCACCGCCCCACCCGCCGCGCCGGGGGCCGCCTTCTTGATCGCGTCCACGGCTTCCATGCCCGAGGAGACGAGGCCGACCACGGTGTACTGCCCGTTGAGGAAGGGCGCGTCCCCGAGGCAGATGAAGAACTGCGAATTGGCGGAGTTCGGGTCGGACGACCGGGCCATGCCGACCGTGCCGCGGCGGAACGGTGCCTGCGAGAACTCGGCCGGGATGTTCGGCAGGCTGGAGCCGCCGGTGCCGTTGCCCTTCGGGTCGCCGGTCTGGGCCATGAAGCCGTCCATCACCCGGTGGAACTTGAGGCCGTTGTAGAAGCCCTGCTTGATCAGGGTCTTGAGCTGGGCCACGTGCTTCGGGGCGATCTCCGGGCGCAGCTCGATGGTGACGCGGCCATCCTTGGTGTCGAGGTACACCGTGTTGTCGTCCACCGCCCAGGCTGCGGGTGCCGTCGCGAGGAGGCCGGCGACGGCGAGGAGGGCGATGCGGCGATTCAGTCCAAAGGCCATGGGGTCAGCATGCTTTCGTTGGTCGTGGCGAAGGAGGGCTCAGGCCGCCCGGAAGCGCTGCGCGAGGCGCGTCGCCACCAGGGGCGGCACGAAGGGCGAGACGTCGCCGCCCATGGCGGCGATCTGGCGGACGAGGGTGGCAGTGATCGGCCGGACGCCGGTGGAGGCGGGCAGGAACACGGTCTGCACCTCCGGCGCCATGGCGCCGTTCATGCCGGCGAGTTGCATCTCGTAATCGAGGTCGGTGCCGTCGCGCAGGCCTCGGATGAAGACGCTGGCCCCCACCCGCCGCGCCGCGGTCACCGCGAGGTCGTCGAAGGTCACGATCGTCAGCGCCGTGCCCTCGGCCTCGGCCAGGGGCGTACAGGTGGCGCGCAGGAGCTCCGCCCGCTCCTCGGGCGAGAACATCGGCGCCTTGCCGGGATGCACGCCGATGGCGATGACGAGGGTCTGCACGAGCCGGCACGCCTGACGGATGACGTCGAGGTGTCCGTTCGTGACCGGGTCGAACGAGCCGGCGTAGAGGGCGGTGCGGATCATCGCGGCCCGGGGTAGAGCATTTCCACCCGAAACGGAACCTCCGGTCCCGACACGAAAACGGGCTAACTCCACGCCCGGCGATACGGACGGCCCCGGGGCCGTCCGCTTGAGGGGGTGCGATCAGCCCTGAACGGCCTCGTCGCCGGCTTCGCTCTCGTCCTCGCCCTCGATGTGCTCGACGGACACGACCTTCTCGGTCTTCTCCGTGTTGAACACCGTCACGCCCTGCGAGGCACGGCCGACGATGCGGATGTCGTCCACCGGAACGCGGATGAGCTGCCCGCCATCGGTGACCAGCATGATCTGGTCGGACGGCTGGACCGGGAAGGAGGCCACGAGGCTGCCGTTGCGGGCATTGACCCGCATCGCCGTGATGCCTTTGCCGCCGCGGCCGGACGTCCGGTACTCGTAGGACGAGGTCCGCTTGCCGAAGCCGCGCTCGGAGAGCGTGAGGACGAACTGCTCGGCGGCGCCCATCTCGTTGTAGCGGTCCAGGGAGATGGCGCTGGCCTCGGCCACGCCCTCCTCCGCCTCGGGGCTCGCCGTCTCCTCGCCCTCGACCCCGTCGCCGATCACGGCGCGGCGCATCTTGAGGTAGCCCGCCCGCTCCTCGGGCGAGGCGTCGAAGGCGTTGAGGATCGTCATCGAGATGACGCGGTCGTCCTTGCCCAGGCTGATGCCGCGCACGCCGGTGGAATCGCGACCCTTGAAGACCCGGACGTCCTCGACGGGGAAGCGGATGCACTGGCCGGCCTGCGTGGTGAGCAGCACGTTCTGGTCGGCGCGGCAGATCTCCACGTGGACGATGTGGTCACCCGCATCGAGCTTCATGGCGATCTTGCCGGCGCGGTTCACCTGGACGAAGTCCGAGAGCTTGTTCCGGCGCACGCTGCCGCTCGCCGTGGCGAACATCACGTCGAGGGTCTCCCAGGAGGCCTCGTCCTCGGGCAGCGGCATGATGGTGGTGATGCGCTCGGTGCCGGCATCCATCGACAGGATGTTGACCAGGGCCTTGCCGCGGGCGTTCGGCGCCGCCATCGGCAGGCGCCAGACCTTCTCCTTGTAGACCTGGCCCTGGTTCGAGAAGAACAGCACCGGCGTGTGGGTGTTGGCCACGAACAGGCGGGTGACGAAATCCTCGTCGCGGGTCGACATGCCGGAGCGGCCCTTGCCGCCGCGGCGCTGGGCCCGGTAGGTCGAGAGCGGCACGCGCTTGACGTAGCCCGCATGGGACACGGTGACGACCATGTCCTCGCGCTGGATCAGGTCCTCGTCCTCGACGTTCGAATCCCAGTCGAGGATCACGGTGCGGCGCGGGGTGGCGTAGGCCTCGCGGACCTCCGCGAACTCGTCCTTGACGATGCCCATGATGCGCAGGCGCGAGCGCAGGATGTCGAGGTAGTCGGCGATCTCGTCGGCGAGCTTCTTCAGCTCGTCGCCGATCTCGTCGCGACCCAGGGCCGTGAGGCGCTGCAGGCGCAGGTCCAGGATGGCGCGGGCCTGCACCTCGGAGAGACGGTAGGTGCCGTCCTCGGCGACCCGGTGGCGCGGATCGTCCACCAGGGCGATGAGCGGCGCGATGTCGTGGGCCGGCCAGTCGCGGTCCATCAGCGCCTCGCGGGCGGTGTTGGGATCGGGCGAGGTCCGGATCAGGCGGATCACCTCGTCGATGTTGGCCACTGCGATGGCGAGGCCGCACAGGACGTGGGCGCGCTCGCGGGCCTTGTTGAGGAGGAACTTGGTCCGCCGGGACACCACCTCCTCGCGGAAGTCCACGAAGGCCTGGAGCAGGTCCTTGAGGTTCATCAGCTCCGGGCGGCCGCCGTTCAGCGCCACCATGTTGCAGCCGAAGGACGATTGCAGGGGCGTGAAGCGGTAGAGCTGGTTCAGCACCACGTCCGCCATGGCGTCGCGCTTGATCTCGACGACGATGCGCATGCCGTCGCGGTCGGATTCGTCGCGCAGGTCGGAGATGCCCTCGACGCGCTTCTCCTTCACCAGCTCGGCGATCTTCTCCATGAGCGTCGCCTTGTTCACCTGATACGGGATCTCGGTGAAGATCAGCGCCTCGCGCTCCTTGCGCAGCTCCTCGGTGTGGGACTTCGCCCGCATGATGATCGAGCCGCGGCCCGTGGCGTAGGCCTGGCGGGTGCCGGCGCGGCCGAGGATCGAGCCGCCGGTGGGGAAGTCGGGACCGGGCACGTACTCGGTGAGCTGCTCGATCGACAGGCCGGGATCGTCGATGAGGGCGACGCAGGCGTCGATCAGCTCGCCGAGATTGTGCGGCGGGATGTTGGTGGCCATGCCGACGGCGATGCCGCCGGCGCCGTTGACGAGGAGGTTGGGGAAGCGCGCCGGCAGGACGGTCGGCTCCTCGCGCGACTCGTCGTAGTTCGGCTGGAAGTCGACGGTGTTCTTGTCGATGTCGGCGAGCAGCGCGTTGGCCGGCTTGGCGAGGCGCGATTCGGTGTAGCGCATGGCGGCCGGCGGATCGCCGTCCACCGAGCCGAAATTGCCCTGCCCGTCGATGAGCATGAGCCGCATCGAGAAGTCCTGCGCCATGCGGACCAAGGCGTCGTAGATCGATTGGTCGCCGTGCGGGTGGTAGAGACCGATCACGTCGCCGACGATGCGGGCCGACTTGACGTATTTGCGCTCGGGCAGGTGCCCGCTCTCGTAGGCCGAGTAGAGGATGCGCCGGTGCACCGGCTTGAGGCCGTCGCGCGCGTCCGGAAGCGCCCGGCTCACGATCACGCTCATGGCGTAATCGAGGTAGGAACGCTTCATCTCGTCGGTGATGGAGACGGGCTTGATGTCGGAGGCGGGCGGCGGCGCGCCGGCGCCCGGAATGTCGTTCTCTGCCAAGGTCTTCGGTCTCTACCTGTCCGGGGGCCGGAGCGTCGGCGGCAAGGATGGGGGCCGCCCGCTCACGGCGTTGTCGCGCGCGTCTCCGGCGGCTGAGCCGGACCGTGCGGTGTTCTGCCCAAAGCTATAGCGCATCTCGTCGGCCCAGGCCAACAAATCGCGGCTTAACCCCCTGGTAACGAACGGTTTGCGCGAGCCGCTCCCGGGCGCCGGGGCACGCCGACCCCGTCCCTAGAGGAACTTCGCCGGATCGGTGCTCGGCGGGGCCGGCTTCACATCGGCGCGGTTCCACCAGCCGCCGCCGAGGGCCTGAAACAGGGCGGCGGTGTCGGCATACTGGTTGGCGCGCGCGCCCGCCGAGGTCACCAGGGCCGAGAGGTACGATTGCTGCGCGATCAGCACCTGCGTGCTGTTCAGGGCCCCGGCCGCGTATTGCTTGCGGATGAGGCCGAGGCTCTCGTTGGTGGCCCGCTCGGCGGCCGAGGCCGCCGCCACCGCCCTGGCGTCGGACTGGAGCGCCCGCAGGGTGTCGGCGACGTTCTGGAAGGCGCCGATCACCACGGCCCGGTACTGCGCCTGGGCCTCGTTGAGCGTCTCCTCCGCGGCGCGCTGGCGCCGGAACAGGGTCCCGGCGTCGAAGATCGGCTGCGCCACGGTGCCGACGATGCCGTAGAACGAGGCGGCCGAGGTCGCGAGCTGCGCGATCCGCACCGCGCTGGCACCGCCATTGGCGGTGATGTTGAACTGCGGCAGGCGATTGGCCACCGCGACCCCCACCGCCGCGCTGGCCTGCTGGACGCTGGCCTCCGCCGCCTTCACGTCCGGGCGCTGCTGCACGAGGCGCGAGGGCAGGCTCACCGGCAGGTTGGTGGGCAGGCGCAGGGAGGCCAGGGTGAAGGTGGGCGCGATCTCCTCGCTCGGCAGGCGCCCGACCAGGGCGGTCAGCAGGTTGCGCTGCTGGGCGAGCTGCTTCTCCAGGGGCGGCAGCAGCTGCATCGAGACCGAGAGGGCGGCCTGCTGCACCACCACGTCGGCCCCGGCGATCTGCCCGAGGGCGAGCTGCTTGTTGTAGAGGTTGAGGACCTCGGTCTGGGCCTGGATCACCTTGCGGGTGGCGTCGATCTGGGCGCGCAGCGACGCCTCCTGGATCGCCGCCAGGACGACGTTCGTCGTCAGCGTCAGGTAGGTCGCCTCGAGCTGGAAGCGCTGGTTCTCGGCCTGGGCCTCGAGGGACTCGATCTGGCGCCGGTTGCCGCCGAACACGTCGGGCGTGAACGAGACCGTCACCTGCGGCGTGTAGAGGCTGTAGAACAGCTGCCGGGTGTCGTTGAGCGGCCCCTGCAGGGCACCGCCGGGCGCCTTCTGGCGCGAGCCGAGGCCGTTGGCGCTCACCACCGGGAACAGCGTGCCCCTCTGCGCCTCGACGTTCTCCTGCGCGATCCGCAGGGAGGCCTGCGCGGCATCGAGGTTCGGGTTGTTGGCGAGCGCCTCCGCCACCAGGCGGTCGAGGGCTGGGGAGCGGAACAGGGTCCACCACTGACCCGGCACGTCGGCCCCGGAGACGAAGGTCTGGTCGGCCGAGCCGCCATGGGCGGTGCGGATGGTGTCGGTGGCGGTCGGGTTGCGCAGGGGCTCGCGGGTGTAGCGGATGGCCGGCGGATCGGTCGGCGGTACGTAGTCGGGGCCGACGACGCAGCCGCCGAGGCCGGTGACTGCCAGGGCGAGCAGGCTCGCGCGGAGGACGCGCGCTTGGCTCCGGCCGGCGGGCGCCGCGATCGGGGAGGATGCCGCCATGGTGCCAAGGAATCCTGTCGTCGTCCCGGGCCGTAGAGGCGCCGGGCCGGGATCGAAGTCAACGCGGCCGGCGGCGTGCGCGCGGAGCTGTGACCGGTCCATCATGCGTGCTCCGCCTGGGCCGCCGCCCGGGCGGCCGCTTGCGACGGGATCGCGGCCGGCACCCGCCGGGAGAACAGCGCAATCAGGATCGGGACCACCACGAGGATCAGGTTCGGCGCGAGCAGGATGCCTCCCACCACCACCAGGGCGAGCGGCTTCTGCACCTGCGAGCCGATGCCGGTGGAGATCGCGGCCGGCAGCAGGCCGACGCAGGCGGCGACGCAGGTCATCATCACCGGGCGCATGCGCACGTTGGCGGCGTGCCACACCGCCTCGGTCCGGGCCCAGCCCTCGTCGATGAGCTGGTTGTAGTAGGAGAGCAGGATCACGCCCTCCATGGTCGAGATGCCGAACAGGGCGATGAACCCGATCGCCGCCGAGATCGAGAACGGCGTCATCGTCAGGAACAGCGCGAAGATGCCGCCGATCATCGCCATCGGGATCACGCTCAGCGTCAGCACCATGTCGGTGACAGAGCTGAAATTGACGTAGAGCAGCAGGGCGATCAGCGCGATCGTCACCGGGACCACGATGGTCAGGCGCTGCACGGCATCCTGCAGGTTGGTGAACTGCCCCACCCATTCGAGGTGGAACCCAGGCGGCAGGGTCACCTCCTCGGCGATGCGGCCTTGTGCCTCGAGCACCGCGCCGCCGAGGTCGCGCCCGCGCACCGAGAACTTGACCGGGATGTAGCGCTCCTGGTTCTCGCGGTAGATGAAGGCCGCGCCGGAGACGAGCTCCACGGTGGCGATCTCCGAGAGCGGCACCTGGATCACGCCGCCGGCGGGGTTGGCCGCCCCGACGGTGATGTTGCGGATGGTCTCCAGGCTGCGGCGGTACTGTGGCGCGAGGCGCACCCGCATGGGGAAGTGCCGGTCCGAACCGTACTCGTAGAGGTCGCCCGCCGTCTGGCCGCCGATCGCCGCCTGGACGGTGGTGTTCACGTCGCCCGGCGACAGGCCGTAGCGTGCGGCCTTGCGCCGGTCGATGTCGATCCGCACCGTGGGCTGTCCGAGGGAGGCGAAGACCGCGAGGTCGGCGATGCCCGGCACCCTCGCCAGGGTGGCCTTGATCGCTTCCGCGGTCTTGGTCAGGTCGTTGAGGTCGTTCCCGTAGATCTTGACCGAGTTCTCGCCCTTCACGCCGGAGGCGGCCTCCTGGACGTTGTCCTCGATATACTGGGAGAAGTTGAACTCGATGCCCGGGAAGGCCTCGTCGAGCTTGGCCGAGAGGTCGCTGACCAGCCCCTCCTTGTCGAGGCCCTTGCGCCAGGTGTCGAAGGGCTTGAGCGGCGCCAGGATCTCCACGTTGAAGAAGCCGGTGGCATCGGTCCCGTCGTCCGGGCGGCCCTGGTGCGAGAGCACCGTGACCACCTCCGGCACCTCGGCGATGATCTTGCGCAGGCGCTCCACGTAGGCGTTGCCGGCCTCCAGGGAGATCGAGGCCGGCATGGTGCCGCGAATGTAGAGGTTTCCCTCCTCCAGCTTGGGCAGGAATTCGAGGCCGAGGGTGCGGGCGGCGATGCCCGAGACGCCGAGCACCGCGGCGACCACGAGGAGCGACAGCACCTTGTTGCGCAGGCCGAAGCGCAGGATCAGCACGTGGCCGAAGCGCAGGAGCCGCACCACCAGGGTGTCGCGCTCCTCCACGTGCTTGGGCAGGATCAGGGCCGAGAGGGCGGGCGAGACCGTGAAGGTGGCGATGAGGCCGCCGAGCAGCGCGTAGGCGTAGGTCTTGGCCATCGGGCCGAAGATGTGTCCCTCGACGCCCGTCAGGGTGAAGAGCGGCAGGAAGCCCACGATGATGATCGTGGCCGAGAAGAAGATCGCCCGGTTCACCTCCGCACCCGCGATGGCGATCGTGCCGAGGCGCCCGGCCAGGCCCCCCGGTGGCGCCTGGCCCGCGCCGTGTTCCGGTTCGGCGAGGTGCCGGAACACGTTCTCGACCATGATCACGGTGGCGTCGACGATGAGGCCGAAATCGATGGCGCCGAGGGAGAGGAGGTTCGCCGAGTCGCCGCGCAGGACCAGGATCAGGATGGCGAAGCCCAGCGCGAAGGGGATCGTCGCCGCCACGATGATCGCGCTGCGCAGGCTCCCGAGGAACAGCCACTGCACCACGAAGACCAGCGTCACGCCGAAGACGAGGTTGTGCATCACCGTGTGGGTGGTGGTGTGGATGAGCCCGCTGCGGTCGTAGATGCGCTCCACCCGCACGTCCGGGGGCAGGATGCCGCTGGCGTTGATCTTGTCGATCTCGGCATTGACGAGGCGCAGGGTCGGCAGGCTCTCGCCGTCGCGGCTCATCAGCACGATGCCCTCGACGATGTCGTTGTCGCCGTCATGGCCGACGATGCCGAGGCGTGGCGCGTGCGAGACCCGCACCTCGGCGATATCGCGCACCAGCACCGGCACGCCGTTGACCTGGGTCAGCATCGTGTCGCGGATGTCGTCCATGTCGCGGATGAGGCCGATGCCGCGCACCACCGCCGATTGCTCGCCCACGTTCAGGGTCTGGCCGCCGACGTTGATGCTCGAATTGTTGAGCGCGGTGACGAGCTGGACCAGGGTCATGCCCTGGGCCTGGAGGCGGTTCAGGTCGACGGCGATCTCGTATTCCTTGGTCCGGCCGCCGAAGGCGGTCACGTCGACCACGCCGGGAATCGCCTTGAACCGGCGCTGCAGCACCCAGTCCTGCAGGGTCTTCAGGTCGGTGGAGGAGTAGCCCGGCGGCCCCGTCACCTTGTAGCGCATGATCTCGCCGACCGGGCTGGTGGGCGAGATCTGCGGCTGGGCGCCGTTGGGCAGGGGCGGCAGCTGCGACAGGCGGTTGAGCACCCGCTGCAGGGCCTCCTGGTAGGTGAAGGCGTAGCTGAACTGCACCTTCACGTCGGAGAGGCCGAACAGCGAGATGGTGCGCACCACGGTCGCATTGGGGATGCCGGCGAGCTGCACCTCCAGGGGAATCGTGATGTAGCGCTCGATTTCGTCGGCCGATTGCCCGGGATTCTGCGTGATGACGTCGACCAGCGGCGGCACCGGATCGGGATAGGCCTCGATGTTGAGCTGGGTGTAGCTGGCATAGCCGAGCGCCAGCATCACCAGGAACAGCAGGCAGACCAGCACGCGCTGGCGCAGGGCGAAGACGATCAGGCTGTTCATGGCAGAGTGCTTCCGGCCGAGGCCCGAGGACGAGAAAGGGGCCCCAGGCCCGACGGGTCAGGACGCCTTGTCACCGCTCGTCGCCCGATCCATGAACACGGCGCCGCGCGTGACGATCGCTTCCCCCGCCGCGATGCCGGCGGTGACCTGCACCATCCCACGGGCGGCCAGGCCCAGGGTGACGTCGCGGGCCTCGATGGCCCCATCGGGCCGCGCGATCCAGACATGCGCCCGCGCGCCCTCGTACACGATGGCGGCGGCGGGCACGGCGGGCGCCGTCTGCCCCGGCCCGGTGAAGATCGTGAAGGTGGCGAACATCTCGGGCTTCAGGACCTGGTCCGGGTTCTCCACCTCGCTGCGCACCGCCAGGCGCCGCGTCGCCGGGTCGAGGCTCGCGGACAGGTAGTTGACCCGTGCCTTGAAGATGCGATCCCCGAAGCCCGCCACCGTCGCCTCGACCTCCTGGCCGATCCGGATTCGCGGGATCTCGCTCTCGCGCACGTTGGCGACCAGCCAGACCGTGGAGAGGTCGCCGATGACGAAGACCGGGTCGCTGGCGGTGGAGAGGTACTGACCCAGGCCGACCTTGCGCTGGACGATGGTGCCGGCGATGGGTGCCCGGATCTGGGTCTCGGGGCTGAGGGTGCCCTTCTTCTCGAAGGCCGCGATCTCCGCGTCGGTCTTTCCGAGAAGGCGCAGGCGGTTCTTGACCGCCTCCAGGCCCGCCTCGGCGGTCTTCAGGTCGCTCTGCGCCCCGATGACGTCGTTCTGGGCCGACTGGTAGTCCTTGAGCGCCACGGCCTTGGCCTGGAACAGCTCCTGCTGGCGCGTCGCGATGGTCTGGTCGAGCTTCAGCAGCGCGGTCGCCTTGGCGAGGGTGTTGAGGGCGGTCTGGTAGTCGTTCTGGGCCTGGACCATGTCCGTGGCCTCGAGGGTGAGGAGCACGTCGCCGGCCTTCACCTCGTCGCCGGCACGGACCAGCACCTTGGTCACCCGGCCGGCATAGGGCGAGGTCACCGGCACGTTGTCGTCCTCGTTGAGGGCGATGCGGCCCTCGGCCGTCCCTTCCGGCCGGAAGCTGACCGCGGTGATCGGAACGATGTTCAGGGCTGCGCGCTGGGCCGGGCTCGGCCGGAAGAGCCGGCCCGGCCCGCCCGCGCGGGGATCGCCACCCGCGGCGGTCTCGGCCTCGCTCGTCCCGAGGCGCTCACGAATCGCCGCACTCAGCCCCGTAACGACGCTCATGACCGGTGCGGGCCAGAGACTAACGGCGACCACCACGCAGATCAGCAATCCGAGGGGCGCGAGAATGGTCGCGATCGTGCGCTTTGTCCCGGTCATGTGCCGCAGAAGTGCTTTCGGGTTGGCCGCTGGTGGTCAGGTTGGAGGCGTGCGGGTGGCCCGGACGACCTGATCGGGCGATCCGGATGCTGAGGATTGCGGTAGGCTGTGTTCAGGAATACGGGTCTCGCCAAATCAAAGTCCGTCCCGTCCGAAGATCGGACAGGTCGAGGGCTCCGGCCGCGACTGTCTTAGCCAAGTCGCGTCCTGTTTGTGTGACGCCATTCGTGGCAAATTTCAGATTGGAGTCGGGCGCCCGCGTCGACGATCGTCTCGATGTCCCTCTCGCTGGCTGGCCTGCCACAGGTGGGCGGTCACGCCTGGGGGCGCCCTGCACCGCAGGGAGTGAGGGGGCCAAGCTTGAGCACGAGTCAATCCGCCGAGGACGCAACGTCACGGGTCACCACGGTCATACCCTCATGGGGCACAGGGCGACTGACGATTTCGTGTTCGTGGGGTGTGCCGAGGCGCGGGCGCGTCACACGATCACCGGGCAGAGGCCGGCATCCGGGCGCAGGCCCGGCCCGTCATCATCGGTCAGGAGGGAGGATATCTGATTGTGGGGGCCGTCTCATTGTGGGGGGCAATGAGTTCGAATGGTCGGAGCGAGAGGATTCGAACCTCCGACCCCTAGTCCCCCAGACTAGTGCGCTAACCGGGCTGCGCTACGCTCCGACGCCCCTTGCGGGGTGAGGGGTCTTTAGCTTTCCGGTTTGCGGGGCGCAACCCCAAACATGAAGCCCGGATGCGGGGTCCGCATCCGGGCTCGGGTCAGTCTCAGGCGTGTGAGGGCGCCGCGTGCGGATCGTGCTTGTCCGGCGTGGTGTTGTGCGGGTCCTTGCCGCGCTTCTTGGCGAGCCAGATCAGGAAGTTCCGGATCACCACGTAGAAGACCGGGGTCAGGAAGAGGCCGAACACCGTGGCGCCGATCATGCCGAAGCACACCGCGGTGCCGAGTGCCTGACGCATCTCGGCGCCGGGCCCGGTGGCGATCACTAGCGGCACCGTGCCGAGGATGAAGGCGAAGGCCGTCATCAGGATCGGGCGCAGGCGCAGGCGGCAGGCCTCGACCGCGGCGGCCACGGGGCCCTTCCGCTCGGTCTCCTCCAGCTGGTGCGCGAACTCCACGATCAGGATGGCGTTCTTGGCTGCCAGGCCGATCAGCACGATCAGGCCGATCTGGGTCAGGATGTTGTTGTCCTGGCCTCGCAACTGCACCCCGAACAGGGCCGCGAGCACGCCGGTGGGCACCACGAGCAGGATCGCCAGCGGCAATGCCCAGGATTCGTACTGCGCGGCGAGCACGAGGAAGACGAGGAGCACGCCCAGCGCGAACACGTAGATCGCCGTGTTGCCCGCTGCCTTCTGCTGGTAGGCGATTTCGGTCCAGTCGTAGGCGTAGCCGTCCGGCAGGTTGTCCTTGGCGATGGCCTCCATGGCGTCGAGGGCCTGGCCGGTGGAGATGCCGGGCTTGGCCGTGCCCTGGACCGGCACCGAGTAGTAGAGGTTGAAGCGCTGGACGATCTGCGGGCCGGTGATCTCGCGGATCGTGGCCAGCGTGCCCATCGGCACCAGGGCGCCCGTGGAAGAGCGGACCTTCAGCTGCTCGATGTCCTGCTTCGAGACGCGGAACGGGGCGTCGCCCTGCACGCGGACCTGATAGATGCGGCCCAGGGTGTTGAAGTCGTTGACGTAGGCGCCGCCGAGGGCCGTCTGCACCGTCGAGAACACGTTGCCGAGCGGCACGTTGAGCATGCGCGCCACCGTGCGGTCGATGTCGAGGTAGAGCTGCGGTGTGTCGTTGCCGAAGGTGGTGAACACCCGCTGCACGTCGTTGCTCTGGTTGGCCTTGCCGAGGACCTCGCCGACCGCGCCGAGGAGCGGGCCGATGGACGAGCTCTGCCGGCTCTCGATCTGCATCTTGAAGCCGCCGCCCTGGCCGAGACCGCGCACCGGCGGCGGCGGGATGACGATGACGCGGGCCTCCTGGATGTCGGCCGTGGCCTTGATCACCTCGTTGGTGATCACCGCCGCGCTCCGCCCCTGGCCGGCACGCTCCTTGGCGCCCGCCAGCGTGATGAACATCACGCCGGAATTGGTGGTGTTGGTGAAGGTCGCGCCGTCGAAGCCCGCGATGATGACGGTGTTGGTCACGCCTTCGATCTTGCGGGCCGCGGCCGCCGCCCGGTTCACCACCTCGGTGGTGCGGTCGAGGGAGGCGCCCGAGGGCAGCTGCACCACGCCGATGAGGTAGCCCTGGTCCTGGTCCGGGATGAAGCCGGTGGGCGTCGTCTGGACCAGGTGAAGGGTGGCGGCGATGACGGCCGCGTAGACGATCATCATCGCGATCAGCCCGATCGCGTAGTTCGTCAGGCCGTAGATGATCCGCCCATAGGTGTTCGAGAGCCAGTCGAAGCCCTTGTTGAACATATCCGCCAGCCAGGCGACGAAGCGGAAGAGGAAGAACTTCGGCTTGGCATGCTCGTGGTGGGGCCTCAGGAGCAGCTTGCAGAGCGCCGGCGAGAGCGTCAGCGAGTTGAACATCGAGATGATGGTCGAGGCCGCGATGGTCAGCGCGAACTGCTTGTAGAACTGGCCGGTGATGCCCGGGATGAAGGCGGTGGGGATGAACACCGCCGAGAGCACCAGGGCGATGGCGACGACGGCGCCGCCGACCTCGTCCATGGTCTTGTGCGCGGCGTCGCCCGGCGACAGGCCCTCGGCCATGTTGCGCTCGACGTTCTCCACCACCACGATGGCGTCGTCGACCACGATGCCGATGGCGAGCACGAGCCCGAACAGGGTGAGGTTGTTCAGCGAGAACCCAAAGGCCGACATGGCCGCGAAGGTGCCGACCAGCGAGACCGGGATCGCGATCACCGGGATGAGCGCGGTGCGCCAGCTCTGGAGGAAGACCAGCACCACGATGACAACGAGGCCGACGGCTTCGAAGAGGGTCTTGTAGACCTCGTGGATCGACTCCTCGATGAACTCCGTCGGGTTGTAGGCGATGCGGTACTCGATATCCGGCGGGAAGTTCTTCTTGAGGTTGTCCATCACCTTGCGCACCGACGCGGCGGCGTCGAGGGCGTTGGTGCCGGGGCGCTGGAAGGCGCCGATGCCGATGGCGGGCGTGTCGTTGAGGAACGAGTTGGTGGTGTAGTCCTTCTGGCCCATCTCGACGCGGGCGATGTCCTTCACCCGCACGAGGCGGCCGTCCGCGGCCTTGACGATGACGTCGGCGAATTCCTCGGGGCTCTGGAAGCGACCCTGCGACTGGACGATGAGCTGGAAGGCCTGGCCCGTGGCGGCCGGTGGCGAGTTCAGGGCGCCTGCCGCCACCTGCACGTTCTGCTCGGACAGGGCCGTGATGACGTCAGAGGTGGTCAGGCCGTAGGCCGCGAGCTTGTTCGGATCGAGCCAGACGCGCTCGGCGTACTCGTTGCCGCCGAAGATGGTGATGTCGCCGACGCCGTCGAGGCGCAGGAGCTCGTCGCGGATGTTCAGGTAGATGTAGTTGGCGAGGTAGTTCTGGTCGTAGGTCTTCTTCGGCGAAAGCAGGTGCACCACCAGCATCAGGTCCGGCGAGGCCTTGCGGACGGTGACGCCGAGGTTGCGCACGTCCGGCGGCAGGCGCGGCTGGGCGACCGAGAGACGGTTCTGGACCAGAACGTTCGCGATATCGAGGTTGGTGCCGACCTTGAAGGTCACCGTCAGCAGCATGTTGCCATCGTTGGTCGACAACGACGTCATGTAGAGCATGTTGTCGACGCCGTTGACCTCCTGCTCGATCGGTGTGGCGATCGTGGCCGCCACCGTCTCGGCGTTGGCGCCCGGGAAGCTCGCGCGCACGGTCACGGTCGGCGGCACGATCTCGGGGTACTGGGCCACCGGCAGCGACAGGTAGGCGACGTAGCCGAGGATCAGGAAGACGATCGACGTGACCGACGCGAAGATCGGCCGATCGACGAAGAAGTGGGCAAAACGCATCGCTTGAACCTCTCGCCGCATGCGGCCCGCACGCGCGGGTCCGAGGCGGCACCGTTTCTTCGTCCGCGGTCTGGTGTCCGCTCCCCGGCCGTGGCCGGTCGGGGATGATCGTCTCGGGAGCGGCGCCCGCCTCGGGGCCCGCCTATCGGGTCTCGCTGGGCGTCAGGTCTTGCTCGGCGGCAGGGTGGAGGCTTCGGCCGCCACCTTGGCGCCCGGACGGACACGGGTGACGCCGTTGACCACGACGCTCTCGTCGCCCTTCAGGCCCTCGCGGATGACCCGGTAGCCATCGACCTTCGGGCCGAGCTTGACCTCGCGCAGGGACACCGTGCCGTCGTCGGCGACGATGTAGACGATGCGCTTGTCCTGGTTGGCCGAGACCGCCTCGTCGGGCAGCAGAATGCCCTGGTAAGGCTTGGTCGCGGGCAGCGAGACGACGCCGAACAGGCCGGGCTTGATGAACCCGTCGGGGTTCTCGACGGTGGCGCGCAGCAGCACCGTGCCGGTGGCGTTGTCGACGCGGTTGTCCACGAAGTCGAGGGTACCCTTGCGGGTCGGCTTGGCCTCGCCGGTGAGCGCGATCAGGATCGGGACGCCCTTGCCCTTCTGGGTCTCGCCCATGCCGATGCCGAGGCTGCCCTGGTACTTCAGGAACGAGCGCTCATCGACGGTGAAGCCGAAATAGATCGGATCCAGGGAGACGATCGTGGTGAGCAGGGTCTGGTCGGTGATGACGATGTTGCCCTCGGTGACCAGGCGCCGGCTGATGCGACCCGAGATCGGGGCCTTCACCTCGGTGAAGTCGTAGTTCAGCTGCGCCTGGCGCAGCTGCGCGTCGGCGCTGTCGACATCGGCCTGAGCGGTCTGCGAGGCCTGACGACGCTGGTCGGTGACCTGCTCTGAGATGTTGCCGGACTTGCTCAGCGTCTGCGCGCGGTCGAGGTCGGTCTGCGAGAAGTTGAGCCGGGCCTTCGCCGAGACCAGGGCCGCCTGCGCCTGGTCGAGGGCTGCCTTGTAGGGCCGACGGTCGATGACGAAGAGCAGGTCGCCCTTCTTCACCGTGGCACCGTCCGTGAAGTTGACCTTCTCCAGGTAGCCGGTGACGCGGGCCCGGACGTCGACGATATCGACGGGGTCGAAGCGGCCCGTATAGGTGTCGGTCTCGACGATCTCGCGGACCACCGGCTTGGCGGTTGTGACCTTCGGCGGCGGTCCGCCCGGGGCCTGGGCCTGGGCGGAGGAGACGAGGACCGGCGCGACGAGCGCCGAAGCGACCAGTCCGACGACCGGAAGAAGACTGAAGATCGAGCGCATGCGCATATGGTTGTTCCCTACGATGCGCCAGCTAGAGGTCCGCCGCGACCAATGTCGTGCGCTGCCACACATGCTCTGCGCATGCCTTATACCTCGACGGGTTCGCCGGAGCCGGCCCAATCCTTGAATCCACCCCGGTAATGCGCCTCGATCGGCAATCCGGCGTTCTGGGCGGCCGCCAGCGCGTGGACCGAGCGCACCCCCGACATGCACGAGAAGACCGGTTTCCGGCCGTCCTCTGCGAGCAGCGTCGCGAGCGCCCCGGGGTCGAAGGTCGAGAGCGGATGGGTGACCGCGCCGGGGATGTGCCCTTGCTCGAATTCGTGCGGCTCGCGCACATCGATCACCAGCATGGACTGGTCGGCGAGGCCGGCCTTGATCGCATCCCGGTCCAGGTCGACAACCTTCATCCGTCTATCCTCTCTCGGACCGTCCCGTGCACGGTCGGACAATGACGGATGTTCTTAGGCGTCAGTCGTCAGGACGGCAAATGGTGCGCGCCAGGGCGTCCTCGACGGTCTCGAAATGCGCGGTCCAGCTCGGCAGGTCTGTGTCCGTTGTCCGGCGCGCGAGGGCCTCGCGCAGGGCGGAGCCCGGCGCCGAGAGATCCTCCACCGCCCGGCGCCAGCCTGGGCCGTCGAGGGGATCGAGGAACGCGGCGAATTCCGCGCCGATCTCCCTGTGGACCGCGAGGTCCGAGGCCACGACCGGCAGGCCCGAGGCCGCGGCCTCGACCACCGGCAGGCCGTATCCCTCCGCGAAAGAGGGCATCAGCAGGGCGGTGGCCGAGCGCAGCAGCGCCGCGAGGCCGTGACTCGATAGGCCGCTGACTTCGGTGACGTGCGCGCGGATGGCGGGACAGCGCTCGAGCATGTCGATGATGTTCTCCGCTTCCCAGCCGCGCCGGCCGACCAGGACGAGTCGGGGGGTGTCGGGCCCGTGCCGCTCGGCGAGGTCGCGCCAGAGATGCAGCAGCGCCAGGTGGTTCTTGCGCGGCTCGATGGTGCCGCAAGCGACGAAGGTCGGGCGCGCGGGCGTGAAGGACGGCCCCTCCCCCGCCCGCCGGAACACCGGCTCGACCCCGAGGAGCGCCACCGTGACGGGTGGCGTCGGCCGCCCCAGCGCGACGCAGTAACGGGCGAAGCGCTCGCCGACGTCGCGGGAATTGACCAGCACGTGCGCGGCATGGCGGGCGATGGTCTCCATCCGGACCCGGTGCCGCTCCGCCTCGCCGGGCCGGCCGTATTCCGGATAGTCGATCGGGATGAGGTCGTGAACGAAGAAGACGGGCCGGATGTCGCGGCGGTCGTAGAGCCAGTCGAATCGGCCCGGCTTGTCGAGGCGCAGGTGCGAGGTGTGCAGGTAGACGGTCCCCTGGGGCAGGATCTCGGGGCCGCGGGCGCGCAGAGTCGTGGCCGCCGTCCGGGCCTGAATCCGCCGCCGGTCCCCGGCGCCGCCGCGCCCGGGCGCGGCGGCCGGCGGACCACCGTCGCCGGTCGATCCCAGGGCCGCCGCCAGCCGACGGTAGACCGGGTCCTGCGTCGCGTCGCGGTCCTCGACCCAGCCGGCCGCCACGGCCTCGACGATGCCGAGCGCCTCCGCCCGCGCCAGTACGCGTGGGCCGAACGCCGTGGAGACCAGGCCGAAGCGGTCTCCTGCCTGGGCCAGGACATGCCGGGCATAGGCGAGGTCGACCCGGTCGATGCCGCTCGGGCTCGGATGCCGCAGGCGGGTGATGAGGCGGGTCAGGTCGAAGGCGAGGCTCGGGACGGGCATGATCCTCCGGTGGCGTTCAGCTGCGGTGCCGTATGGCCGGTATCCGCTTCGCGCCTATATGCGCACGCCTCAGCCCGAGGCTACCCGCGGCCGATGCCGCCAACGAGAGCAACGTTTCGTGTCTCCCGGATACCTGCCCTTCGCCGGCGCCCTCGACCTGCCCGCCTACACCTGTGATAATTGTGGGTTCTGGCAGCGCCATTTCGGGCGGCCGCCGGCCTGCCCGATGTGCCTCGACGCCCGCCACGTGGTGCCGCAGAAGGGATGGCAGTTCTGGACCGAGCGGGAGGCGCAGGAGCGGTTTCCCTGCCACTGGGAGGAGTTGGAGCCCGGCGTGTGGCGGTTCTGGAACGATCCCGTCTCGGGCATCGGGCCCAGTGCCTACCTGGTCCAGACACCGGCCGGGAATATGGGCTTCGAGGCCTGCCCGGTCTTCAGCGAGGCGGCCCTCCAGCACATCGCGAGCCTCGGAGGCATGCAGGTGCTGTCCTCTTCGCACCCCCATGCCTACGGCGCTCTCGTGCAGCTTCAGGACCGCTTCGACCCGGAGCTCTGCCTGCCGGCCGCCGACTTCATCTGGAGCGCGGCGCTGCAGGTGTCCTGGCCCTACGACGATTTCCTCGAGCCCCTCCCCGGCCTCGAACTCCACCGCACGGCCGGCCACTTCGACGGCCACGCGGTCCTGTTCGATCGGGAACGGAAGATCCTGTTCTGCGGTGACGCCCTGAAGTTCGAGCTCGACCCGCAGGATTTCCGGCGCGCGCTGACCATCTCGGCCCACAAGGCCTTCGTGCGCGGCGTGCCGCTGACCACGAACGAGCTGCGGCGATACCGCGACGTCTTCGCCCAGCTCGACTTCACCCAGACCTGGACACCCTTCGAGCCGGCCGCCAATTGCGGCCGGGCCGAGGTGCTGGCGCTGATCGACGGCATGCTGGCGGCCCGCCCGCATGCCGCCCCGGTGCCCCTCGACACCCTGCGCCGCTGAAGGCACGGCAGGACTGATTCAACCGATCCAGCCGATCCGACCGACCCCGCCGGAAAAGCGGATCCGGGCTCGCCGTGGCGCCGCCCGGGCCGGGTCAGGCGCGCGTCGCGGCGGTCTGACCGAACATGACTTTCTTGGCCTCTTCGCTCAGGGTCTTCCCGAAATCCGGGTTGATCTCCGGTGCGCGGGCATACGCGGCCTTCGTCGCCGGGCGCTCGGCGATGGCATGGAACCAGCGCTGGAGATTCGGGAACTCTTCCAGGCGCTGACCCTGCTTCTCGTAGGGCACGATCCAGGGATAGCTGGCCATGTCGGCGATCGTGTAGTCGGCACCGGCGACGAAGGGCCGGTCGGCGAGACGCCGGTCGAGGACGCCGTAGAGTCGGTTGGTCTCCTTGACGTAGCGGTCGATGGCGTAGGGCACCTTCTCGGGCGCGTACTGGGTGAAGTGGTGGTTCTGGCCGAGCATGGGCCCGAGGCCACCCATCTGCCAGAACAGCCATTGCAGCACCTCGGCGCGGCCGGCCACGTCCCGGGCGATGAAGCGCCCGGTCTTCTCGGCGAGGTAGAGCAGGATCGCGCCGGACTCGAACAGCGAGACCGGGGCACCTCCGCCGGCCGGCGCGTGATCGACGATCGCCGGCATGCGGTTGTTCGGGGCGATCGCCAGGAAGTCCGGCTTGAACTGGTCACCCTTGCCGATGTTCACCGGCTTCAAGGTGTAGTCGAGCCCCGCCTCTTCGAGGAACATCGTGACCTTGTGGCCGTTCGGGGTCGGCCAATAGTGCAGATCGATCATCGCGGTCTCCGTGCTGCGCGCCGGGGCTCGGTCCGGTCGCGTCGGGCCCGAGGTGGGACTCGGAGGAACGGGGGTCAAGCTGGGCGGATGACGGCCGCGGGCGGTCGTTCAAATGCGCCGCAGTTTCACAACGGGGAATTCAGGGGACCGTGGTTGCCTCGTCGGGAGCGAGGGAGCGACGGGATGGTCAGCGCAATATCGGCAAGCAGCGGTGGACTTCTGGCGGCGACGCAGCGCTACGCCACGGCGGCTGAGGGGATCGCGACCATCGGCACCAGCCTGCCGAGCGCGACCCAGGTCGATCTCTCGACCACCGCCGTCCAGCTCATGCAGGAAAAGACCAATATCGGGATGAACACCGCCATCCTGAAATCCACGCTCGATTCCGAGCGCCGGGTCCTCGACATCCTCGCCTGAGCCGCGGATCGCCTCGTACGTTTTCGGAGGATCGACGCCCATGACGATCACCGTTCCCCTGACGCAGGTCGGAATCATCCGCGCCACCGAGATCGTGCATGGCGCCCGAAACGACGCGGCGCGACGCCATGAGACCGAGCCGCGGACCGTCTCCGTCGAGGTGGATCGGGCACGGGATGCAGAGGGCGACGTGATCGGTCGTCAACGCCGCATCGTCGACGTGCGGGTCTAGATCGTCGCCCCCAGCGCAGCGGGCACCCGGACTTGAAACTGCGCTTGGCTACGTGGGGCGTACGCCGACTCTTCCTGACGCATGAGCACGCAAGCCTGCGCTGCCCGATTCGGATCGTGGCGCGATTCAGGCTCTGAAACCGCTCGTTTCACGATCCCCGCGAGCAGAAGTCGAGGCCGCGTCGGTCCTGGCTCCCAAACGTCGTGGCCGCCATCCTGGCCCTCCCGGAAACACGCGTGCTTCGGCGGTGGGAACATGGGGTCAGCGCGACCGTTCCGCCGGAAGGTTATCGCAGATTTTCTCGGAGCCTTCCCCAGAGCGAGGGTTGCGCGCGCGGCGCGCCTGCTTCAGGCCGCCTTGGAATCGCGCGCCGGGCGCTTCGCATCGGCATCGATCTCACGCCCCTTGGCGGCGATGTCGCGCAGCATCTTGACCATGGCGTCCGTCTGATCGTCCGTGGCGTCGTCGAAGGCCGCGTCCGCACCCCAATCGTTGCCCCGCCGCAGCATGATCACGGCGCCCGCCGCGGCGGCGCAGAGGCTCGCGGTGAGGGGCGCACCCATGACCGCGGTCAGGATGCCATACGGCAGCAGCAGCGCCGTCGAGATCATGCCTCCGCCCAGGGCGGCCAATAAAATCAAGAACATCGATCGACCCTCGTTCGAGCTTCAATAGCATGGTTCGACCGCGGTGATTGCCTTGGTTGCCGTCATCATGAGTGCCGCGTTAACGATCAGCTTCGCATTCGAGACGTGTCCGCGACGTCTTGGTCGGCCGTTCTGCGAACGATTCCTGTCAGGACCAGACGCGCAGGATGATCAGCAATCCGACCGGTACGACGAACATCAAGGCGATCGCCCAGTGGATGTCGTTCCGCGCACGTTTGACCTCGCTTTCCAGAGCGTCGATGCGCGCCTCCAGGGCGCGGTATCTTGGATCGCTCATGCCCGGCTCCGTTGATTCGGTTTGGAAGCGCGATCTGGCGGGGCGCGATCGGCGCTGTCCAGCGACGCGGGAGCCGGCGAACCGCGCGGCGGTATGTGGCGAGGCGGTGCGTGTTTGGCGCCGGGAATCCGGTCGGCTGGGAGCCGCAGAGGGCAACGGCGCATGATCGACAAACGCGGCGGGGGACGATTCCCGTCCCTGCGACCGCCATGGTGGCGTCCGGCGGCATTTCCTGTCCCGATCCTCGTCTCGCGCCGGTTGCCATTTCGCCGCCGAAACCGTACGTCCCCTCTACGCGCAAGCGTGTCGGGGTGTAGCGCAGTCTGGTAGCGCATCTGGTTTGGGACCAGAGGGTCGTAGGTTCGAATCCTATCGCCCCGACCATCATTTCCGCCGAGGCTCCCTGGAGTTGGACGACCCGATGTCGAGCGCCCGCATCTACCAGCCCGCGAAGGATCCGACGCAGTCCGGTACGGCGCGTGCCAAGGCGTGGGTGTTGGAATTCGACCAGACGGCACCGCGCGAGACGGATCCGCTGATGGGCTGGACCGGCTCGTCCGACATGTTGCAGCAGGTCCACCTCGAGTTTGAGACCCGCGAGGAGGCCGTGGCCTACGCGACGCGCGCCGGGCTGTCCTACCGGGTCGAGGAGCCGCAGAAGCCGATTCTGCGCAAAGGCCTGTCCTACTCGGACAATTTCAAGTTCAACCGCACCGCGCCCTGGACCCACTGAGACGCGGCCTCCGGCGCCTCAGAGCTGGATCAGGATCGTGATGGCTCCGAAGATCAGGACGGAGCCGACCGCTGCGGCGAGCAGGATCAGGGCGGCGCGCGATTCGCGCAGGTCGTCGTTCATCATCGTCGCAGGCTAGCGCGGTCCGGGACGGCCGCCAATCCTCACGGGCGTTGCGCTGCCGCGCGGACCGATATGCCGCGCCCGCCCCCTCAGAAGAAGATTGGCCGCGCGCTGGCGTGGTGCTCGGCCAGGACCGCGTTGTTGGCGGGGTCGATCTCCCTGAGAACCGCATCGTAGCCCCAGAGATCGGCGAGGTGCTGAAGCACCCGCTTGGCATCGTCCTTCTGCAGGGTGATGCGATTGAGCGCACGGTGATGCACGATGAGGCGCCGATCCCCTTCGAGATCGACGTCCACCACCTCGATGTCCGGGTCGAGCCAAGCCACATCGTATTGCCGCGCGAAGGAGCGCCGCATCTTGCGATAGCCGCGCTCGTCGTGGATCGCCTCGACGTAGAGCTCCGACTCGTCGGGGTCGTCGACGACGTGGAACAGGCGCATGTCGCGCATGAGCTTGGGCGACAGGAACTGCGCGATGAAGCTCTCATCGCGATAGTTCGCCCAGACGTCGCGCAGGGTCGCCATGGCGTCGCCGGTGCCGGCGATCTCGGGAAACCACGCGCGGTCCTCCTCCGTGGGTTGCTCCACGATGCGGGCGATGTCCTGCATCATGGCAAAGCCGATGGCGTAGGGGTTGTGGCCGTTATAGCCGCGCTCGTTGTAGTTGGGCTGGCGCACGACGTTGGTGTGCGATTGCAGGAACTCGAGATAGGCCGCCTCGCCGATTAGGCCCTTCTCGGACAGGGCGTTCATGATCCGGTAGTGGCAGTAGGTGGCGCAGCCCTCGTTCATCACCTTGGTCTGGCGCTGCGGGTAGAAGTACTGCGCCACGAGGCGGACGATGCGCAGGATCTCGCGCTGCCAGGGCCGCAGGCGGGGGGCCGCCTTCTCCAGGAAATACAGGATGTTTTCCTGCGGCAGTTCGAGGAGCGCCTTGCGACGCTCCGCGGCGAGATCGGGGCGGGCGCCGGCCACTTTCTGCGGCAGCGTGCGCCAGAGGTCGTTGTAGATCTGCTCGCCGTGCTCGGCCCGCTCGCGCTCACGGCGCTGCTCGGAGGCCAGATCGGGCCGCTTCTTGCGCGGATAGCGGTGCACGCCCTGGCTCATCAGGGCGTGGGCGGCATCGAGCACCGCCTCGACGGCGGCGTGGCCGTGGCGCTCCTCGCAGCGTGAGATGAAGCCCTTGGCGAAATCGAGGTAGTCGAGGATGCCCTCGGCATCGGTCCACTGCTTGAAGAGGTAGTTGTTCTTGAAGAAGTGGTTATGGCCGAAGGCCGCGTGGGCGATGACCAGCGTCTGCATCGTCGCCGTGTTCTCCTCCATGATGTAGGAGATGCACGGGTCCGAGTTGATGACGATCTCGTAGGCGAGCCCCATCATGCCGCGCCGGTAGCCGGCCTCGTGCTGGGCGAAGTGCTTGCCGAAGGACCAGTGCTTGTAGAACAGCGGCATGCCGATCGACGCGTAGGCGTCGAGCATCTGCTCGGCGGTGATGATCTCGATCTGATTGGGGTACCACGACAGGCCGAGCGCCCGCGCCTCGACCTCGCAGGCGTCGTGGATGCGCCGGATCGTGTCGAAGTCCCAATCGTTCCCGGTGAAGAGCGGCTCCTGGCCGCCGGAGATCGACTGGGGCGTGGGGCGGATGATGCTGCCGACCATACGGTTTACGCCTTCCTCGAAAGGTCCAACTTCGAAGGGTCCGTGTCCCGCGCGGCCGGTGACCCGACGCGCCGGCTTCAGGCCTCGGCTTCCGCCCGGGCGTCCTTGCGCCCGAACAACTCGCGGAAGACCGGATAGATGTCGCGGCGATGGTTGACCTTGCGCATGGCGATGGGCGCGCCGGTCTTGGCCAAGCCCTCGTAGGTCCGCCATAGGGTGGTGCGGTGCTCGACGAAGCCGGCCCGGGGGCCGTTCTCGTCGCCGACCTCCAGATAGGCGAAGTGCTGGCAGGCCGGCAGGATGTGGGCGCGCAGCAGCTCCGTAGAGGTCGGCCCATCGCTGGAGACGTTGTCGCCGTCGGAGGCCTGCGCGGCGTAGATGTTCCAGTCGTTGGGGTCGTAGCGCTCGGCGATCACGCGCTTCATCTCGACGAGAGCTGAGGAGACCAGGGTGCCGCCGGTCTCGCGCGAGCCGAAGAACGTCTCCTCGTCCACCTCCGTCGCCTTGTCGGTGTGACGGATGAAGACGATTTCCACGTGTCGGTAGCGCCGCGTCAGGAAGATGTGCAGCAGGATGTAGAAGCGCTTGGCGAGATCCTTCATGTGCTCGGTCATCGAGCCCGAGACATCCATGAGGCAGAACATCACCGCCTGGGCCACCGGGCGTGGGTAGGTCTCGAACCGGCGATAGCGCAGGTCGAGAGGATCGACGTAGGGGATGCGCTTGGTGCGCTCGCGCAAGCTCGAGAGTGCCAGCAGCAGGTCCGGCAGGTCGGGGTCGCTCGACGGCGTTGCGGCGATGCGCGCTTCGAGGGCGGCGATCTCGTCGGGCTTCGGGCGCTTGAGGGCGATGCGCCGCGACATGGAGTTGCGCAGGGTGCGGGTCAGGGCGAGGTTCGCCGGCGAGCCCGAGATCGTGTAGCCGGCCCGGCGAAGCCCCTCGGTCTCCACCACCGAGAGCCGGCGCTTTGCGAGATCGGGCAGTTCGAGGTCCTCGAGGAACAGTTCGAGGAACTCCTCGCGGGTGAGCACGAAGCGGAAGGCGTCCTCGCTGTTCTCCGAGCCGTCGCCGCCCTCCCCCGAGCCCTTGCCCCCGCCGCCCGACGGCGGGCGCTCGATCCGATCGCCCTCCACGTAGGTCTTGTTGCCGGGCAGGATGTGGTCGTGCAGGCCGGTGCCCGGCTGGCGGGCGAAGCGCGGCTCGCGAACCCCATCGGCCGGCACCGAGACGCGGCCGTCCTTGCCCAGGTCCTTGATGTCCTTTTCCCGCGCGGATTCCCGCACGGCCCGCTGGGCCACATCCTTCACGCGGCGCAGGAAGCGTTGGCGGTTGGCGAGGCTCTTGCCCCCGGGATTCAGACGGCGGTCGACGATGTGCATCCGATGTGTGTGCCTTCGCCCTCAAGACCAATGTGGGATCGGCGGAGCGGGGCGACCACCCATGGCGGCCGCCCCGTCACCGTGCGGACAAGGCTCGGTCGATGCCTTAGCCCGCCTGCTTCACCCGCATGTACCACTCGACCAGGCGGCGGACCTGCCGCTCGGTGTAGCCGCGGGCCACCATCCGGTCGACGAACTCGCCGTGCTTCTTCTCCGTCTCGCCGTCCTTCTTCGAGCCGAAGGAGATCACCGGCAACAACTCCTCCACCTGGCTGAACATGCGTCGCTCGATGACCTCGCGCAGCTTCTCGTAGCTCGTCCAGGACGGATTGCGCCCGCCATGCTGCGCCCGCGAGCGCAGGGCGAATTTCACCACCTCGTTGCGGAAGTCCTTCGGATTGGCGATGCCCGCCGGCTTCTCGATCTTGGTCAGCTCCTGGTTCAGGAGCTCGCGGTTGAGAAGCTGCCCGGTCTCGGAATCCTTGAAGTCCTGGTCCTCGATCCACGCATCGGCGTAGTCGATGTAACGGTCGAACAGGTTCTGACCGTAATCGTGGTAGGATTCGAGGTAGGCCTTCTGGATCTCGTGACCGATGAACTCCGCGTAGCGCGGCGCCAACTCCGTCTTGATGAACTCCAGGTAGCGCTTCTCGGTTTCGGGCGGCAGCTGCTCGCGCCGCAGGGCCTGCTCCAGTACGTACATGAGGTGGACCGGATCGGCCGAGACTTCGGTCGTGTCGTGGTTGAAGGTCGCCGCCATCACCTTGAAGGCGAAGCGGGTCGAGATGCCGTCCATGCCCTCGTCGACACCGGCGGCGTCCTTGTATTCCTGCATGGAGCGGGCGCGGGGATCGACCTCGCGCAGGGACTCGCCGTCGTAGACCCGCATCTTCGAGAAGGCGTTCGAATTGGCGTGCTCGCGCAGACGCGAGAGCACCGAGAAGCGGGCCAGCATCTCCAGGGTCCCCGGCGCGCAGGCGGCGGCGGAGAGTTCGGAGCCCGAGACCAGCTTCTCGTAGATGCGCTGCTCCTCGGTCACTCGCAGGCAGTAGGGCACCTTGATGACGTAGATGCGGTCGATGAAGGCTTCGTTGTTCTTGTTGGTCTTGAAGGTCTGCCACTCGGACTCGTTCGAGTGGGCCAGGATCACGCCGGTGAAAGGGATCGCACCGATGTTCTCGGTGCCGACATAGTTGCCCTCCTGCGTCGCGGTGAGCAGAGGGTGCAGCATCTTGATCGGCGCCTTGAACATCTCGACGAATTCGAGGACGCCCTGGTTCGCCCGGTTGAGGCCAC
The DNA here is from genome assembly GCF_979256535.1 of Methylobacterium sp. AC690. Lineage (NCBI taxonomy): Bacteria > Pseudomonadati > Pseudomonadota > Alphaproteobacteria > Hyphomicrobiales > Methylobacteriaceae > Methylobacterium > Methylobacterium sp. AC690. Next base: position 24,198 of record NZ_CEEDOX010000007.1, on the reverse strand, counting down.
CGGAGTAGGAGTAGGCGTCGGGATCGGCCTGCGAGAGCGTCTCCAAGCGCCGGATATCGACCTTGCCGACGAGGCTGGAAATGTCCTGGTTGTTCTCATCGCCGGGCTCGGTCTTGGCGATCGCGATCTGGCGCAGGCGCGAGGGCCTGACCTTGATGACCTTGAACTTCGAGATGTCGCCGTTGAACTCGTCGAGGCGCTTCAGGGCCCAGGGGCTCATGAGACCGGTGAGCCGGCGCCTCGGGATGCCGTAGCGCTCCTGGATCTCGGCCCCCATCGTCTCGGGGTCGAAGAGGCCGAGGGGACTCTCGAAGACCGGGGAGACCTCGTTGCCGGCCTTCAGCACGTAGATGGGATGGGTCTCCATCAGCGCCTTGAGACGCTCGGCCAGGGAGGACTTGCCGCCCCCGACCGGCCCGAGCAGGTAGAGGATCTGCTTGCGCTCTTCCAACCCCTGCGCCGCGTGGCGGAAGAACGAGACGATGCGCTCGATCGTCTCTTCCATTCCGTAGAATTCGGCGAAGGCGGGGTAGACCCGGATCGTCCGGTTCATGAACACGCGCCCGAGACGCGGATCCTTCGCCGTATCCACGAATTCCGGCTTTCCGATCGCCTCGAGGATGCGCTCGGCGGCGGAGGCGTACATCAACGGCTCGTCGCGGCACGCTTCGAGATACTCGGAGAGGCTCATCTCCGTATCGCGACGCGCCTCGTAGCCACGGGCGAAGCTCTGGAACAGGTCGTTCGTCGACGGCATAGGCTTTCCGATCCCCTCACGACAGCGACAGCTTCATCCTGTCTCGCCTTGGATGCAACTGACAGGCCCAGTTTTGTCGCAGCGCGGTCACCACGAAATTTGGGCGTGTGATGCGTGCCACAGTGCGATGGGCGGGCCTGTCACTCCGGGTTCGGTGCCGGGGCCGCGGACGGTCTTCCGCTGCGGCCCCGGGAAGGCTCACAAGTCGGTGGACTCCTTCTTCGCCGCGTCCGGCTTGGCCGCGTCGGATTTGGCGGCATTCACGGTGATCTTGATGTTCTGAGTCTGCACGTTCCCGTCGGAATCCTTGACGTCCACCGTCACCTCGTCGCTGCCGGTGAAGCCGTCCTTGCTCTGGTAGAACACCGCCTGCACGGCGGCCTCCTTGCTCGGGCAGCGGTACTTCGCCGGGGTCTTGATCTTGCCGACCTTGGTGATGAGCGAGCCGTTCTTCGGCGCACCGCTGACCCGGATCTCAGGCATCGGGCCGGTGGAGCAGTCCTTCTTCAGGTTCGGCACGATGGCGAGGCGCACGCTCTTGCCGCTGGCGGCGGTCTCGCTGCGGGTGACCGTGGTCTGCGCCAGGGCCGGCCCGGCCAGGAGGGTGCCGGCGACCAGGAAGGTGAGGGAACGGGCGAGCAGCATGCGGGACGAACTCCGATCACGCCGGGCGATCCGCGCGGGACGCGGTGGATTCGGTCCGGGTGCTGCGGATGTGGGGATCGCTGGCGCGGCCGTCGAGTGGGCAGCGGCCCGCCTCTTGGTCAGCGCCCTGCCCTCAGGCGTCGCCGATGGGTTCGGGCGGCAGGCGCAGGCCTGCCAGGGCGGTGCGGCAGGCCCTGAGGTCTGCGAGGGCGTCCACCAGAACCGTCCGCTGCTCAGCGGTGAGGCCGTCGCCGGAGGCGAGGTCGGCCGGCAGAGCCTCGTGCTCGGCATCCTGAAGCGAGGGCGCGGCCGCCACGGCCTCACCGCGGCCCACCGACTGGACGAAGCGCAGGCCGCGCTCCCGCAGCACCCGCTGGGCGCCCTTGATGGTGTAGCCCTGCCCATGCAGCAGGCGCTTGATGCCTTTCAGGAGGTCGAGGTCGTCGGGCCGGTAGTAGCGCCGGCCGCCAGCCCGCTTCACCGGGCGAATCTGCGTGAAGCGCGTTTCCCAGAAGCGCAGGACGTGCTGCGGCACGTCGAGTTCGTCAGCGGCTTCCTTGATGGTGCGGAAGGCGCCCGCGCTCTTCTCGGGTGCCTCGCGCACGGGCTCCTCCCCGTCGCGAGGGTCGGCTTTCGGTTCTTCGATCCGCGCGGCGAGGGACATGGAGGACCTACTCGTCGTCGTGCTCGGCCGCGCCGTTCAGGCCGTTGATCCGGGCCTTCAGCACGTTCGAGGGCTTGAACACCATCACTTGACGTGGCTCGATCGCCACCTCGACCCCGGTCTTCGGGTTACGCCCGACCCGGCGCCCCTTGCTGCGCACGACGAACGATCCGAACGAGGACAGCTTCACCGTCTCTCCGCTGGCGAGGCAGGTGCAGATCTCGGACAGAACCGTTTCAACCAGGGCGGAGGACTCGGTCCGCGAGAGCCCGACCTGCTGGTAGACGGCCTCGCTCAAATCGGCGCGTGTGACCGTCTTTCCTGTCATGCGATATTCCCCAAGGCGATTCGAGTTTTCTTAGTATCTCTATGATTGCGCACGCTAATCGGCGTTCACCCCGGGGTCAACAGCGCGTGAGGCTCCGTTTCGGAAACGGGTCCAGCCTACCAGCGAATGAGGGCCGCGCCCCAGGTGAATCCGCCGCCGATCGCTTCGATCATCACGAGGTCCCCGGGCTTGATCCGGCCGTCCTTGCGGGCGACGTCGAGGGCCAGCGGGATCGAGGCCGCCGAGGTGTTGCCGTGCCGGTCGACGGTGAGGACCACCTTCTCGCGGGCGATGCCCAGCTTGTCGGCCGACGCCTCGATGATCCGTCGGTTGGCCTGATGCGGGACGAACCAGTCCAGATCCTCGGCCGTGGTCCCGGACGCCCGGAAGGCGTCGTCGATGACGTCGGTCACAGAGCCGACGGCGAAGCGGAAGACCTCCTTGCCGGTCATCCGCAGGTGTCCGGTGGTGCCGGTGGAGCCCGGGCCACCATCGACGTAGAGTTTTTCGCGGTGCCGTCCGTCCGAGCGCAGGCTCGCCGTGAGCACGCCGCGATCGGCGCTGGTGCCCTCCCCGTCCTGGGCCTCCAGCACGACGGCGCCGGCGCCGTCGCCGAACAGCACGCAGGTCGTGCGATCCTCCCAGTCGAGGATTCGCGAGAAGGTCTCGGCCCCGATGACCAGGGCGCGCTTGGCGCTCCCGGTGCTCAGGAACTTGTCCGCGGTGGTCACGGCGTAGACGAAGCCGGCGCAGACGGCCTGGACGTCGAAGGCGAAGCCTCCCCGCAGGCCGAGCGCCGCCTGGATCTCGGTGGCGGTGGACGGGAAGGTGTGGTCGGGCGTCGAGGTGGCGCAGATGATGAGGTCGATGTCGTCGGCGGCGAGGCCGGCCTCGTCGAGCGCCGCCCGGGCGGCGCGCGCCCCCAGGACCGAGGTGGTTTCGGTGGCGTCCGCCAGGTAGCGCTGGCGGATCCCGGTGCGCTGCACGATCCAGTCGTCGGAGGTGTCGACGGTGCGGCTGAGCTCGTCGTTGGTGACGCATCGGGCCGGCAGGGCGGATCCGCAGCCGACCACGACGGAGCGCAGGATGCGTCCGGGGGCCACCTTCTCGGCGATGGCCTGCCCGCTCATGACCGTCATGGGGCCGTCCTTCTGTTCACGGCCCGGCTCATGGCGCGGCCGGGGCCGGCGTCAGGTCGAGCATGTCGCGGATGGTGCGCATGAGGTCGTGCCGTGCCATGTCATGGGCGAGGTCGACCGCCGCCGCGAAGCCGTGCGCGTCCTCGGAGCCGTGACTCTTGATGACGATGCCCTCGAGACCGAGGAACACGCCGCCATTGGCCCGGCTCGGGTTCATCTTGTCCCGCAGGGCCTTGAAGGCTTGGCGGGCGAAGAAGTAGCCGATCTTGGCCGAGAGGGTCCGGCTCATGGCGGCCCGCAGGTAGCTGCCGATCTGCTTTGCCGTTCCCTCGGCGGTCTTCAGGGCGATATTGCCGGTGAAGCCCTCGGTGACGACGACGTCGACCGTGCCCTTGCCAAGATCGTTACCCTCGACGAAGCCGTGATAGGCGAGGTTCGGCAAGTCGGTCTCGCGCAGGTAGCGGGCCGCTTCCTTGACGGCCTCGTTGCCCTTCATCTCTTCGGTGCCGACGTTGAGAAGGCCGACGGTCGGCCGGTCAAGGTCGAACACGATCCGGGCCATGGCCGAGCCCATCACCGCCATCTCGACGAGGTGCTCGGCGTCGGTTCCGATGGTGGCGCCGACGTCGAGGACCACGCTCTCGCCGCGCACCGTCGGCCAGAGGCAGGCGATGGCCGGGCGCTCGATGCCCGCAAGGGTCTTCAGGCAGATCTTCGACATCGCCATCAGGGCGCCGGTGTTGCCAGCCGAGACGGCGGCATCGGCCTCGCCGTCCTTCACAGCCTGGATCGCGCGCCACATCGAGGATTTGCCGCGCCCCGAGCGAACGGCCTGACTCGGCTTCTCGTCCATGGAGATCGCCATCGTGGTGTGACGGATCTCGACGGCGCCCTTCAGGCGCGGCTCGGCGGCCACCAGTGGCGTGAGGATTGCCTCATCCCCGAACATCAGGAACGTCATCTCGGGATGGCGCTCGCGGGCGATGGCGGCGCCGGGCACCACCGTCGTGGGTCCGTGGTCGCCGCCCATGGCGTCGAGCGAGATGCACACTCTCTGGGACATGGTGGGTGGCCGGTGGCCTCTGATCGCGGAAAAGAACGGCCCCCCGGCGGGAGGCATCACGGTGAGCGGGGATGGCGGCGAACGACCAGCCCCCCTGCTCGGCGGGGCGGAAAATAGCGATTGAAGCCCGCCGGGCAAACGAAATCTGAGCGGTTTGCCGAAAGCCGCTCCGATCTGGCGGTCGCGGGTCTCAGTCGTTGGCCGGCTTGAGCCCGCGCAGGGCCGCCAGCGGCGGCTCCTCCAGATCCTCGATATGGGGCTCGAAGGCCACCCCGGGCTTGCGCGGATAGGGGTCGAGCCCGAGCGCGAGGAACTCGGCCGTGACGGTGCCGAAATCGATCTTGCCTCCCACGATTGGGTCGGGGACGTCGGCATCCTCCGCGTCGGTCCCGGCGAGCCGGTCGGTGTCGGTGAACAGCAGGTCCACCGGCTCGGAGACCGGCCCTTCGAAGGCCTCCAGGGACACTGTGCAGACCTGCGTCACCTGCGCCGTCACCGTTCCGCGTACCCGGAAGGCCGAGGGCGGACCGCTCGTCTCGAACGTGCCGAGGAGGTCCCGGATGGCCGGAATCTTGAAGTCGGCGGCCAGGGCCGCGCATTCCTCCGGGCTCGCCGTGACGACGAGCCGCCCATCGCTGCGGCGCAGGCGGTCGACGCTGACGATCCGCGAGAGCGGTCCGGACCCTTCGTGGCGGGTCGTATCTTGGCGGGTCATGGGACGATCCGTGTCGTGGCGCCGTCCGGTTCGGCCTGGGGAGCGGCGAAGGATTGCGGCGGCGGGAAAGCGGGGCCGGGGCCGATCAGCCCGTCGAGGTCGGCTTGGGAAAGGGCGGCGTCGCTGGCGAGGACGTAGCGGGCGAGGCCGGCCGCCGCCTCCGGCGCGTCGACCCCGAGGACATTGCGTGCGAGCGCGGCCGTCAGCGCCGCCGTGTCCCCGGCGTCGAGCGCGGCATCGTAGCCCTCGGCCCGCCCGTAGAAGGCGGAACCGAGCTTCTTCATGCGCTTCGGGACGCCGAAATCGCCGATGCCGGATTCACGCAGGGACGAGTCGAGTTGCAAGAACACCGAATTCACGAGGTCCTGAGCCACGTCGGCGGCCGGTTCGGGCAGGCGGTTCAAGCGCCGCAGCACCAGGATGACGTGCAGGATCAGGCACTCGAACCGCCCCTCCAGCGTGTCGGGCACGCCGAGGTGAAGATAGAGATCCGGATCCCGGGCCGCCTGGTTGATGCGACCATGCAGCGTCTCGATCACCCGCTCGCGCGGGCTCGACCCACCCCAGGCGCGCAGCCTGTCGAGGAGACCCGTCATCATGGGCACCTCCTCGGATCGGCGGGCGTGAAGCCGGCGCGGACGGCCGGGGGGTGTGGCCGGGCTTGCCTTGTCAAAACCATAACCCCGCGTTACGGCAGCGAACGGTCAAGGTGCAACCTCCATCGGGATTCTTCTGCCTCGGTGCCGGGTCGGGATCGGGGCCGCAGGACGCTTTCACGGAAGTCGCCTTCAGTTTCTCACTGTCAGTAAGGGTGGCCGATGTCGCGCCGTCTCGTCTCGTCGCTCGCTCGCCTCGCCGTCCTCGGCGCAATCGGAGCCGGTGTGTCCGGCTGCATCGGCGAGGACATCCGCCATGGCTACCAGATCGACCAGGCGGCCCTCGCCACCGTGAAGCCGGGGATGAGCGCCGAGCAGGTTCTGCAGATCCTCGGCACGCCGTCCACCGTCTCCACCGTCGGCAACAAGTCGTGGTACTACATCAGCCAGAACACGCGCCGCACCGTCCTGTTCCTCGGCGAACGGGTCGAGGACCAGAAGGTCACCGCCGTCTATTTCAACGGCGCCTTCAAGGTTGAGCGCGTGGCACTCTACGGCCTGCAGGATGGCAAGGTGTTCGATTTCATCGAGCGGTCCACGCCGACCAGCGGCGCCGACCGGGCCTTCCTCAGCCAGCTCTTCCGCGGCCTGACCAAGTACGAGCCGTTCGGCAGCGGCTCCGGCACCAGCGTGGTGCCCGGGGCCAATCGCGGCCTGTAAGCTTCGCGGCTCACCCCTCGGGACCCTAGGGGCTGGAGGGGCCGGGCGACCGGTCGGCCAGGGGCGCGCATCGTGGATGGCTCGCCCGGGCTCGACCCCAGGCGGGCAAAGGACCCGAGCATGCCGTTTCGCGAAGCCTTTCTCGTCGAGGGTGGCGAGACCGGCGCGCTTCTGCGCCACCACGACTGGTCCGCGACTTCGCTCGGCGCGCCGATCGGCTGGCCGCAGGCCCTGAAGACGCTCGTCGGCGTGATGCTCGGGTCGCAGCAGCCGATGCTGATCGTGTGGGGGCCGGACTACATCACCCTCTACAACGACGGCTACGCCGCCATGTGCGGCGCCCGCCATCCAGCCGCCCTCGGCGGCTCGTTCCGCGACCTCTGGCACGACATCTGGGATCAGGTGGAGCCGATCCTCGCCCGCGCCTATGCGGGCGAGGCGACGCATATGGACGGCATCGCCTTCATCATGCATCGCAACGGCTATCCGGAGGAGACTTACTTCTCGTTCGGCTACACGCCGGTGCGCGACGAGGCCGGGCAGGTCGTCGGCATGTTCTGCGCGTGCGCCGAAACGACGGGCCGGGTGCAGGCCGAGCGCCGGGCGAGCGCCGAGCGCGAGCGCCTCGAGCAGCTCTTCGCCCAGGCCCCGAGCTTCATGGCCGTTCTGCGCGGGCCCGAACACCGCTTCGAACTGGCCAACCCGGCCTACCGGCGCCTCGTCGGCGACCGACCGGTCCTGGGCCGGACCGTCGCCGAGGCTCTGCCGGACGCCGTAGGCCAGGGATATCTCGAGCTTCTCGACACCGTCTACCGCACCGGCGAAGCCTTCACGGCGACGGCCTCGAAGCTCACCCTCCAGAGCCCGGCGGACGGGGCGGACGTCGAGCTCTATCTCGATTTCGTCTACCAGCCGATCTTCGACGATGACGGCGCCGTCACCGGCATCTTCGTCGAGGGCGTCGACGTCACCGACCGGGCGCTCGCCGAGATCGCGCTGCGCCGGAACGAGGCGGAACTGCGCTTCCTCAACGCGGATCTGGAGCGTCAAGTCATCCTGCGGTCCAACGAGCGCGGTCTGACCTGGCTGGTCAGCCCCGACCTCCTCGGCGTGCTGCACCCGGACGGCTACTTCGAGCGCCTGAACCCTGCCTGGGAGGTCGTGCTCGGGTGGTCCGAATCCGAGATCGCCGGCCGGTCCGTGCTCGACCTGATCCATCCGGACGACGTGGAGCGCACCGCCGAGGCCGTCGGGGCCCTGGCGGGCGGTACGCCCGTCTTCCGTTTCGAGAACCGGTATCGCACCCGCGACGGCGGCTACCGTTGGCTGTCCTGGACGGCGGTGCCGGAGGGCGGGCGCTCCTATTGCAGCGGCCGCGACATCACCGAGGATAAGGCGCGGGAGGCAGCCCTGGCGCAGGCCCAGGAGGCCCTGCGTCAGGCCCAGAAGATGGAGGCGGTGGGTCAGCTCACGGGCGGCGTCGCCCACGATTTCAACAACCTCCTGACGGTCATCAAATCCTCGACCGACCTGCTGAAGCGGCCGGGTCTCGCCGAGGATCGCCGCCGCCGCTACGTCGATGCGATCTCCGACACCGTGGCACGGGCCGCCAAGCTCACGGGCCAGCTCCTCGCCTTCGCCCGGCGCCAGGCCCTCAAACCCGAGACCTTCAACGTGGGCTCGGGCGTCGCCGCGATCAGCGAGATGGTCGGCACCCTGACAGGTGCCCGCATCGCGATCGTCGTCGAGGTGCCGGAGATGCCCTGCTACGTGCATGCCGATCCGAGCCAGTTCGACACCGCGCTGGTGAACATGGCGGTGAATGCGCGCGACGCCATGGAAGGCGAGGGTCGGCTGACGATCCGCGTCGGTACGGTCTCGGGCATCCCGCCCCTCGACATCCGCGGGGGGGCCTTCGTGGCCGTGTCGCTGACCGATACCGGCTCCGGCATCGCGGCGGGGGACCTGCACCGGATCTTCGAACCGTTCTACACCACCAAGGGCGTCGGTCAGGGGACCGGCCTCGGCCTGAGCCAGGTCTTCGGTTTCGCCAAGCAATCGGGGGGTGAGGTCGTCGTCGAGAGTGCGCCGGGACGCGGCTCGACCTTCACCCTCTACCTGCCGCGCGTGTCCGCCGTATCCGTAACCGCCGGGCCGCCCGAGGAGGCCGAGCCGCTGACGGAGGGGCACGGCACCTGCGTCCTCGTGGTGGAGGACAACCCGGAGGTGGGCCGCTTCGCCACCCAAACCCTGGCCGAACTCGGCTACCACACGGTCTGGGCGACCTCCGCCGCCGATGCCCTGCGTCAGCTCGAGAAGATTCCCTTCCGCTTCGAGGTGGTGTTCTCCGACATCGTCATGCCGGGCATGAACGGGATCGAGCTCGCCAAGGAGATCGTTCGGCGCCGGCCCGACCTGCCGGTGGTCCTGGCCAGCGGGTACAGTCATGTCCTGGCCGAGGAAGGTGCCCACGGGTTCGAGCTGTTGCACAAGCCCTACTCGGTGGAGCAGCTTTCACGGGTCCTACGGAAAGCGGTGGCCCGCAGCCGTCGCGGACGCCGTGATCGACCCTGACCGCGTCAGCGCGGTCCCGGTTCGCTGAAATCGAGTTGCGCGATCAGGCCCGCGAACAAATCCGAGACTTCGGACTCGGGCTGGGGGGCATAAGCCGCCTGCAGGCCGCCGGCGAGGCAGGCCACCAGGAAATGCGACCGCGCCCCGCGGGCCCTGAAGCGGCGGACCACCGGCTCCCTCTGCACCGGGACAGCCGGGCCGTTCGGTTGCGATCGCTGCGTCTTGTCCATGCACAAGCTTTCCGAGCGCCGCGTCGATCCGGACGCCTGACCTAACGTACGTTAACTTGGCGCGCCGAGCGAGCAAGTGGCAATCCGACCGGCCGGGGCGCTGGGCAGTTTCCAATCCCCTGTGGCAGGGCCGACACGATGGACTCGCCGATCGCCGCGGGGTCGGCGAACAGGTGCTCCGGTGTCCGCGCCGCGAGCGCGTCAGCGCGGGTATAACCCCAGATCACGGCCCCGAAGGCACAGCCCGCCTCGGTCGCGGCCTGATGGTCGCGGATCTCGTCGCCGATATAGAGCGCCTGGGACGGGGCAATGCCGGCGTCACGGATCAGGGCCCGCAGGCGCCGGGCCTTGCCGAACAGCGACGCACCGCAGGCGTAGTGGGTGAAATACCGGGCCGCGGGTCCAAGCGCCCGCCGGATCGTCGCCTCGCGATTCGAGCTTGCGATGCCGAGGCGCAAGCCCGCCCCGTCGAGGTCGGCGAGGAGATCCGGTACGCCGGGGAACAGTCGAATCCCGCCGATATCCCGAGCCGCGAGCCGGTGCATGTGTCGCGTGATCAGCGGCAGCTTCCAGGCTGGAATGCCGAGATGCCGGACGATGCCCCGCGCGTCCATGCCCCGCAGCGTCTCGGTCTCGTGCTCGGCGATGCGGGCGAAGCCGTAGCGGTCGGCGACGCCGTTGATGACACCGGCGAACCAGGGAAAGCTGTCGGCTAGGGTCCCGTCGAAGTCGAAGACGACGAGGCGATATCGCTGGAGGCTCACGATCGGAGGTGATCCACCGGGACGACGAGGCGCATCACGAGACCGCTCGGGGCCCAGTCCTGCTCCAGCGTGCCGTCCAGCTGCCCGACCACGCTGCGCTGCGCCAGGACCGTGCCGAAGCCCTGCCGGGTCGGCGGACCGGTCACCGTGGGACCGCCGCTCTCCGCCCACGTCAGAATGTAGGACGGGCCGTCGCGTCGTCCGGTCAGGCGGACGCTGCCGGCTTCGGTCGAGAGGCCGCCATACTTCATCGCGTTGGTTGCCTGCTCGTGCATGATCAGCGCGAGGGCCGTGGCGGCGCGCTCGCCCACGGCCACGTCGTCCCCGTCGATGACGATCCGCGCGCGCCCGTCCTGCACGTAGGCCGCCATGATCAGGCGCATCAGGCCGAACAGCGTCTGGCCCTTCACCGCGGGGGCGCTGGCGGGGGAATGCGGACGGACGTATTCATGCGCCTGCGCCAGGGCACCGAGGCGCTCACGGAAGGCCGAGACGAAGGGACGTGCGGACGGATCGGTCCGGGCCGACAGGCCGGCGATGCCGCCGACCACGGCGAAAATGTTCTTGATCCGGTGCGACAGCTCCTTGATCAGGAGGTCCTGGGCCTCCTCGGCCCGCTTGCGCTCGCGCAGGTCGCGCGTGACGGTGGCGTAGCCGACGAAACGGCCCGCGTCGTCCCGCACCGGAAAGATGTTGTAGAGGACCGCGATCCCCTCCCCCGTGCCGAAGTGTCGGAAGGCGAGCTCGCCCTCCCACCAGCCGTGCCGCTCGACGGCAGGCAGGACCGTTCCGGTGACGAGCGCCTGGCTCTCGGGCATGAAATAATCGAGGATCTGGGTGCCGGTCACGGCCGAGACGTCGGGGAGCCCGACGAGGCGGCGTCCAGCCTCGTTGATGTGCTGGACGAACCCCTCCCGGTCGGCCATGCCGATGAAGTCCTGCGACTGCTCGACGATGGCGGCGAGCTTGCGCGACTCGGCCTCCGCCCGCTTCAGGTCCTCGATATCGGTGCAGGTGCCGAACCAGCGCTCGATCCGGCCCTCGGCATCGTGGAGCGGCATCGCCCGGCCCAGGGTCCAGCGATAGGCCCCGGAATGGTGGCGCAGGCGGTACTCGACCTCATAGGGTTCGCCGGTGGCCAAGCTATGGCGCCAGCGCGACCAGGCCCGCTCCTGGTCGTCCGGATGGAACATGCCGTTCCAGGCTTCGCCGTCCGTCGAGCCCGGCGGGACGCCGGTGAATTCGTACCAGCGGTCGTTGTAGAAATCGTGATAGCCGTCGGGCTGTGTGGTCCAGACCATCTGCGGCATCGCGCCGGTCATCACCTGGAAGCGGCGCTCGCTCGCCTGCAGGTCCGCTTCACGGGCGTCGACCTCGCTGCGAGTCCGCGTCAGCTCGATCAGCGTCGCGGCCTGGCGGGCCAGCGCTTCCAGCATCTCGGCCTGCATCGGCGTGATGCCCTCGGGGCGCGCCACACGGTCGAGGACGCAGAGGGTGCCGAGGGGATAGCCCGAGCGCGAGCGGATCACCGCACCCGCGTAGAAGCGCAGCTGGCGCTCCTCCGTCACGAGCGGGTTGTCGCGGGTGCGCGGATCGCGGGTGAGATCCGGGATGACGAGAAGCGTTTCGGCCTCGATGGCATGCGCGCAGATCGACATCCGCCGTGGTGTCTCGGGCAGCTCGAACCCGACGCGTCCCTTGAACCATTGCCGGTCCGCTTCGACGAAGCTGACCAGGGCGATCGGCGCGTTGCAGAGCAAGGCCGCGATGCGGGTCAGATCATCGTAGACGGCTTCCCGGCCGGTGGCGGCGAGGTCCAGGCTGGCGAGCTCCGCGAGCCGATCGGACTCGGTCCATCCGGTTGGCGCGACTGAGCAGGCATCGGTCGAAGGCAAAAGCGGCTATCCTCGTCGGTCGCAACACATAGGATGTCTTCCGTCCGAGCGATAGCGACAACGTTCTTCGAAGTGATCGAGGTGAAACCGCTTTCGCCTGGGTCTCACCTCGATCGAGGCGCCGTCTAGTGTCGAGAATGATACAATAGACGGCTCGGATGATCTCGCCTCGGCGACGTCAGGCCGCCTTGGCGGCACTCTGAGTCGGATAGTCGATGTAGCCTTCCGGGCCTTGGCTGTACCAGGTCTTCGCCTCATCCTTGTTCAACGGGGCGCCCGCGAACAGCCGCTCCGGCAGGTCCGGGTTGGCGATGAAGGGGCGTCCGAAGGCAATGGCGTCGGCGTGGCCCTCGTTCAGAGCCTCCTGCGCCCGCGGGCCGTCGTAATCCGAGTTCAGGATCAGCGGACCGTCGAAGGCCGCCCGCATCGTCGGGGCGATCGGCGGATGGTTGGACGTCCCGAAGGTGCCGTTCGGGCCCGGCTCCCGGAGCTCGAGGAAGGCGATCCCGATCTGTGAGAGGGCCGCCGCCGCGGCACCGAACAGGGCCTCGGGGTCGGAATCATCGACGCCCTGGATCGCGCCATTGGGTGACAGGCGCACGCCAGTACGGTCCCGGCCGACGGCCTCGGCCACCGTGCGCGTGACCTCCGTGAGCAGGCGGAGACGGTTCTCGATGGAGCCGCCATAGGCGTCGGTGCGGAGGTTCGTGCCGTTGCGCAGGAACTGGTCGATCAGGTAGCCGTTCGCCGCATGGATCTGAACGCCGTCGAACCCGGCCTTGAGGGCGTTGCGCGCGGCGCGGTCGTAGTCGGCCAGCAGGCGGGGGATCTCGTCGATGGGAAGGGCCCGCGCCTCGGCGTAGGGCTTCTTACCCGCATAGGTGTGCGCCGCATCCGGGGCCGTGGTCGCGGAGGCCGAGATCGGCTTCTGGCCGCCGAGGAAGTCCGGATGCACGATGCGGCCCATGTGCCAGAGCTGGCAGACGATCTTGCCGCCGGCCTCGTGCACGGCCTTCACCACCGGCTTCCAGGCCTCGACCTGCTCATCGGACCAGATGCCGGGCGCGAAGGGCCAGCCCAAGCCTTCCTGGGAGATGCCGGTTGCCTCGGTGAGGATCAGGCCGGCGCTGGCCCGCTGGCGGTAATACTCGACCATCATCGGTGTCGGCACGTGCTCGCGCGAGGCGCGGCCGCGGGTCAGCGGTGCCATGAAGACGCGGTTCTGGGCGTCGATCGCGCCGATGCGGATCGGGTCGGACAGGGAAGGCATGCAGGACGCTCACGGTGTTTCGAGGACAAACGGACGGCGCGTGGCTTCCGCCACGACCGTTGTCGTCCTCATGTGGTGGTCACGCCAGACACGGCCAGACGCGGGGATCCGGCCGAGGGCAAGGCTGTGCGGGCGCGCACGCGCCGCACAGCACGAGCCCGTCCGGGCGGCGCCCCACCAGCAAACCTGCGGCTTACCTGCATCCAACCGTTTCGCCGACAGCGCGATCCTGGAGGTCCGGCCTCACCGCGCTGCGCCGCATCGTCGCCCGAAAACCCGCGCTGATCCGCGTCTGCATCATGGAATCCGAGGTGACGCGCGTCTCCCACTCGGGTATCGCTCGTCTCATCGCTGAGGAAGCGAGAGGGCCTGTAGCTCAATGGTTAGAGCCGACCGCTCATAACGGTCTGGTTGCAGGTTCGAGTCCTGCCGGGCCCACCACTGCTTCTGCCGAAAAACCCTTCGCGTCGGGCCTGCCGCTGCACTGGCGACAAGGTTCCAGTCGGGACCGGCCGACGGTCGTTTCGCTCGAGGCTCGGATCTTGAGCCTTCGTGGCGAGGCTCCCTCAGATGCCGGCGGATCGAATCACGCCCCGGCATGGGGACTTATCAGCCTCTGAACAGCTTCAGCTCCCGGACGAGACCCGATAGCAGGGCGAAATCCTCGGAACTTCGGGGCGCTTCGTTGGGGCCGGAAAAGACGAGAGCGTCGCGCACGCCGCCGCGTGTCTCGACCCTCTCGTCCGAGTTCGTATTCGGATCGATCTGAACCCTCAGGGGCTCGCTTACATCCGGTGGCCGCGGTGATGTCCCATCATGTGGCCGCGATGGTGACGGTGGCCCATCATATGATGGCGATGGTGACGCATCATGTGGCCGCGCATGTGACGGTGACCCATCATGCGACCGTGGCCGCGATGGCCGTGCATGCCGTCCATCCGAACCTCGGTGACGGCGGTCGGCGCGTCGACTGCGCCGATCATGCCGGGGGCGGCAGAGGCCGGAGCAGCCGAGATGGCGCCCAGGGTGGCCAGGATGGCGGCGGCGAACAGAGACTTCCTCATGGGCGTCCTCACAAGCGTGTTGCCGACGCGACATCGGGGCTGATGTCGGCCGGGGTCAGGGAACGGCTCAGCTTCGAATACCGTTCCGCGCAGTCCGGTATTCTCCGCATCCAGCTCGTGAGGGACTAATTTCCTCAACGAATACCAGCGCCGTCGTTCCCTCCGCCCCGCTGGGCCGCCGCGATGATCCGTGCGCGCCGCGATTTCGATTGGGGAAGCCGCCGAAGCGAATCCGCTCGTTTTAGTATCGAAACCGAGTCGGGCAGCGATGCCCTGCGGTCGATTTTTCCACCGTGGCGTCGGAGGCTCGCGCGAACCGGTGGGCGGTCGGACGGCTTTGCCGGGGAGATACCCGATACCGACCTTCGGCGGGAAGGGCCGGGATCGGCGAGGTCATTGTTGTAACGGGATCGAGGCCCGTGCCACGGATTCGCGGGCCGAGAGGATGGGGGATTCGACGCGGACGTCATAAGGCTGGCCGTGACCGGGACATCCGCACGAGGATGTCCCGGTCTTCCCTCCTCTACCTGGCGTCAGAGGGGTTCTTGGCGTCAGAGGGGGGCGTGCGACCGCGCCCGGACGTCGTAGCGGTCGAGCATCATCACCTTGTCCCAGACTTTCACGAAGTCCTTCGCGAACCGGGCTGCGCCGTCGCTGCTCGCATAGACTTCGGCGACGGAGCGGAGCTGCGCATTCGACCCGAACACCAGATCGCAGCGCGTCGCGGTGAACTTCATCGCGCCGCTCTCCCGATCGACCAGCGCGAAGGTCATGCCCTTCGGGTCGGCCTTGCGCCATTCGAGATCAACGCTCGTGAGGTTCGCGAAGAAGTCGTTCGACAGAACGCCGACCCGATCGGTGAAGATTCCATGCCGTGAGTCGTCGTGGTTGGCTCCCAGGGCCCGGAGACCGCCCACCAGGGCCACCCATTCGGGGGCCGTGAGCGACAAGAGATACGCCTTGTCGAGGAAAAGCTCTTCGGGGGAGACGCGCGGAGCGACCGCGGCGAAATCCTCCGCCACATAGTTGCGGAAACCGTCGACCACGGGCTTCAGCCACTCGAACATCTCGATGTCGGTCAGTTCCTGCCGGGTGTCGACACGACCCGGCGTAAACGGCACCGTCGCAGGGTGGCCACCATCGGCGAGCGCCTTCTCCACGGCGGTACATCCACCGAGCACGATGAGATCGGCCAGCGACACCCGCTTGCCGGCTTGGCGGCCGTTGAAGGCGTCCGCGATCTGCCGCAGGGCCGTTACCACCGGCACGGTGCGACGGTTGATCGACCAATCCTTCTGCGGGGCGAGCGCCAGCCGACCACCATTGGCCCCGCCGCGCTTGTCGCTGTCGCGATAGGTCGAGGCCGCCGAGAAGGCCGTGAAGGCGAGATCGGAGACCGAGAGGCCGGCCGCCAGGATGTCCCGCTTCAGCGCGGCGACGTCGGCGTCATCGATCAGAGCATGGTCGCGGCGCGGGATCGGATCCTGCCAAAGCAGATCGTCCTCGATCTTGACCTCAGGTCCGAGGTAGCGCTCCTTCGGACCCATGTCGCGGTGCGTCAGCTTGTACCAGGCCTTCGAGAAGGCCAGGGTGAAGGCATCGAAGTCGTTGAGAAACTTCTCGCAGACCTTGCGGTAGTCCGGGTCGACCTTCAGGGCGATGTCGCTGGTCATCATCATCAGACCATGCATCTGGCCCGGGACATGGGCGTCCGGGGTCTTGGGCGCATCCGGATCGGCCGGGGTCCATTGCGAGGCGCCGGCCGGGCTCTTGGTCTGCACCCATTCGAACCTGAAGAGATTTTCCAGGTAGGCGTTGTCCCACTGGGTCGGGTTCGGCGTCCAACTTCCCTCGATCCCGTTGGTCATCGTGTACTGGGCGAAACCCGTGCCCTTGGGGTTGTGCCAGCCGAGCCCCATCGCTTCCATCGGGGCGATCTCCGGCGGCGGTCCGACCTGATCGGCCGATACCATTCCGTGGCTCTTCCCGAAGGCATGGCCGCCGGCGATCAGCGCCACGGTCTCCTCGTCATTCATCGCCATCCGGGTGAAGGTCGTGCGGATGTCGCGGGCGGACCCGATCGGGTCACCATTCCCGTAGGGGCCTTCGGGATTGACGTAGATCAGCGCCTGGTGCGAGGCGGCCAGCGGGTTTTCGAGATCGTAGTCCGCATCGCCGTTCTGGCCACGCCAGCGCTTGTCGCGGGTCACCATGCTGTCGAACGACGTGACGTCGTTCGGGTCCCAGATCTCGGGGCCCCAATAGGTCGCGTTGTCGGCTTCCCACGCGTCCTGGCGTCCGCCAGCGAAGCCGTAAGTGGGGAAACCCATGATCTCCAGGGCGCAATTGCCGGTGAGGACCATCAGGTCGGCCCACGACAGGGCGCTCCCGTACTTCTGCTTGATCGGCCAGATCAGGCGCCGGGACTTGTCGGTGTTGCCGTTGTCCCACCAGCTGTTGATCGGCGCGAAGCGCTGGAGCCCCTCGCCGGCTCCGCCGCGACCGTCCGCGATCCGGTAGGTTCCGGCCGAATGCCAGGCCATACGGATCATCTGCGGTCCGTAATTGCCATAATCGGACGGCCACCACGCGACGGATGTCGTGAGAAAGGCCTTGATGTCCTGCTTGACCGCCTCGAGATCCAGGGTCTCGAACGCGGCCTTGTAGTCGAAGTCCTGACCCAGGGGATTGGCCAGCGGACCGTTTTGATGAAGGAGCTCGACCTTCAGGCGGTTCGGATACCAATCCGACAATGCCGGTGGGCTGCCGACGGCGCCGCCGATGCGGTCGCCACCGAACGGGCATTTCCCCTGCATCTCGAAGGTCTTGGTGTTCAGTTTCCTGGAGTCGGCGATGTTCAACGCGGCGTCCTCTTCCTCGTCATCGAGAGCGTTTGTTTGAAGAGCTCTCGCCTGGAACCGCCTCTGCAGCGTCCGGGGCTTGTTGAGGGGCGATAATCTGCGGAGTTATAGCGCAGTACTGGAAGTCTGGCAGGCCATCACGGTGATTTGATCAGTATTGTATTCAGGGCGATATGCTGATAATAATGTACCGTACTGACAGAATTCGATCGATCATTGTGTGGTTCTCTGATGATAGTTTGTAGAGACGGGGCGATGATCCGCGTCGGACGTTGAATTCGACGCAATGTTGGCCTGACATCAAGCCGGAGACTGTGCTTTGCCAGGAGCGTCTCTGCTGACGCTTGCAGGTTCGGTGAACGCGCTCATGCGCGGACCCCACAATCGAGGAGCGTCCCGGTCTCCCCGGTGGAGGAACCAGCTTGATGCAGCTTCTTCAAAGATGGTCGTTCCGCGAGCGGCGGCCCGGACGGTGTTTGGAGATCTTGCCGCCCATCGGTCGTGACCTTGTGGCTGAACCCCTGATGGCAGGACTGTGCCGGCGTCGCCCCGGATCGGATCGGGCTGTTCGGCGCGCGGGGGCCCGTTCCGTCCCGCGATGGGGCGGGGGTGTAGCGAGCCGCCGATCCGATACCGTTCCAGGACAAAATTCCGGCCGCGGTTCGGAACGCTTTGTCGCGGCCATCCATTCCTGGTCCCCGTTCCGGGACACAGGAGTTTCCCATGCGTCGCCTCGTTCTTGCCCTCGCCGCCGTCACGGCGCTGACTGGTCCCGTTCTCGCCAAGGACGAGGCGCCGATGCCCCCGGCCGCCGTGAAGTTCGCACCCGTCCCGCAGGACGCCGTGCTGAGCTACAACCTCATCGGCCTCAACGTCGTCGACGGCACCAACAGCAATGTCGGCGAGATCAAGGATCTCGTCATCGAGAAGGGCAAGCTCACCGGCTACATCATGTCGGTCGGCGGCTTCCTCGGCATGGGTGAGCGCTACGTGGTGGTGGATCCGTCCTCGGTGGCGCTGACCTACGACGCCGGTGCGAAGAAGTGGAAGGCCTCGGTGAATGCCAGCAAGGACGCCCTGAAGGCTGCTCCCGAGTTCAAGTACGACGGCAAGTTCAAGCGCTGAACACGCGACGGGGGAGCGTTCGCTCCCGAAGCGGACCTGACCCCGGCTGCGGGTGGTGCAACCCACGCACCTGCCCTCGGCCAAGGTCAGAGGGGCTATCGCCTTTCATCTCGGGATCGACCTCGGCTCCATGCGGCGGACAGGCTGTCCCTGTCCGCCGAACCGTGGAAGATCAACGGCGGCGGCGCCCTTAGTGAGACGGCTTCGGCGCGGGGTCGCCCCAAGTCTTCACCGGGAAGGTCACGTCGTACGTCAGGTTGAAGACGAAGGCGTAGGCCACGTAGAAGGCCGCGATCGCGAGGTCCATGAAAAAGGCTTCGGTGAAGCCGATGCCGAGATACCAGGCGATCGGTGGCAGCAGGATCACCAGCAGCCCCGCTTCGAACAGGACCGCGTGCCCCACGCGCAGCAGAAGGCCCTTGCGGGTATGCCCGACGGTGCGCTGCATCGTGCGGTCGAAGACAAGATTGTAGAGGTAATTCCACACCATGGCGGCCAGGGCGCTGCCGACGCCGATCACGCCCATGGCCGAGCCCTGCAGCCCGAAAAGCAACGTCCCGAGCGGGATGATCAGGGCGAGCCCCACCACCTCGAACAGGATCGCGTGGCGGATACGGTCACGGGTCGTACGCATGGTGTTTCCTGAAGGGGTCCGTTTGGTCCGCCGTCTTCTATCTGCCATACACGGTGCTGCAAGTTAGGACGTATCGGAATATCGGATAGATGGCGGTCTCGCTCGATCAGCTCCAGGCGTTCGTGGCGGCAGCCGAAGCCGGATCGTTCTCGGGCGCGGCCCGGGCGCTGCGGAAAGCCCAGTCGGCGGTCAGCACCCAGGTGTCGAATCTCGAGGCCGATCTGGGCGTCACTCTGTTCAACCGGGCGGGCCGCAATCCCGTCTTGACCCCGGCCGGCGAACGTCTGCTGCTGGAAGCCCGCGTGGTGCTCGAGCGCCGTGAGCATCTTGTCGGCGTGGCCCGCAGCTTGGAGCAGCGGGTCGAGAACCGCTTGGTAGTCGCCATCGACGAGCTCTATCCCGAGCATGCGCTCGGTGCGCTGTTCGCGGACTTCGCGCGGCACTTCCCCTTCGTCGAGCTCGAACTGCTCTTCCCGCTGATGGAGGACGTCAGCCGCATGGTGCAGTCGGGGGCGGCCGACCTCGGCGTGATGTGGCGCCAGGAGGTCCTGCCCACCGAACTCGGCTTCCAGACCATCGGCTGGGTGCCCCTCAAGCTCGTCTGCGGGCGCGACCACCCCCTGGCGAAGGCGCGGGTGGAGTGGGAGGAGTTGAAGCGGCATCGGCAGATCCTGGTGGCCGCACGCAGCGACGGGCCCGAGAAGCGCCGGCTGCGGGTGGCCGCCGAGGTGTGGTGGGTGGAGAGCCACTGGGTGATCCTCGAGATGGTGAAGCACGGGATCGGCTGGGCCTTCGTCACGGACCACGTCATCGCCGCCTCACAGACGGCGCCTGATCTGGTGACCCCGGACCTGCAGTTCGATCAGGGCGACTGGCCGATCGCCCTGGAACTGGTCTGGCACAAGCAGCGCCCCTGCGGCCCGGCCGCGGCCTGGCTGCGCGAGCGCTTCGCGGCGGAGCGGGTCGGCAACCCGTCGGGCGCCGGCCGGACGGCCTGAGGACGGGATCCTGGGCAGACCGGTGTCTGACGGGCCGTCCGTCCAAAGGGGCAACTCGCCTTGTGGAGCGGTCCGAATGCCGTCCGAAGTCTTCACCGCGCGCGAGGGCATGCGCTGCCTCGCCGACCAGCCGGTGCGCGCGGCGTGGTGCGACGACGACGTGCCGGATACGCCCGACGAAAACTGGCATGAAGCGTCGCCGAAGCCGTTGCGCGCCGTTTTCGTCACAGCGCGGGCATGCACGCGTTCGACGCGCGGAGCCTCGTCGTCCAGCGGCGCCGGCGGCGCGGCGCGCGGTCGGTTGTCCGGAAGCGGACGGGCAGTGGCGGAGCGGAGGGGTGTAGGCCGTGCAGCGCGGATCGGTGGATGATGGGCTCGCCGCAGGGCCTGGGGCGGCGCCGACCTTTCTCGTGGGTGGCGGCGAGATGGCCGCGCGCCTGCGCGCGCACGACTGGTCCGGCTCCGCCCTCGGACAGCCGGAGACCTGGCCGGCCGGCCTGCGCGCGACCGTGAGCCTGATGCTGGGGTCGCGCTTCCCGATGTTCGCGGCGGTCGGGAGCGAACTCGCCTTCCTCTACAACGACGCCTATGCCGAGATTCTCGGGCTCAGGCACCCGGCGGCCCTCGGCCGGCCGTTCCGGGACGTGTTCTCCGACGTCTGGACCCATGTCGAGCCCATGGTCGAACGCGCGCTCGCCGGTGAAGCGACCTGGTCCGAGAACATGCCGTTTGAGATCGACCGGCGTGGCTACGCGGAGAAGGCGTCCTTCACCTTCTCGTACTCGCCCTTGCGCGATGACGCGGACCGGATCGTCGGCATGTTCTGCGCCTGCGCGGAGACGACGGGGCAGATCGCGGCGCAGGCGGAACTCAGCGAGACGGAAGCCCGCCTGCGCCTCGCGACCGAGGCTTCCGACATCGGCTTCTGGGACGTCGATGTCGTGAACGACACGGCCTACTGGCCGCAGCGGGTGAAGGCGATGTTCGGCATGTCGTCGGACACCCCGGTCTCGGGAGCGGAGTTTCTCGCCGGCCTGCATCCCGACGACCGCGAGGCGACGATGGCGGCCTTTGCCGCCGCGCTCGATCCGGCGCGACGCGCCGTCTACGACGTCGAGTATCGAACGGTGGGACAGGCGGACGGGATCGTCCGCTGGGTTGCTGCCAAGGGGCGCGGCCTCTTCGAGGGCGAGCGCTGCGTGCGCGTGCTCGGGAGCGCCATCGAGATCACCGCCCGCAAGCAGTCCGAGGACGCCCTGCGTGCCAGCGAGGAGCAGTTCCGCGTCCTGTCGCAGGTGCTGCCCAATCTGGTCTGGACCACCGATGCGACCGGCGCCGCCGACTGGTTCAACGAACGGGTCTACGCCTACACCGGCCTGCGCTCCGGCGACCTCGACGCGGCGGGATGGCTCGCCATCATCCATCCCGACGATCGGACCCGCGTGGCCGATCGATGGCGCGCGACGGTTTCGTCGCTGTCGGAATACCAGTGCGAGTATCGTCTCCGGCGCGGAGACGGCGCCTATCGCTGGTTCCTGGCGCGGGCGCAGCCGGTGCTGGCCGGCGACGGTACCGTCCTGCGCTGGGTCGGTACCAGTACCGACATCGACGACCAGAAGCGGGTGATGGCCGAGCTCGTGCGCTTCAACGAGACCCTGGAGCAGCGGGTCGCCGAACGCACCGCCGAGCGCGACCGGGTCTGGCGCAATTCGCGCGACCTCCTCGTCGTCGTCGGGGCCGACGGTGTCTTCCGAGCGGTGAACCCCGCCTGGGAGGCGATCCTGGGCCAGCATCCGTCGGACGTTGTCGGTCGCAGCTTGCTGGAATTCGTCTGGCCGGACGATGCGGCCCTCTCCCGTGAGGGGTTGGCCCGGGCGGCCTCGGCCAACGACCTGACCAACTTCGAAAATCGCTACCGCCACGCGGACGGCACCCCGCGCTGGATCTCCTGGCGGACCTCCGTGGAGGGAGACCTCGTCTACGCCTATGGGCGGGACGTCACCGCGGAGAAGACCCAGGAGCAGGCGCTGCAGCAGGCCGAGGAAGCCCTGCGCCAGTCGCAGAAGCTCGAGGCCGTCGGACAACTGACCGGGGGCGTCGCGCACGACTTCAACAACCTGCTGACGATCATCCGCTCCTCGGTCGACTTCCTGCGTCGGCCGGATCTCGCGGAGGAACGCAAGGCCCGTTACCTCAATGCCGTGTCCGACACGGTAGACCGGGCCGCCAAGCTGACGGGCCAGCTCCTCGCCTTCGCCCGACGCCAGACCCTGAAACCGGAGACGGTGGACGTCGGCAGCCGGCTGCGCAGCGTCGCCGAACTGCTCGATACCGTGACGGGCGCACGCATCGCGGTGCGGACGGAGCTACCCGACCATCCCTGCTGCGTGCGGGTGGATGTCAGCCAGTTCGAGACCGCCCTCGTGAACATGGCGGTCAACGCACGGGACGCGATGGAGGGCGAAGGGACCCTCACCCTGCGGCTGGATTGCGGCATGCCGCTTCCGTCCATTCGCGGCCATGCCGGGGCCCCCGGGCCCTTCGCGGCAGTCTCCCTCTCCGATACGGGCGCGGGCATTTCCCCGGACGTCCTGACCCGCATCTTCGAGCCGTTTTTTACCACCAAGGAGGTTGGCAAGGGCACGGGGCTCGGCCTGTCTCAGGTGTTCGGCTTCGCCAAGCAATCGGGTGGCGACGTGGCCGTCGCGAGCGAGCCGGGACGGGGCACGACCTTCACGCTCTACCTGCCGGAGGCGGAGATGGATTTCGTCGGGGCGGAGGACGGATCGGAAGCGGCGGGCCTGGAGCCGGGTGGGGCCGGCCAGCGCGTCCTGGTGGTCGAGGACAACATCGAGGTTGGTCGGTTCGCGACTCAGATCCTCCAGGACCTGGGCTATGCGACAACCTGGGCGGCCAATGCGGAGGAGGCGCTGGACCGCATCGGCTCGGACGGTGGCAGCTTCGACGTCGTGTTCTCCGACGTGGTCATGCCGGGCATGGGCGGTATCGAGCTCGCCAAGCTTCTGCGGCTCCGTCTGCCGGACCTGCCCGTGGTGCTGGCCTCCGGCTACAGCCATGTGCTGGCCGAGGAAGGCGCGCACGGCTTCGAACTGCTGCAGAAGCCCTATTCGGCCGATCAGGTCTCCGCCATTCTTCGCCAGGTCATCAGGCGCCGGCCGGGCCGGACGGGGAGCGGGCAATCGACGGCGCCGAGCTGAGAGAAGGGGCTCACGGACGGGCTCCCAAACCGCTGACGCGGCAGAGGATATGGGAGGTCGATCCTGCCCCCGCCGCAAGCCGGCATGGCGACCGGCGCCCTCGAAGCGACGCCGGTCGTGTCTCTGCTCGACCTCAGGCCGGGCGGCGGCCGTCGGCGGCGTAGCGGTCGATGGCCGAGGGCAGCTCGCGCGCGAGCCGGGAGAGGAGCGCGCTGCGGCTCAGGCCGGTCTGCTGGGTCAGGTGGTCGAGGGTGTCCGATCCGATGGCCCGCTCCAGATCCGTCTCGGGCATGTCGCGGTTGGGACCGTGGTTGACCCAGGAGTTCGCCGTCTCGCCGTGGCCCCCCTTGGTGAAGTGGTCGACCAGCTCGCTCAGGCCGCTGGCGATCAGGCCGCCGACCCCGGCGGTGCCGACGCCGCCCAGCAGGCCGGCCAGGTTGCCGAGGCCGCCGCTGCCGGTGGAGGCGCCCGTGGACGCGGTGCTGGGGATCGGCGGGACGGTGCGTTGCGGCGCGGTGGCCTCGTGGCCCTTCAGCAGCTCGGCGAGCTTGTCGCGGTTCTGGTAGCCGGCCACGGCCAGCAGGCCCAGCAGCGCGGTCATCGAGGGGTAGCCCTTGCTCATCGTCTATCCTGTGGTCTGAGGTCTGAGAAAAACGGTTCCGTCCGCGGGAGATCACTGGCCTTTTGGCAGGAGCCCCGTCGTCCGAGGTGCCGCGCATGAGGACGAGAACGGGATTGGGGCACCGACGGATCCCGCCGTCCGTTCCGCAGTGACGGCCCGAAGGCCTTCATGGCTTGGTTTATGGCCTGGAAAACCCAGTCCGGGACCCGTCCCGCGGATCAGCGCCGGGGCCGGGCGAACCAGCCCACCGCGAAGGCGACGGCGGCGAGGCCGAGGAGGGCGGAGGTGCGGTTGTCGTCGGCGTAGCGCACGGCCT